>DASZSH010000152.1:0-24916 GCA_035548755.1 Devosia sp.
AAATTCAGAAGGCGAGCCGAGGCGCGGCCCGACGAGGTTCTCGACGCGGCGCTCGCGCTGTTCGTTCAGAAGGGCTTTGCAAGCACCCGGGTCGAGGACATTGCGGCTCGGGCCGGCCTCAGCAAGGGCGCGGTCTATCTCTACTTTCCCTCCAAGGAGGCCATCCTCGAGGGACTGGTGCGGCGGGCCGTGCTGCCCATCGCCAACAATGCGCTGGGCTTTCTCGAAAACTATTCGGGCGATCCGCGGCTGGTCATCGGGACGGTCATGAAGATGGTCGCGGGACGTCTGACCGACCCCAAGACGATCGCCATCCCGCGGCTGCTGATGCGCGAGATCGTGCATTTCCCCGAATTCGCCCAGATGTACCGGCGGGAGGTGCTGGACCGTGTTCTCCCGGCCGTGACGCAGCTCATCCGGAACGGCATCGCCGAAGGCTATCTCCGGCCGGTCGATCCCGAATTGACCATCCGTTCGATCATCGGGCCGCTGGCGCTGCACATGCTTCTGGCCGAGCTGTTCGGCATCACGCCCGCGGGCGGGCTCGATATCGACCGGCTGATCGACAATCATCTGTCCGTTCTCTTTGACGGTCTGAGCGCGCCGGCCGCCGAGCGGCGCTTCATGGCGAGCTGAGGGGCGGCATGACCAGCTTTTCAGGAACCGTCAGCAAAGGGTGCGGGCGATGAACGAGGTCTTCGCCTGGGTCATGGGGATCGTATCGGCTCTGCCGCTATTCGGCCACGCGGGCCCGCCGAGTTGGAACGGCTATGTCGAAGTGGACTACGTCTATGCCGCGGCAAGTTCGGCCGGCACCATCGAATCCATCCCCGTCGTGGAAGGCCAACTGGTGCACAAGGGCGACGTGCTGTTCGTGCTCGAAAGCAGCCAGCAGCAGGCGCAGTATGATGCAGCCAAGGCGCGCGCCGATGCGGCCGAAGCCACACTCGCCAATCTCCAGAGTGGCAGCCGGCAGGAGGAGATCGACGTCACCAAGGCGCAGCTGATGAAGGCCGAGGCGGATCTGAACCTGGCGCAGCAGAATCTCACGCGCTCGCAGGACCTGTTTGCCAAGGGCGTCGAGTCGCAGGCCAAGCTCGATCAGGACAAGGCGGGCGTGAAGGCGGCGCAGGCCGCGGTGGATCAGCTTCAGGCGCAGCTCAAGGTGCAGGAGCTGCCCGCCCGCGATGCCCAGCAGATCGCGGCCGAGGCGAGCTATGCCGCTGCGAGGGCAGATGCCCTGACGGCCAAGGCCGCGCTCGACAATCGCACGGTCACCGCACCTGAGGACGGGCGTATCGAGCGCATCTTCTTCAAGACGGGGGAGGTGGCCGGGGCGGGAGCTCCCGTGCTGTCGATGCGTGGCGCCGACGCCATGAAGGTGCTGTTCTATCTGAGTGAAACCGACCGCCAGCAGTTCGCGCTCGGCGACACGGTGACCGTCACCTGCGATGGCTGCCGCGCGGGCCTGAGGGCGACGATCAGCCACTTCGCATCCGATCCGCAGTTCACTCCGCCCATCATCTATTCGCGCGACGAGCGCAACCGCCTGGTGTTCGAGACCGAGGCGGTACTTGCCGACCCCGTCGGCATCCTGCCCGGCCAGCCGGTCACGATCGGGCGGCTGCAATGAACGCGGCCGAGCTCGTTATCGACGTGCGAGGTCTCACCAAGCGCTTCGGCGAGCGGACGGTCGTCGATCACTTCGACATCCGCGTGCCACGAGGGGCGATCTATGGCTTCCTCGGTCCTAACGGCTCGGGCAAAACCACAACCATCCGCATGCTCTGCGGCCTGCTGACGCCCGATGAAGGCGAGGGGACCTGCCTGGGGCTCGATGTGCGGCATGAGGCGGCGCGCATCAAGGAAGCCGTGGGCTACATGACGCAGAAGTTCTCCTACTACGAGGATCTGACGATCCGCGAGAACCTCGACTTCGTCGCTCGCATGTACCGGCTCGATCGCCGCCGGCAGCGCGTCGATGCTGCGCTCCACGACCTCGGCCTTGCCGATCGCCAGAGGCAGCTCGCCGGTTCCCTGTCGGGCGGCTGGAAGCAGCGCCTGGCGCTCACCGCCTGCTTGCTGCACGAGCCCCGGCTCCTGCTGCTCGACGAGCCCACGGCCGGTGTGGACCCCAAGGCGCGCCGCGACTTCTGGGATGAGATTCGGCGGCTGAGCGCCCGCGGCGTCACGGTGCTGGTCTCGACCCACTACATGGACGAGGCGGTGCAGTGCGATTTCATCACCTACATCGCCTACGGCAAGAAGCTGATCGACGGACCGAGCGCGGAAATTCCGCAGATGGTCGGGCTCGAAACCTGGCGCGTCGAGGGCCCAGACCTCGCAGCGCTCGAAATGAGGCTCAAACATGAGCCCGGCGTCGAACAGGTCGCGCGCTTCGGCTCGGTGTTGCACGTCTCGGGAACCGACAAGCCGGCGCTCGAGCGGACCGTCGACAGGCTGCGGGAAGAGGGCACGCACCGCTGGACGCTGCAGGTCGCGGGGCTTGAGGAGGCCTTCATCTACCTGATGGCGGGCGCGCGCGACAATTTCGCCGCGCAGGTGCCTCCGGAGATCGCGGCATGAATATCCAGCTTCCGCACAGGCCGCGCGCCGAAGCGCCAGCCGGGCGCCCTGCCGAGATCGACACCCGGCCCCCGCCCTCGGTGCGGCGCCATGCCGGATTCTCCTTTCGCCGGTTTGGAGCGGTGCTCTACAAGGAATTCATCCAGATGCGGCGCGACCGCGTCACCTTCGGGATGATGATCGGACTGCCGCTGATCCAGCTCTTCCTGTTCGGTTTTGCCATCAATGCCGATCCCCGACATCTACCCACGCTGGTTGAAGTCGGTGACGACGGCCCCCTTACTCGCGCCGTGATTGCCGCCATGGCGCAGTCGGATTATTTCGACTTTCGCGGCCAGGTGATGGGAACGGCGGCGGGAGAGGAAGCGCTGCGCCGAGGCGAGGCGAATTTCGTCGTCGTCATCCCCCAGAATTTCGAGCGCGATGTGATACGCGGACGCAGCCCGGCTCTCCTGGTCGCCGCCGACGCGTCCGATCCGTCGGCTGTCGGCGGCGCCGCCGCCGCCCTGTCGGGCATCGTCAACGTGGCAATAACCCAGGTGTTGACCGGACCGCTCGCGCAGTCGGCCTCCGCGCCGCCCTTCACCGTCAGCGTTCACCGCGAATACAACCCCGAAGGACGCACCTCGACCAACATCGTGCCGGGCCTGCTCGCCATTATCCTCTCGATGACAATGGTGATGATCACGGCCGTTGCCATCGTCAAGGAGAGCGAGCGCGGCACCATGGAGATGCTGATCGCCACCCCGGTGCGACCGTTCGAAGTCATGCTGGGCAAGATACTGCCTTACGTCATGGTGGGCTACGTGCAGACCATCGTCTTTCTGCTTGCCGCCTACGCCGTGTTCCGCGTGCCGTTCGACGGCAGCTGGTTCGCCTTCTTCATCGGCTTCAATCTGTTCATCGTGGTGAACCTGGCGCTCGGCTTTCTGATCTCGACAGCCGCGCGCAATCAGATGCAGGCAATGCAGTTGAGCTTCTTTACCATCCTGCCCTCGATCCTGTTGTCGGGCTTCATGTTCCCCTTCGCCGGCATGCCCGGCTGGGCTCAGTTCATCGGCCAGGGCGTGCCCGCCACGCACTTCCTCAGGATCATCCGGGCCGTGATGCTCAAGGGCGGCGACGTCGCCGACGTGAGCGCCGAATGCTGGGCGCTGGGGATCATCCTCGTGGTGATCTCGGTGATCGCGATGCTGCGCTATCGCCAGACGCTGGACTGACGCCTCGCCAGACGCCGGACAGTCCGACGCGCCTCTGGCTGAACCAGATGTGCTCGGCGATCGCTACCGCGACAATGAGCGTGGTAGTGGCCAGCGACAGGCCGAGCGAGGTGAGGCGCGGCGCAAGCGGGACGAGCAGTGCAAGGGCCGCAAGTGCCGCAAGGCGGATGCGTGACCACTTGCCGAGCGCGCCGTATTCGAACAGCAGCGCGCCCAGCACGAACAACGCGGGCCCGCCGATCAGGACCCAGATCCGGGCAACGTCCGGCGTCGCCAGTGGATCGCCCAGCGTCAGGTCGTCGCCAACGGCGGCGATGACGATTCCGGCGACGACGATCCAGGGGACATAGCCGAAGGCCCGGATGATGAAGACGCTGGGATCGCTGGCGCGGGCGATCACGGTCTTGGCCGACTCCGAGCTCCAGTAAAAATAGATCCACCACATCGCAGCGCTCTGGACGAGCCCCGAGGCGACCGCGATCACCACGGGCGGCGTCCATTCGAGCGCAGCGAACGTTGCCCCCGTGACCAGCACCGACTCTCCCAGCGCGATCATGACGAACAGGCTGACTCTCTCGGCCACATGCGCGCCCTCGATGGCGAGCACCTCAAAGGCCGTGCGGCCGAGTCCGGGCACGGGGTAGCCGAAGACGGGCATCAGGTAGTCGATGAGCAGCGCGAGCGACCAGCAAGCAAAGCGCGCGGGCCCTTCTGCGAAGCCGCCGGCGATCCAGAAGGCGCCATAGATCGCGACCCATACCGCCGTGCGCAGGAAGCTGGCCGACGATTTCGGTCGCGAGCGCGTCGCCCACACCATGAACACGGTGCGCCCGAACTGAAACAGCGCGAAGGCCGTGCCGAACACCAGTCCGCGCTCGGCGAAGGCCTCGGGCAGCGCGCTCGAGAACACCAGCCCCACCGCCATCAGGGCAAACAGGGCCGCGCGAACCGGCTGCCGCCCCGGATCGAGCAGGTTCGTGATGAGCACCGTATCGACCCAGGACGACCACACCGCCAGCAGCAGGATCGCCGCCTCGACCGCCCCGAGCCAGCCGAGGTGATCGAGGAGGAAATGCGAGACCTGCGTGACGGCGAAGACGAAAACCAGATCGAAGAACAGTTCCGCGGGCGTCACGGGCGCTTCGCCCTGGCTGCGAACGCGGAACAGTCCCTCCGCAGCCCCGCCCATTGCATCCCCCGTCATGTCGGTGAGGCCCCCCATGCCCCTCGGTTCAACCGCCCAGAAAGCTTAGCACCTCGGCCACCGTCGTCGTCTCGCCGATCTTGGGGAACTGCTTGCGCACCGCATGATCGTGCGATTCGGCGTCCATGTCGGTCATGGCGTCGGTGACGGCGACGATGTTGTAGCCGTGATCGTAGCCGGCGCGGGCCGTCGCCTCCACCCCGCTCGAGGTGGCGATACCGCCCAGGAAGATCTGCGTAACGCCCCGGCGCCTGAGCTGCAGATCCAGGCTGGTGCCGTGGAAGGCGCCCACATTGTACTTGGTCACGCGGATATCCTGAGGCTCAGCGCCGAGTTCCGGGCTGAGTTCGTGCCAGTCAGGCGGCGGCGTGAAGCTGAGCGAAACGCTCGTGCGCCCCGGGGCGCGCGCCACGACATTGACCAGAACCACCGGCAGATTCCGGCGCCGGAATGCCCGGGCAAGCCGCGCGGCGTCGGCCACGATGGCAGCAGACGAGTGTGCCGTCGGCAGACCGATGACTCCCTTCTGCAGGTCGATGAGAACGAGGGCGGCTGCCGGATCGAGTTGGGATATGGGCATGGTGATGGTCCATTGGTGAGAGGTAAGACGGCCTTCAAATCTCTCCGCCGCCCCGGCCTGTCCAATCACTGTTGTTGCCATTTGGCACCAATTGAGATATATCGTGCCATATGGACAGACTGACAAAGCTCAAGGCCGTCGATTCGGCCGACCTGCTGCCCGACGACACGGCCATCACCGACGAGGAGGCGGCCGCAATGTTCCGCGCTGCGCTCAGCCTCTTTCGCCGCTGGCGTGTGAGGGACGATCAGTCGGCCGTGCTGCTCGATCTGCCGCTCAGGACCTTCCGGCGCTGGAAGGCCGGCGAGGTAGGCCGTATCGGGCGCGATGGCAAGGCGCGGCTCGCCAACCTCATGGGCATCCACAAGGCGCTGCGGCTGATCTTCGCCGACCGCCAGCGCGGCTACTCGTGGATCAAGGCGCCCAACACCGCGTTTGCCGGCAAGAGCGCGCTCGAGGTAATGCTGGGTGGCGAACTCACCGATTTGATGCGGGTGCGCCGCTATCTCGACGCCGAGCGTGGCTGGTGATCGACCCGGCCGAACTTCCGGTCGCCGCCATAGACTGGCCGGGCGCGGTGCGCATTATCCGCAGCGCTTTCCCCCCGATCGATCTGTTCGAAGACATCGCCGATCCAGCCGACTGGCCGCTGCTGCTCAGCGCCGAGCAGAAGACCAATCCGCGCGTGATGGAACAGATCGGCCGGCTCGATCTGGTCCCGGCGGGGCGGCGCGTCTCCGGGCCCGGGGCAACCCTGTTGATGGCCCCGTTTACCCATGTGAGTCCTGACCGTCCAAGCCGCTTTTCCGATGGCAGCTATGGCGTGCTCTATGCGGGCGATCGCTTCGAGGTGGCCCTGTTCGAGACGATCTTCCATCACACGCAGTTCATGACGCGCACGGCCGAGGAGCCGGGCTGGACCAGCCAGTTCCGCGAGCTGCTACTCGGCGTGCGCGCGCCTTTGCACGATCTGCGCGGCGGGCTTGCCCCCGAAGCGCTCGACCCCGATGACTATGCCGCCGGCCAGGAGCTGGGAGCGGCCTTGCGGCGGGCCGGCGCCGACGGCGTTGTCTATCCGAGCGTCCGCTACTCCGGCGGCCAGTGCGTCGGCCTATTCTACCCGGATCTTGCGCACGATCCCGTTCAGGGCCGTCACCTCGACTATCATTGGAACGGCGTTCGCGTCGACTATGTGCGCGACGCGGGCACGCGCGAGGTGTTCGGTGTCGTGGCTGCCGAGGCTATTCCCCCAGCGCCGCCTGCATCTGGCCAATGAGGCGCGCGTCGTCCCAGTAATTGGCCCTGAGCCACTGGTCCGCCCGGGCGACCTCGTCAGCCGTTCGCGCCACCCAGCCGATGCGCAGCGCCACGCAGTGACGGCCGGGTTTCACGTTGTACATGTGCGCCATCTCCTCGAACACGCGCTTGGAATGGCCATAGGCATTTTGGTTGTGCGCCGCCCAACGGGTCTTGGGGTCGGCCCAATCGGAGGAAGGGATGACCACACGCTCGATATTGTAGCGATCGCAGGCCGCGAGCAGCCGTGCCGTATCGACCACAGCCTGCCAGTGGACGGCGTCCGGATCGGCCACATTGGCGCTGGTCGCCACATGAATGAGGCCGTCGGCCTTTTCGAAAGCGGCCTTGACCGCCGGTGCGTCGTAGTCAATGTCGGACAGCGAGGCAACAATATCGGCGCCCGGCATCCGATCAATGCCGATCGCACCCGGAAAGCCGCGCATAAGCCGCCTTCCGATATTGCCCATGGCGCCCACAATGATGATCGTCATGTCACAACCCCGAGCATCTGGTCCTGCCTCTGCCGCAAGGCGTAGAGACGGGTAGTCTGATCCGGCGCAGCGTTGCGGCGGGTGAGCAGCTCCCCCTTCCTGACCGGCGCGATGACACGGCCGCCTTCGAGCAGTCCGACCGGGACCGCCATCTTGTCGCGCGCATCCTCGATGGTGAGAATGTAACTGCGGTAGCAGGTCTCGCCGATGGCATCGAATTGCTCGCCAACTGAGAGGTCGCGCTTGGCGACGGCGCACACCTCCGCCACTGGATTGGGCAGGGGCACCATGTCCGGCTTGCCGTAGAGCATGATTCTGGCAGCAGTCAGCGGAACCTCGAGCGACGTGAGGTGGTAAGGCCTAAAGAACGCATAGTAGGGCCCCGTGCCCACATGCAGGTCGTCCATTCGTTCGATGATGCGCGGATGCTCCGCCTCTACGATGCAGAACACGCCGGGCGCAACGCCCCTGCCGATGGTGAAGTCCACCACACCCTTGCGGTTGAGTATCCCGCCGGCTTCCTTGGGGATCAGCACCTTGACCATGTCGTCGCGATCCGCCTTGGGACCGTGCATTCCAGGAATGTCGGGAACCAGGCCGGTGGCGTTGGCGATTGCGCACATCTCCACCATCGTCTTGGAGCCATCGACGAATTCGACCAGCATGCGGGGATTCATGTTCCGGCGCGCCGCCTCCTCGCGATAGTCGTCCGGCACCGCGTCGTGATTGAGGGCGTTGTTCTTGCCTTTACCTGCGGCGACGACGCGATAGCCAAGGGCGGTGGCAAACTCGATGAGTTCCATGCACGAGGAGGGTTCGTCGCCCGCCCCGACTGAGTAGACCACGCCAAGCCGGTCGGCCTCCTTCTTGAGGTAGGGACCGATGGTGACGTCGGCTTCCACGTTCATCATCACCACGTGCTTGCCATGCTCCATGGCCAGCAGGTCGAAATCGGCGGCCACGCCGGGCTTGCCGGTCGCATCGATGATGACGTCGATCTCGGGCGTCCTCACCAGCACGTCGGCCGAGGTGATTGCGAGCTTCTTTCTCCCTATCGCGGCCGAAACCTTGCTGAGCGTCTCCGCTTCCACCGCGTGCGAGGTGTCGCCATAGGCGATGGCGGTCGCCTCCAGCGCAGTGTGCGGTCGGCGTGTGGCGATCGCGCAGACCTCGATGCCACGCATCAGCATGCCCTGCGTCACGAGGTCGGTGCCCATCTCGCCCGAGCCAATGACGCCGATGCGGATCGGCTTTCCTTCATCGGCCCGCCGGGCAAGGTCGCGGGCAAGTCCGGTCAGATGGACGTTGGTCAGGGGAGTGTAGGTCGGCATGACGCGGCTGGCTGTAGCATCACAGCTTGCCGCCGTCACGCATTGCCTGCAGGTCGGATGACGGGCCGCGCCCCGCGCCGCATACGCATCGCCCAGACCGTTCGAGGCCTGCGGGACCAGCGCCCGGTTGCGGCCCTCGGCGGGATGACACTTCGGGATGAGGCACGCTAAGTTCGCCCCATGACAGTCGAACTCGAGATCTCCGCCGAGGGCGCGCTGGGGCGGATTGCCCTCAACCGGCCGCAGGCGATCAATGCGCTCAGTCGCGGCATGATCGAGGGAATCGTCGAGACGCTCGAGCGTTGGCGCGACGATTCGTCCATTGGGGCCGTGCTGTTTGTCGGCAATGGCGCCAAGGGCTTCTGTTCGGGCGGCGACGTGCGGGCGGCGCGCGCTCTGGTGATCGAGGGGCGGCCTGCCGACGCAGACGCATACTTCGCCGCCGAATACGGCATGAACCGGCTGATCGCGACTTTTCCAAAACCGCTGGTGGCTCTGACGCATGGCATCGTCATGGGCGGCGGCATAGGCATTGCTGGCCATTGCACGTTTCGCCTTACGCAGCCGGGCGCGCGCTTCGCCATGCCCGAATCGGCGATCGGGTTCTTCGCCGACGTGGGTGTCAGCGCCGTCCTCGCCAAGACCACGCTGAACCGTGCTCTCCTGTTCGCGATGTCCGGCGTGAGCGTGGGGCCGCCGGACGCCCTCGCGATGGGACTTGCCGATGCGATGATCGATCCCGCCTGGGTTGCGACGCTGCCGGCCGACCTTGCCGCGGCCGCTGCATCGAGTCGTCCGCTCGATGCCATCGGGCGGCTGATCGGGGCCCACTCCATGACGGCGGGGAATGCCGTGTTCTGCACCCTGGCCGATCAGTTGCCCGACACCGAGCCGCGATCGCCGGGCGAGTTCGTGTCGCGCGTTGGGGCCGTCCCGGCGCTCTCCGAGGTGGCGGCACTGCTTCAGACGCGCTGTCCCGGCTCGCTGGTTGCGACTTTCCAGGGGCAGCTCGCGGCGCGTCGGCTGATGGATGTAGGCCGAACCCTCGACATGGATTTGCGGCTCGCCCGCGTAATGGCGCGGCGGCCCGACTTTGCCGAGGGCGTGCGCGCCGTTCTGGTCGACAAGGACCAGACGCCACGCTGGTCGCCGGCAACGCTTGCCGCGTTCGAGGCCCAGGCCGATGCAGCGCCCATCCTCGCGGCTCTCGAAAGCCCATGAAGTCGGCCGATTTCCGGGGCTTTGGCGCGCATTACGGTTAGCACTTCTTAAACCGTTGCCATGGACACTGAACCCTGTGGGTGTTCGGCCCACGGGGGACCGTGGATTCATGGCGGATTCAGCCGCAGGCAAGGTCGTCGCGCTGCCCGCGATCGTCGATCTCGACGCGCTCGATGTGGTGCGCGACGGTCTGATCGAGGCCGTTGAACTGGGGCCCGTCGAGATCGACGCGAGCCGGGTCGAACGCATGTCGACCAATGCGCTTTTCATGCTGATCAGCGCGGCCGAGACCTCGCGCCGCAACTCCTACGAATTTGCCATTGCCGGGGCCAGCGCCCCCATGCTCGCCGCGATCGAGCGGCTCGGCCTGGGTGGCAGCTTTGCCGGCCTGATGAGAGGATAGTTCCGCCAATGCGCGTCCTGACCGTCGATGACTCCCGCACCATCCTCGCCATGCTCCACCACACGCTGAGCAATGCCGGCTTCGAAGTGCTGCAGGCCGAGGATGGACAGAAGGGTCTCGATGTTCTGGCGCGAGAGCAGGTCGACGTGGTCATCACCGACATCAACATGCCCGTGATGGACGGCATCGAGTTCATCAGGAAGGTGCGCGCCTCCGGCGAGCACAACAGCTTGCCGATCCTCATCCTCACCACCGAAACCAGTCAGGACAAGCGCGACCAGGGGCGCGCCGCCGGCGGCACCGGATGGATCGTCAAGCCGTTCGACCCGGAAAAGCTGATTTCCGTCATCCACCGCGTCGTTCACTGACGCGCCCCGCGCTGACCCAGAAGGGGAAGGCTCACTTTGAGCGACCTCGACGACTTCAAGGCCACCTACTTCGACGAGTGCTCCGAGCTGCTGACCGAGCTCGAGGAGCAATTCGCGGCGATCGAGGCGGGCGATAGGTCGTCGGAGCGTCTCAACGCGGTGTTCCGCGCCATCCATTCGATCAAGGGCGGCGGCGGGGCCTTCGGCTTTTCCGAGCTGGTGGCTTTCGCGCACGCCTACGAGACGCTGCTCGATCATGTGCGCGATGGTCGCATCGAGCTGAGCGAGCCGGTCACGACGCTGTGCATCCGCGCCAACGACATCGTCGCCGACTTCGTCAATGCCGCCAAGGCGGGCGCTTCCCCCGGGCCCGGTTACGGGGATGACGAGCGCCGGCAATTCGACGCACTGACCAGCGGCAACGCCGTCGAAAGGCGCGACGCGGACGAGGACGATGGCGAGCCTATCGAGGACTTTGACATCGATTTCGTGCCTGTGATGGTCAATCTCGACGCTGGAGGCGGGCCCGTCCCCCCGGCCTCCGGTCTGCCCGAGGATGCCTTCGGCACGGCCCCGCTCAGCGTCGAGAAGGGGCACTGGGAAATCCGCTTTGCGCCGCACCGCGAGCTCTATGCGCGCGCCAACGATCCGTTGCTCCTGTTCCGCGAACTTGCCAGCCTTGGCGAGCTGACAGTCGTGGCGAAGGTCGGCGACATCCCGCCACTCGCCGACTTCGAGCCGTTCGGTGTCTATTGTTCGTGGGAGCTGACGCTCGTGGCTCCCGATGTGAGCGTCGAAGCCATCGCCGAAGTGTTCGAGTTCGTGGAAGGCAACTGCGATCTGAGCATCGCCCAGCTTGCTCACCCCCGCGGCGAGGAGCCCACTCTCGCCGATCTGGCCGCGCTTGTGGCCCCCCCGCCCGTGCCTCCCAGGCCCGCCCCCGAGATGAGCGCGGCGCCAAGCTTTGCCGAGCTCGCCGAGACGGTGAAGCGGGAAATGCCGGCGCGCGCCACGCCGGCGCCCCCGCCTGGGCTCGCGCTCGATCCTGCGCCGCTGGTTGCGCTCGAAGACCCCGAAGATCGCCGCTCCGGCCCCGAGGATCGGCGCAGCGCCGGCGTGCAGTCGATTCGCGTCGACCTCGACAAGGTGGACCGCGTCGTCAACATGGTGGGCGAACTGGTCATCACCCAGTCGATGCTGACCCAGCAGATGGATGATACGCTGCGCGCCCGCTATCAGGAGCTCGTGCGCGGTCTCGAGGTTCTGGCCCAGACCACGCGCGGGCTTCAGGACGCAGTGATGGCGATCCGGGCCCAGCCGGTCAAATCGGTGTTCTCGCGTATGCCTCGTCTGGTGCGCGAGCTGGCGCAGAGAACCGGAAAGAAGATCCGGCTCGAAACGACCGGCGAGGCGACCGAGATCGACAAGACGGTCATCGAGCAGCTCTCCGATCCATTGACCCACATGATCCGCAACTCGGCCGACCATGGCATCGAGATGCCCGAAAAGCGCCGCGACCTCGGCAAACCCGAGACCGGCACCATCCGCCTTTCGGCCGAGCAGGCGGGCGGCAACATCCTCATCGTCGTGGAAGACGACGGCGCCGGCATTAACCGCGAGCGCGTGCTCCAGGTGGCCCGCAGCAAAGGCATCATCGCCGCCGACGCCACCCCGACCGACGAACAGATCGATCAGCTGATCTTCGCGCCGGGCTTCTCCACCGCCGAGACCGTGAGCGACATTTCCGGGCGCGGCGTCGGCATGGATGTGGTGCTCTCCAATATCAAGAAGATCGGCGGCTCTGTAAATGTCAAGAGCCGCGCGGGGCAGGGAACGCGCATGACGCTGCGCCTGCCGCTCACGCTCGCTGTGCTCGATGTGATGCTGGTCAAGGTCGGCAGTTCGCCCTACGTTCTTCCCCTGTCCTCGATCGTCGAGACCATCCAGTGCTCGCGCGCCGAATTCGGACGGGCGCCCTCGGGCGCCAAGGTCCTGCGTGTTCGCGGCGAATATGTGCAGGTCGTCGATCTTGCCGAGCGCTTCCAGATGCATGGCGGCGCCGAGCTCGCCAACCGCTTCGTGGTCCTGTGCGAGGCCGAGGGCGGGGTCAAGGTCGCCCTTATCGTCGACGACATCATCGGCCAGCAGCAGGTCGTCATCAAGTCGCTCGAAGAGAACTTCGAGTCGATCGACGGCATCGCCGGCGGCACCATTCTGGGCGACGGCAATGTCGCTCTCATTGTGGATGTGCAGGGGTTGAGGACATCTCAGCTGCACAAGAACGCCGCCTAGGACGGGCGGCAGAAGGACCAGAAGATGGAAAATCTCGCGCTCAGGGACGATTACGGCGTCGGCACGCAGGCCAACAGCCACAACTCGCTCCAGCTCATCGCCTTCTCGATCGGCGAACAGACCTACGGCGTCGAAATCACCACGGTGCGGGAAATCCGCGCCTGGAATGGCGCGACCCCGCTGCCCAATACGCGCGACTATGTGCGCGGCGTAATCAATCTGCGCGGTACGATCGTGCCGATATTTGACCTGCGCGCCCGCTTCGGGGAAGGCCAGACGTCGCCGACCAAGAACCACGTCGTGGTGGTGATGTCGGTGGGCGACAAGTGGGTCGGCATCCTCGTGGATGCGGTGAGCGACATCCTTACGGTCGGCAAGGACGAGATCCACTCCGTTCCCGAGGGAAACTCCCTGGATACCGAACTGCTCAACGGCATCGTGACACACGACAACCGCATGGTCGGGCTCATCGACCTGCACGCAGTGGTCAACGGCGCCAAAATGGACGGGTGACGGGGCACTTCGCCTCCCCATCGTCCGGTTCAACTCGGGCGCGGGCGATCAGCGCCCGCGATCCGGACCTAGAACAGGTCCACGTCGCCATTCGACGGCGTGGCGGCAACCCCGCTCAACCCCGGCACGCGCAGTTCGTCGAGCACGAGATTGGACCAGATTTCGTCGTAGTCGGACTCCGGAGCAGTGGGCGGCAGGAGCGCGAACTGGCGGACTGCGAGCGCCATGTTCTGGCAGCGCTGTTCGATTCGGTCCTGACCCTGCAGGGCGTTGACGATGATGGCGATGGCCTCGCGCCGGGAGGCCTCGCAGCTTAGCGACTTGTCGGACAGGATCTCGAGCGCGTAGGTGATCCCCTCGACCATGGCCGCTGTCTGTCGGGCGGTTTCGTCGAGTTCGCGGGCGAGCTTCTGCAACGACATGAAACGCCTAACTCCCCAGTCCTTGCACACCACTCGCGCAAGCCGGTCGTCTAGCGCTGCAGTAGCCTCTTGCCATCATGCTTGCCGAAACTGGTTAGAAGTTCCCTAAGGAATCGCGCTCTATCCTGATGATAACCTTATCAGGGGGCGACCAGGACTGATGACGCAGGGCCACGCCAGCGCGCCGGCTTTCGACCGTGGCGTCGTGACCACCATTCACCAGGGCGACTGCCTCGTGGGAGGCGAGGAAGACCTGACCTTCTCGACGGTGCTGGGATCGTGCGTGTCGGCCTGCGTCCGTGACACCGAAGCGCGGGTCGGCGGCATGAATCACTTTCTGCTCGCCGAACCCTCCGGCGCTGCGCGCGACCGCTACGGCGCCTCGGCGCGCTACGGCGCGTTCGCCATGGAGTTGCTCATCAACAAGGTTCTCACCCGTGGCACCGGACGCAAGGCCAATCTCGAGATCAAGCTGTTCGGGGGCGGGCTCATCAACGCCGCGTTGACCGATATCGGGGCAAAGAACATCGAATTCGTCCATGAATTCCTCGATAATGAAGGCTATGTCGTCGCCAGCGAGGATGTGGGAGGCACTTTTGCCCGCCGCGTGATGTTCAAGCCCTGGTCGGGCCGCGCCTTCGTCAAGCGCCTGGGTAACGCCGCAGCATCGAGCGTCGCCCGCGAGGAACTTTCGATTGTGGGCAGCCGGGTTTCGGCCCTGCGTCCGCCGGTGGTCGACATCGAGCTGTTCTGAACCCAACTCCGCATCTCACCAGAATCTTACCGGCCGCCGATCCGGTAAGGGTTTGGTTAACCATTCGGATTTTAGGGTCGAATCGGGTTCTCATCTCTCCGGTCCGGATGCGCCGCACCAGGGTTGCGCTGATCGTCGACCTGTTCTGGCTCGCCGCGCTGTGCGGCGGCGCGCTGGCCCTATGGACCGTCGGCCCGTGGGGCTGGCTCGCCGCGTTTCTTCTCGGCCTAGCTGCGATCGCCGCGAGCTTGGTCTTTGCCGCCTGGAGCGAGCGGCAGGTTCAGGTCAAGCTGGCCGAACTCGGGGCGGCGGTGGGCGCCGCAGGCGGCCGCGACCTGCGCGACGGCGTGACCGTCGAGGCGATCGTCGCCAATCTCGCGGGCCGCCTCGATCGGGCCACACAGTTCAAGGCTGCCTTCTCCGGGCTGAGCCAGCCGGCGCTCGTCGCCGGACCCGACGGCGAAATCCTGGGGGTCAGTCGGGGCCTTGCCGCGCTCGAGCCGCGCGCCCGCGAAGGCGAGACGCTCGAGGGGCTTTTCGGGGCAGCCTATGCCAGGGCTGGGATCGCCGAGCACGAACTGGTGCAGCTGGCCGGGGCTCGCCACGCCGTTCGCCAACGCGCTGCGGGTTCGGGACGTACGGTGATGGAGTTCGTGCCGGCGGGCGCCTATATCGCCGACGACGACCTCGATGCCTTCGTGGCAGCCTTGAGCGGCGGGCACACCGGCTTCCGTTTCGACCCAAAAGCCTTGCAGGCCTCGCCGGCCCTGCGCGCACTTGGTGAAGCGCTCGAGGCCGTCGATCTGGGCGTTGCTGGGCTTGCCCGCGTCGCCTCGGGCGAGCCGCTGACGCCGGCCATGCGCCGCTCCAATTCCGGGATCACGCCGACGGTCCGTCAGATCGCCGATCTCGTCTCGGCGCTGACCGAAGAGCGCGACGAGCATCTTGCGGCCCGCGATGCTCTGGAGCGCAAATGCGATGCCGTGCTGGCCGCCATCGACAAATATCGCGCCGCGGTGGCCTCGATGGCCGAACACGCCACCCAGAGCCGCACCGGCCTCACAGTGGCGGGCGAGGCCATCGCGCGCGGCCGCGACCACACCAAGATGGCCCGCGCCCTTGAAAGACAGGTGCGCGATATCGTCGGCGAGGCCTCCGACATCGCCCAGCGCAGCAACAAATTGGCCGGCTCGCTGGAGGGGACGACGGCCGAGATCGACCGGCTCGTTGCCGCCATCGAGGATGTGAGTTTTCGCACCAACCTGCTCGCCCTCAATGCTGCGGTCGAGGCGGCGCGGGCCGGCGAAAAGGGTGCCGGCTTTGCTGTGGTGGCCGACGAGGTCCGCACCCTGGCGCAGGCCTCCCAGAAGACGGCACGTGCCATCCGGGCCCTCGTCGAAACAAGCCGCGAGCAGTCGGGCGAGGGGCTCGCCGATGCCCGCGCCCTTGAGAATGTGCTGTCCGGGCTGGGCGGCCATTTAGAGAATCTCAGCAATGAAACCGACATGATCGCGGGAGCCCTGGACGAGGGCTCCGGTGCGATCAGCCGGCTCGACCACCAGATGATCGCACTGGGCGAGGAGGCGTCGGAGGCCATGACGCTGCCGGCGCGCCGGCAGAGGGGATGACCGGACATGCTGGACCAGAGCGAATTTGTGCTCGGGGAGCGCGATTTCGAACGCATCCGGGAGCGGCTCTATGCAGCGGCCGGCATCTCGCTGTCCGATGCCAAGCGCACGCTGGTGATCGCCCGGCTCAGCAAGATCGTCCGCGGCCTCCGCCTGCCCTCATTCGACGCCTACCTGGACTTTCTCGAAACGCAGGCGACAGCGCAGGATGCGCAGGACTTCGTCAACGCCCTTACGACCAATCTCACGCGGTTCTGGCGGGAGGAACATCATTTCACTCATCTGTGCGAGCAGGTGGGCGAACTCCTTGAGCAGCAGCCGCGCGGCCGGCGCTTGCGCATTTGGTCGGCCGGATGCTCGACCGGACAGGAACCCTACACGATCGCCCTGAATCTCATCGACGCCTGGCCCGAGCTCCGGCGATGGGACTTCAAGATTCTGGCAACCGACATCGACACCTCCGTTCTTGCCAAGGCCGCGACCGGCATCTACCCCGAGTCTGAGCTGTCGGGCCTGGGCCCTGAACGCGCGCGCCTGTTCGAGCGGATGCCGGACGGGCGGGTTCGCGTGCCTCCCGCGATCGCCGCGCTGGTCTCGTTCAAGCCGCTTAACCTGATGGCGCCCTGGCCGATGAAGGGACCCTTCGACGCGATCTTCTGCCGCAACGTCACCATCTACTTCGACAAGCCGACCCAGGGCGAAGTATTCCGGCGGTTGGGGCAGATTCTTGCGCCCGGGGGATTTCTCTATATCGGCCACTCCGAGAACCTGGGCGCTGGCAGCGCCGGCTTTCGGCTCGTCGGCAAGACCATCTACCAGTCCCGCGGGGAGCGGGCGAAGGACGCCGCATGAGCATCAAGGTCCTGGTTGTCGACGACTCCGCGCTGATCCGCGAGGTTCTGAGCCGCACTTTGGGCCGCGACGGCGACATCACCGTGGTGGGCGCCGCCGAGGATCCCATCGAGGCTCGGGCCAAGATCAAGGCGCTCGATCCGGATGTCGTGACGCTCGACATCGAGATGCCAAACATGAACGGGCTGGCATTCCTCGATAAGCTGATGCGGCTGCACCCACTGCCGGTCGTGATGGTCTCGACGCTCACCACCAAGGGCGCCAGCGAAACCCTGCTTGCCCTCGAACTGGGCGCCGTCGATTTCGTCGCCAAGCCCTCCACCGATCTGGCCGGCGGGCTCGAAGCGTTCGGGGCAAGCCTGCGTGAAAAGGTGCGCGCGGCCGCAACCTCCGATGTGCGCACGCGTTCGGCGAGGGCGCCCGCCACGGCCGGCCGGCTGAAGACGGCCGCCGGCCCGCCCGGGTCGCTCATCGCGATCGGAGCATCAACAGGCGGCGTTGAAGCGATCCGCGCGATCCTGGCGGATATGCCGCCCGACTGTCCGCCCATTGTCATCGCCCAGCATATGCCGGCGGGCTTCACCGCGCGCTTTGCCGCTCGCCTCGACGAACTCAGTGAAATCGGCGTCGTCGAGGCCGAGGACCGCATGCCGCTCGAGCCCGGCAGGGCCTATGTCGCGCGCGGCGACTGGCATCTGCGCGTCGAAAGGAGCTCGGGCCAGCTCAAATGCCGGCTGAGCCAGGACGGGCTCATCTCGGGGCACCGCCCCAGCGTCGATGTCTTGTTCACCTCGGTCGCCGAGGTGGTGGGGCCGCTGGCGGTTGGCGCCATCTTGACGGGCATGGGGCGCGACGGGGCGACGGGACTGAGGTTGATGCGCAGCCGCGGCGCCTACACAGTCGGCCAGTCGCCGTCTTCGGCGCTGGTTTACGGCATGCCGCGCGTCGCCTTCGAAGAGGGGGCGCTGGTCGAACAGGCGCCGCTCGAAGCCATTGCCCTCAAACTTGCAACTGCTCTCAACCGGTTGAAATCGGCCGCATAAGGCAAGCGGCGTGGTTGATGGAATGGTAACGTTTTCTGCCTAGCTTGCCTTTGAGTGCCGCGTTCCGTCTTTTGGCACCTGAAGGTCTTGCGTAAGAATGCCTAAAGCCAGCGATGTGAGCGTCCTGATCGTGGATGACCAGCAATCCATGCGGGGCATCTGCAAATACATCCTGACCCAGCTCGGCTTCAAAGACATCATCGAGGCCAAGTCTGGCCGCGATGCGCTGGGCAAGCTCGAAAAGTCCAACGTCCATCTGATCATCTCGGACTGGAACATGGAGGACATCGATGGGCTGACGCTCCTGCGCGTGATCCGCAAGCACCCCAAGACGGCCAATATGCCCTTCATCATGGCTACCGGCCGATCCGACAAGGAACAGGTTAAGGAAGCGATCTCCTTCGGCGTCAACAACTACATCATCAAGCCGTTCGATGCCGGCACGATGAAGAAGCGCATCGAGGCCGTAATTGGCGCGCTGAGCTAGCGCTTCCGAAGCCTTGGGAGCGATGTTCTAGTCGCGTTCGGGGACCGCATCCGTAAGGACTTGTTCACCCCCGCTGCCTATAGTTTTGGCACTGCCCGCCGCAGCCTGAGGGGGAGAGGCTGAAGCGGCCCGCCGCGCATGCGGCGATTGCCTTGCTCCCCCCGGATCCAGAATGGAGCAAGCCGAGAATGTCCCTTTTGCCCAAGCTCAAGATCGCCCAGAAGCTCCCGGTCGCCCTGATCGGTTCGGCCCTGGTGGTTGGTCTGGGCATCGGCATCGCCGCCTACATGATCGGTCTGCAGACCGTTGAGCAGCAGCAGCAGCAGAGCTTTGCCGCTTCGGTCGGATCAGCCTCCAACCAGGTGAGCGACTATCTGGCCAACGTCTCGATCGATCTGGTTCAGCACGCGGACTGGCCGGACACCTATACCCAGATCAACAACATGATGCTGATCTGGAATCAGCAGAAGCAGAGCAAGCTCGACCCGTCCAAGGCGTTGCAGTTCAGCTATGTCACCAACAAGACCGCCAAGCCGCAGTGGCAGCGGATCGAGATCGACAGCGTCGGGGCCATGGGCGGCACCTACGACGCCCAGCATAAGCGCTTCCACCCGGCCTGGCGCACTATCCTCCAGCAGCGCGGCTACGAAGACATCCTTCTGTTTTCGGCGGACGGCGTGCTGATCTACAGCGCCCAGAAGAACGACGATTTCGGTACCGACTTTTCCAAGGGCAGCGGCAATCCCCTGTCGGAGGGTCCTCTGGGAAAGCTGGTTGCTCAGGCGCTGACTCTGGGCAGGGACAAGACTGCCTTTGCCGACTTCAGCTTCTATCGCCCCGCCGGCCGGCCCGAAGCATTCATGGCCGCGCCCGTGTACAAGGATGATGCGGTGCAGGGCGTGCTTGTCTATGAGATTTCGGCTTCCGCCATTTCGCGCAAGATGGATGCCATCGAGGGCCTGGGGGAGACCGGCGAAGCGATGATCGTGGGGGCCGACGGACTCATGCGCACACAGTCGCGCTTCTCCTCCGACCCCAATGTTCTGGTGACGCCGGTGCGTGGCGATATCGTCAAGGCTGCCGTCGACGGCCAGCGGGCGAGCGGTATTGTCGACTACCGTGGGCAGAAGATGGTGGCGCTGGCCGCGCCCTTTGCGCTCGACGGCGCGAAATGGGCCGTCATGGCCGTGCAATCTCAGGATGAGGTTTTCGCGCCGGTTGTTTCGATGCGCAACTGGATGATCCTGGTCGGCGGCGCGCTCCTTGCTGTCGCCGCGCTTGCCGGCCTGTTTTTCGCGCGCTCGGTGACCCGGCCTATCACGCGCCTCACGGGCACGATGAAGGCGCTCGCCGAGGGCGACCTTGAAACGCAGATCACGGGCACGGCCCGGTCCGACGAGATCGGCGAAATGGCCCGGACCGTCGAGGTATTCCGCGAGAATGCCCTCAAGATTTCCAGCATGACCGAGGAAGAGCGCGCCGCCTCCGAGCGTCGGCGGATAGAGCGCAGCACCATGATGCAGGCGCTGCAGAACGCCTTCGGCGAGGTGGTCGATGCCGCCGTCGCCGGCGACTTTTCGAGGCGGGTCGAGGCGGAATTCCCCGACCGTGAGCTCAACTCCATCGCCGCCTCCATCAATAACCTCGTCGAGACGGTCGATCGCGGGCTCGGGGAAACCGGACGAGTGCTCTCGGCCCTTGCCCGCACGGACCTGACCCATCGCGTCGAGGGCGAGTACCAGGGCGCCTTCCACCAGCTCAAGACCGACACGAACGCGGTTGCCGAAAAGCTCGGCGAAATCATCGGCCGGTTGCGCGAAACCTCGCGCACGCTCAAGGCCGCCACCAGCGAGATTCTCGCAGGCGCCAACGATTTGAGCGAACGCACGACCAGGCAGGCAGCGACCATCGAAGAAACCTCTGCAGCCATGGAGCAGCTCGCCAACACGGTTCTGCAGAACGCCCAGCGCGCCAAGGACGCCTCGATGGTGGCCGCTGGCGTCACCCGCACCGCCGAGGAGGGGGGCGAGGTCATGACCCGAGCGACCGAGGCGATGGAGCGCATCACCGCCTCCTCGGGCAGGATCTCCAACATTATCGGGCTCATCGACGATATCGCCTTCCAGACCAACCTGCTGGCCCTCAACGCCAGCGTCGAGGCGGCCCGGGCCGGCGAGGCCGGCAAGGGCTTCGCCGTGGTCGCGGTGGAAGTCCGGCGTCTCGCCCAGTCGGCGGCCCAGGCCTCGAGCGAAGTCAAGGCGCTGATCGAGCAGTCTGGCGCCGAGGTCAGGACAGGCAGCAAGCTGGTCGGCGAAGCGGCCAGTAAGCTGGCCGCGATGCTCACCGCGGCCCGTTCGTCCAACGAGCTTATGGATTCGATCGCCAGGCAGAGCCAGGACCAGGCGCATTCGATCGAGGAAGTGAACGCAGCCGTGCGTCAGATGGACGAGATGACCCAGCACAATGCCGCGCTGGTCGAGCAGACCAATGCCTCGATCGAACGCACCGAGGAGCAGGCGGTCGAGCTCGACCGGATCGTCGAAGTCTTCACGATTGGCGGCCGGCCGGAGGCCCGCCCGGATGCGCGCCGCCCCGCCGCCGAGGCGCCGCCCGCCCGCGGCATCAAGGGCCTGCAGGAGCGCGTCCGCAAGGCGGCCAGATCGTACCTGACGCATGGCAGCGCCGCCATGGACAAGGACTGGGAAGAGTTCTGAGGCAAAGCCTGACACCTCCTGACAGGCCGCCATGCGAAAAGGCGGCATGTCCGAAGACCCAGCCATCCAAGATTTCCTTGCGTCCCTGCAGGGTCGGGCGGGCGCCCTGGCCCGGCGCCTTGTTCGCACCGTGAGCGACCTCCGCCCCGACTTTTCGGCGAAACTCGCGCCGGGCTGGGCTACGGTGAATTTCCGGCATCCCTCCGCCGGCTTCATCTGCGCCGTTTATCCGACCCGCGACCACGTCTCGCTGATCTTCCAGAACGGCAGGCTTCTCGACCATCCGCTCCTGGTCGACGACGGAAAGGTCAAGCGCGTGCGCTGGATACCCTTCCGGCCCGGCGACACGATCCCCGTCGATGACATCGCCATCCTGATCGCCGAGGCAGTTGCGCTTCGCGCCTGACCCTGTATCAAGGGCCATCCCGCCGCGGAGAGACCGGCATGGCCCGCATTGGCCTGGTGGCCCACGACGACAAGAAGGACGAACTGGTCGCCTGGGCGCTCAAGAACAAGGCGACCCTGGCGCGCCACGCGCTCTGGGGCACCGGCACCACCGGCGGCCGCATCGTCGAGGGTACCGGGCTGAGCGTCGTCCGCCTGCTGAGCGGGCCGCTCGGCGGCGACGCCGAGCTGGGCGCCATGATCGCCGAGGGAAAACTCGATGCCCTGATCTTCTTCCAGGATCCGCTGACCGCGCTGCCGCACGACGTGGACGTCAAGGCGCTTACGCGGCTGGCCACGCTCTACAATATCCCCTTCGCCATCAACCACGCGACCGCCGACGCCGTGCTGGCGGCGCTTTGAGTGCGCTTCAACCCCCGCGCCGAGGTTGACCCAAACGTCACCTTGTGAACATTAGGGCGCAGCGAACGGCCGCCAAGAGCCGTGTCGTCGGGAAGCAGGCAATTCGGGGGCGGGGTGGCCATCGACGCGGTTATTGACGTTCAGGGCGTCAGCAAGAGTTTTGGCGGGCTCGTGGCGGTGCGCGATTGTTCGCTGACCGTGCGGCGCGGCTCGATCACCGGCCTGATCGGCCCCAATGGCGCCGGCAAATCGACGCTGTTCAATCTCGTCGCGGGCAATATCGTCCCCGACAAGGGCAGGATCGTCTTCGACGGGCAGGATATCACCGGGCTGCCGCCCTATGAGCTTTTCGCGCGCGGCATGCTGCGCACGTTTCAGATCGCGCACGAATTCTCCAACATGACTGCGCTCGAAAATCTGATGGTCGTGCCCGACAGCCAGCCGGGCGAAAACATCCTCAAGACCTGGTTCATGCCCGGGGCGGTGCGGGACCGCGAACGGGAGGTGCGTCAGAAGGCCAACGACGTCATCGACTTTCTCAGGCTCGCCCATGTCAAGAATGAGCTCGCCGGCAATCTCAGCGGCGGCCAGAAGAAGCTCCTCGAACTGGGCCGCACCATGATGGTGGACGCCAAGGTGGTGCTCCTCGACGAAGTCGCCGCCGGCGTCAACCGCACGCTGCTGCAGGACCTTGCCGCCAATATCGAACGCATGAACCGCGAACTCGGCTACACCTTCTTTGTCATCGAACACGACATGGATCTGATCGGCCGCCTCTGCGATCCGGTGATCGTCATGGCCCAGGGCGAGAAGATCGCTGAGGGCCCGATGCGCGAAATCCGCGCCAATCCGGCGATCATCGAAGCCTATTTCGGCGCTCCGGTGGCCGCCTGATGCCGCTCATCGAGGTCAGAAACGTCGTGGCGGGGTATGGCGGGGCGCCGATCCTCAACGGCGTCGACGTCGCGATAGAGGCGTCCGACATCGGCGTCATCGTCGGTCCCAATGGGGCGGGCAAGTCGACCACCCTCAAGGCGATCTTCGGCCTGCTGAGGGTCACATCGGGCCAGGTGCTGTTCGAGGGCGAGGAAATCACCAATTCGCTGCCCGATCGGCTGGTGCCGCGCGGCCTGAGCTTCGTGCCGCAGGAAAAGAACGTCTTCACGTCCATGAGCGTCGAGGAAAATCTCGAAATGGGCGCCTTCGTGCGCCGCGACGATTTCTCCGGCACGCTTGAGGAAGTCTACGCCATGTTCCCCGTGCTCAAGGAAAAGCGCCGGCAGCCGGCGGGCGAATTGAGCGGGGGGCAGCGCCAGATGGTCGCTATGGGCCGCGCGCTCATGAGCAAGCCGCGTCTGCTCATGCTCGACGAACCATCGGCCGGCCTGTCCCCCCGCTATGTGCTTGAGATTTTCGAGCACATCGTGGCCGTCAACAAGGCAGGCGTCGCCATCCTGATGGTGGAGCAGAACGCGCGCCAGGCGCTCGCCTTCGCCTCGCGTGGCTTCGTTCTGGCGCAGGGGCAGAACCGCTTCACCGGCACCGGTGCCGAGCTCATCGCCGACCCCGAGGTCGCCAAGAGCTTTCTGGGGGGCTGACGCGTGGATATCCTGGTGTTCTTCATCAACAAGGTGGTCATCGCGGGCACCGTGCTCGGCTCGATCTACGCCCTGGGCGCCATCGGCGTGACGCTGATCTTTGGCATTCTGCGCTTTGCCCACTTTGCCCACGGCGACATGATGACCATGGGCGCCTTCTTCGCCTTCCTCCTCTCGCTCGTCTTCTACCACTACGGCATCTACTTCCCCATTTCGGCGGGCTTTGTGGTGCTGCCGGTCGCCATGGCCATCACCGCCGCAGTAGCGCTGGGCATCGACAAGGCCGTCTATGCGCCGCTGCGCCGGCGCGGCGCACGTCCGGTGACGCTCCTGATCGCCTCGATCGGCGCCACGCTGATGATCCAGGGGCTCGTTCGCCTGTTCTTCGGCACCGGCACTTACAGCTTCTTCGACTATGGCGAGCCCAAGACCATATTCCGCTTCGACATGAGCTGGGCTGGCGCGCGCCCCATCACCTTCACCGAGCCGCAGCTCATCATGGTGATCGTCACGGCGCTGCTGATCATGATCCTCAACTACTTCCTTACCGGCACGCGGCTGGGCAAGGCGATGCGCGCCATGTCCGACAATCCCGACCTTGCGCAGGTCTCGGGCATCAATACCCAGCTTGTGGTGCGCGTGACCTGGATCATCGCGGGCGCGCTCGCCTGCGCGGCGGGCACCATGCTTTCTCTCGATGTCTCGCTGAAGCCCGACCTGGCCTTCAACATCGTCCTACCCATCTTCGCTGCCGCCATCGTGGGCGGCCTCGGACAGGCCTACGGCGCCATCGCGGGCGGCTTCCTCCTCGGCTTCGCCGAAACGCTGGGTGTCTTCAACTGGTCGACGATTCTGAGGCCGATGTCTGGCGCCCTGCCAAGCTGGATCGTCATTCCACCGGATCTCAGCCTTGTGCCCACCGAATATAAGCTCACAGTCTCCTTCGTGATCCTCGTCGCCACCCTGCTCTGGCGGCCGACCGGCATCTTCCGGGGGGCCTCGACATGAGCTCGACCTACCGCGGCCTCTGGCTTTACCTGGCGCTCATTGCCTTCATCGTCCTGATCGGCCTTTGGCAGGGCTCGGCCAATGTGTCGCTCCTG
>DASZSH010000153.1:0-12155 GCA_035548755.1 Devosia sp.
GATGACGACCCCGGCAAGGATCAATGCGTTGAGCACAACGCCGCTCTCGGTCGCAAGGAAGCGCTGAGATCGCGCGGCGACGGCGAGGTTGTCGTCGAGAACCTCGACATAAGCCAGAAATGGCGGCCCGGTCGCTCCTGCATCGGCCGGCAGGGTGCCCCAGCCGCGAAACGGCGGCACCTCCATGACGTTGCCAGCGATCCGCCGGCCGGAGAGCTTGAACAGGCCGAAGGCCGATTGCTTATCTGATCGCGTTGCGACGGCCGCCCGGATGAACTTGACGAGCTCCGCTTCGCCGCCGGTATCGTTGGCGTCGCGCAGGAGGCTGAAATCCTCTGTGATCGAGGAACGAAGTTGGTCGGTCATCGAGCTCTCGGTCGCCGCCAGAATGGCGTAGCCGGCTACCCCCAGCACTATGGCGAACACCAGGGTGAAAAGCAGGGCCGAGCGGAACGGCACCCCTGCGAGAATGCTAGCGCGGCGCACGGATCGAATAGCCGGAGTTGCGTGTCGTATGGATCAGAGGCACGTCGAAGGGCTTGTCGACCTTGGCGCGGAGACGGCTCATGTGGGTCTCCACGACCGTTGTCTTGGGGTCGAAATTGAAGTCCCAGACCTGCTCGAGCAGCATCGTTCTCGTGATGATCCGCCCGGCATTGCGCATCAGCACTTCGAGAAGCGCGAATTCCTTCGCCTGGAGGTCGATCTTGACCCCGGCCCGTCGCGCGCTGTGGCTCAATAGATCGAGCTCGAGATCGTGCACGACCAGCCGCGTCACCGGTCCCTCGCTCGCCGGACGTCTCAGCAGCGAGGTGACTCGCGCGCTGAGCTCGGAAAAATGGAACGGCTTAGCCAGGTAGTCGTCGCCGCCGGCCAGCAGGCCTTCGACGCGATCCTCGACGTCGCCCATCGAGCTCAGAAACAGCACGGGAAACCTGCGACCTGCGGCCCTCAGCCCCTTGAGAACGCTGAGTCCATCCATCCCAGGCATCATACGATCCAGGATCAGGAGGTCTGGCGTGTTGTAGAGACAGTAGCTGAGGGCGTCACGCCCATCGGCTGTGCAGTCGACGCTGTGGCCTTCCTGCGTGAGCCCCCGCCGCAGAAATTCGGCCGATTGTGCATCGTCTTCGGCCACCAGGATCTTCATTGAAGCTCTCCCCGGCTCCGTTTCCGGAAACCAGCGGCTCTTTCCGCCACGATCTTGCGCGAAGTGAGGCGGCCTCAGCGCGCCTTCGCCCGGGCCGCTCGCAGCGCCGCCTTGATGCAGGGGGCGTTGTCGCCCGCGGCGGGCTCCCCTGGGGTCCGCATCAGGCCGTAACAGGCAGCATCCTTGGCACTGAGCACCACGATCGAGTTTGGACCGGGCGCCAGTTCCTGAAACGCCATCAGCGCATATCCGGACACGCCGCGCTGGGCGGCGCGGATCGAAAGGGCCGCGTCGCACTCCTCCACCTTGCCACCGTTTCGGGCATCGTAGCAGGAGTGGATGGCTAGCCGGCCGCCGGCCAGGACCAACCGGTACTTGCCGGCGACGAACAGGACACTTGCGCAGGCGGAAGCGCATACCGCTCCAGCCGGAACGATCGTGGTCACGCCAACCTGATCGAGGACGTTGGCCATGTCCCAGGCGTCCACGACCGTGCCGCCGGGGCTGTTGAGCAACAGATTCCTCGTGCCAAAGCGGTCTGGACGGACCCGCTTCAGCGCCGCGGCAAGGCGACGGGCGTCGCCCGGCCTGATCTCGCCCTGGGCAAGCACTGCCCGCTGGCCGGCGAGCGTGACCAGCGAAAATTGCATAGCCTGGACTGGGAGGGTGCACAGGACGAACGCAAGCGCAGCGAGGAATCGAAGCATGCCATCGCCTCCGGCGCGCCAGATCGGCCCCGATTGCGGCGGCATTCTGGCCGTCGCACCGCACCTGGCGATGCCCGAAGAAGCCAAGACTGGGCGGAGACTGGCGGAGAGGAAGGGATTCGAACCCTCGAGACGCTTTAGACGTCTGCACCCTTAGCAGGGGTGTGCCTTCGACCACTCGGCCACCTCTCCTACCGAGGGCGCCTTAAAGCCGGTTTACCCCAGCAACGCAAGGCGCAATCGTCGGCCTGTCAGATGCCCGGCCGCGGCGCATTCGCACATTCTTCATCATCTTTTCGGCTTTGATCCGAAAGCCCCTGAACTCCGGGCAGGATAAGCGCGCGATTAAGCCTGCCCATGCGAGCCTCGACCGATGTCGTCGCACGTCGAAAGAGCCGATGCCAAGGTGTTCCGCTTCGATCAGAGCGGCGCGCTGCTCCGAAAGGTGATGGAGAGCGCGGCCGTCGGCATGGCTTTGGTCGGCGCGGACAAGCGGACAATCTACGTTAATCGCGCCTATGAAGCGATGCTGGGCCTCAAGCCAGGCGAACGGATCGGCCGGCCAGGCGAGGAGATTCTCCATCCGGACGATCGCGCCGCAGTCATGCTGCGCTTCGACCAGGTGCTGCGCGGGGAGGTCGAGGAGCTTCGGCTCGAATGCCGGGTGAACCACGCCGACGGCATACCCCTGTGGGTGCTGATCTCCGCATCGCTGCTACGCAGCGAGGTCACCGGCCGGCCACTCTACGCCATTGTGCAGATCATCAATATCGACCGCCAGAAGCGGGCCGAGGCGGCGCTGGCCGAAAGCGAAAGCCGGTGGAACTTCGCCCTCGAATCTGCCCGTCAGGGCGTGTGGGACCACGACATTCGCACCGACGGCATGTTCTACTCGCGCATGTGGCGCCGCATGCGTGGCATTCCCGACGACGAGTACGTCGACCCGGCGCAGAACAGATGGCTTGCCCGAATCCATCCCGACGATGTCGCGCGGGTCATCGCCAACATCGAGCGGCAAGATCGAGGCGAGGACGGCTACGACACCATCGAATATCGAGAGCGCCACCGCGACGGCCATTGGATCTGGATTCTGAGCCGCGGTCGTCCGGTTGAATGGGACTCCGACGGCAATCCCACGCGCACGGTTGGTACCGACACCGACATCACCCACCTCAAGCTCGTCGAAAGCGCGCTCGCGGCGGAAAAGGAACGCTTCCGCGTCACTTTGCACTCGATCAGCGACGGCGTGATCTCGACCGACTCCGAGGGCCGCGTCGCCTTCATGAACCCGGCGGCTGAAGCCATGACCGGCTGGCGTGAGGCGGAGGCCCGAAGCCGCCCGTTGCGCGATGTTTTCGTCGTCAAGTCTGAGGCCACCGGCGAGCCCGCGACCGATCACATCCGCCTGTGTATGGCCGCCGGACGGCCGAGCGCCATCGAGGATGATGTGATTCTCGTCGCACGCGACGGCATAGGTCGCGGCGTCTCCGGCACCGCCGCTCCTGTCCGCGCCGCCGATGGAGCGACCATCGGCGCTGTGCTCGTCTTCAAGGATGCAACCGATACGCAGGCGCAGAAGCGCCAGCTCGCTCATTCAGCCCACCACGACGCGCTGACCGGCCTGCCCAACCGCGTCGCCTTCGCCGCGGCCCTTGCCGAGGCCCGCCGCACCGCCGCGCAGGAGCGGCGCGGCCATGCCCTTTGCTATGTCGATCTGGATCGCTTCAAGCCCGTGAACGACGGTGCCGGCCACGCGGCTGGCGACGCGCTGCTCCAGAAGGTCGCCCAGGCGATCCGCATGAGCTGCCGCGGCAACGATTTCGCCGCTCGGATCGGCGGGGATGAATTTGTGCTGCTGCTGTCGGACTGCCCCCTTGCCCAGGCCCGCCGGGTCGGCCAGAAGATCGTCGAGGCGGTCGGGAGCATCGATTTCGTCTGGAACGGCGCCCACTATCGCATCGGCGCGTCAGTCGGCGTCGCTGCCATAACCGCCGACCTATCCCGCGACCCGCTCGCGGAGGCCGACGCGGCCTGCTACGCCGCCAAGGCGGAAGGGCGCGGTCGCGTATCCCTCGTCTGAGAACTGCTGCAGATCGGCGCTTGCCCCGCCGGGCGCGGATCGGCTAGCAGAGCCGTCACGCATTCGGCGAGAGGAAGAAGTCATGGGCAGTCTTGAAGGCAAGGTGAGTCTCATCACCGCGGCGGCGCAGGGCATCGGCCGTGCGACCGTCGAGGCCTTCGCCCGTGCGGGCTCGCGAGTCGTCGCCACCGACATCAATGAGTCCAAGCTTGCTGAGCTCGCCGGTATGCCCAATGTCACCACGCGCGTGCTGAATGTGCTCGACACCGCCGCCATCGAGCGGGCAGTGGCCGAAATCGGACGCATTGACATCCTTTTCAATTGTGCCGGCGTCGTCCATAGCGGCACCGTGCTCGAGATGACCGAAGCCGAGCTCGCCTTTGCCTTCGACCTCAACGTCTGGGCGCAGGTGCGTGCCATCCGCGCCGTGCTGCCGCAAATGCTCGAACGCAACGACGGCTGCATCATCAACATGGCGACCGTCGCCTCATCTGTGACGGCAGTGCCCAATCGAGCCGCCTATTCGATCAGCAAGGCAGCGGTGATCGGCCTCACCAAATCAATCGCCGCTGACTATACGGGTAGAGGCATTCGCGTGAACGCCATCGCGCCCGGCACGGTGGACAGCCCGTCGTTGCACGAACGCTGGAAGGCGACGGGCGACGAGGAGGCGGCGCGCAAGGCCTTCATCGCGCGCCAGCCGATCGGCCGCATCGGCCGCCCCGAGGAGATCGCCGAGCTTGCCCTCTACCTGGCGACGGCCACCTACACGACGGGTCAGGTCCACATTATCGATGGGGGCTGGACGGCCTAGGAACCGGGTGCCGACGCTTCGATCCGCACTGGCCGTCCCGTCCGCACGCTCTCGTCGGCCGCGAGACAGATTCGCAGCGAGGCGACGGCGTCGTCCATATGCCGGCTGAGATCGATGTCCTCGACGATCGCGCGATAAACGAAGTCCTGCTCGCGGGCGCAAAGCGCGTCGTGTCCCGGCTCGCCGGCCATGGGGATCAGTTGGTCATCGCTGAGGAACCGTCCGTCCCGCCCGAGAGCGCTCCGATGCACCTTGATGCGACTGGTCCGGGTGTGAGTGTCAAGGTCGTCCGAGGCGCCCGCGTCCATGACGATCGAGACAGAGCCGTTGGGGCTCATGATGTCTTTGACGAAGAACGCCTGGTCCGAGATCATCGGTCCCCACGCCGCCTCGTACCAGGCGACCGACCCGTCGGCGAACAGCACCTGGAAGTGCCCGTAATTGTACATGTCGGCGGCGATCTCGCTGCTGAGCCTCAAGCCCATGCCCCGTACTTCGACCGCCCTGGCGTCGGTGATCTGGCACATCACATCCACATAGTGGACGCCGCAATCGACGATGGGGGAGGTCGTCTCCATGAGGTGTTTGTGCGTCCGCCAGCTGTCGCCGCTCGACTGCTGGTTGAGGTTCATGCGGAAGACATAGGGGCCGCCCAGCCGCCGCGCTTCCTCGATCAACCGCACCCAGCTCGGATGGTGACGGAGAATGTAGCCGACCACCAGCTTGCGATTGTTCGTGCGCGCGGCCGCTACGACCCGCTCGGCATCCGCAATCGTTGTCGCCAATGGCTTCTCGACGAACACATGTGCTCCATGTTCCATCGCCATGATGGCGTACTCGGCGTGGGTGTCGGTATAGGTGTTGATCGAAACGAGATCAGGCGCGAACTCCCGTAGAGCGGCCGGGAAGTCGGGCACGATGCGATAGCCGGTGAGTTCGACCGGCAGTTGGCGGGGTGTCGAACGATTGACCAGCCCGGCGATTTCGTATCCGGGGTGCCGATGATAGGCGAGCGCGTGGCTGCGCCCCATATTGCCCAGGCCGGCAACCAGCACGCGCAGGCGCATCGACATTCTCCTTTTTCGGCAGTCATGCCAGAAAGATATGGCGGCCGCGAGCCTTCACATCGCGGCCCGGGCAGGCTAATGGCCGGGGGCCGGCGCCGGTGTTTGGCGGGACATTCGGGGCGTTCGGCACCCCGAGGACGACCATGATGCAGAACGCTACCCACATGCGCCTTGAAATCGAGGAGATTCCCGAGGCGACGCGCCGCCTCCTCGATCGATCTGGCGCTCGCCTGGGCGAGGCCGGCGCGGCGCTCCGCCAGCTGCAGCCGGTTATGGTGGCCACCATCGCCCGTGGATCGTCCGACCATGCCGCGGCCTTTCTCAAATATGCCATCGAGCTTGTCGCCGGCGTTCCGGTGGCCTCGATCGGCCCCTCGATCATGTCCATCTACGGACGCGAGCTGCGCCTGGAGGGTTGCGCCTCGATCTCCATCTCGCAGTCGGGCAAGAGCCCCGACATCGTCGCGATGACGCAGTCGGCGCTGCGCAACGGGGCGCTGGGCATTGCCCTCACCAACACGCCGGGCTCGCCGCTCGCGGCCTCCGCCAATATCGCGGTCGACCTTGCCGCCGGGGTCGAACAGTCCGTCGCCGCCACCAAGAGCTTTGTGAGCTCGGTGGTAGCGGGCCTTGCGATCCTGGGGCACTGGACTGAAGACGATGCACTGATCGCCTCGCTCCGCGCCTTGCCTGACGTCTTCGCCGAGGCCATCTCGCTCAACTGGAGCCCGCTCGTTGCGGCGCTGGACGGGCGCGCATCGCTCTACGTGCTTGGGCGTGGCCCGGCGCTTGCGGTCGCCCAGGAGGCAGCGCTCAAATTCAAGGAAACCTGCGGCATCCATGCGGAGGCCTATAGCGCCGCCGAGGTGCTGCACGGGCCCGCGCGCATTGTCGAAAGCGGTTTCCCGGTGCTCGCCCTGGCAGCGCGCGACGCCGGAGAGGCAGGGGTTGCCGAAATCGCCGACCGTCTCGCCCGGCAGGGTGCGACGGCGTTTGCCACCACCGATCGCGCCGCCGCGGCGGCCCGGCTTCCCTTCGCGCCTACGGGTCATCCGATCACCGACGCCCTGTCGCTCATTGTCAGTTTCTATGCCTTTGTCGAGGCGCTCGCCCGGCACCGCGGCTTCGATCCCGATCGTCCGCCGCACCTCAGGAAAGTGACGGAGACTGTATGACTGGCCGTATCGCCTATACCGGCGCCCGCATTTTCGACGGCGACACGTGGTGGGAGCGCTCCGCGCTGGTGGTCAGCGGCGATCGCATCGAGGGGATCATCGCCGCCGACTCGCCAACCGATGCCGTACGGGTGCCGCTTGGCGGCGGCATCCTCACGCCCGGTTTCATTGACTTGCAGGTGAACGGCGGGGGAGGGGCGCTCTTCAACCTCGATCCGACGGTCCAGACCATCGAGACGATCTGCAAGGCCTTTACCCCATTTGGAACGACGGCCTGCCTGCCCACGCTGATTACCGATACCCCCGAGGTGAACGCCCGGGCGGTCGCGGCCGGCATCGCCGCCGCCGAGCGCAAGGTCACCGGCTTTCTCGGCCTCCACCTCGAAGGCCCGCATCTGAGCGTCGCGCGAAAAGGGGCCCACGATCCGGCCCTGATCCGTCCGATGGAGGAAGACGATCTGCTGAGGCTGGTCGAGGCCCGCCGGCGTCTGCCGAACCTGCTGACCACCGTTGCCGCCGAAACGGTAACCCCCAACCAGATCACGCGTCTCCGCGACGCTGGCTTGGTCGTCAGCATCGGCCACACCGATGCAAGTTACGCGGTTGCCCGCCGCGCCGTCGAGGCTGGCGCCTCCATGGCCACGCACATTTTCAACGCGCAGAGCCAATTGTCCAATCGGGAGCCCGGAGTGGTCGGCGCGGTTATCGACCTTCCCGTCTGGGCCGGCCTCATCGCGGACGGCATCCACGTTCATCCGGTGAGTATCGGCGTGGCCCTGCGCGCCAAACGCGGGCCGGGCCGCATCTTTCTTGTCACCGACGCCATGTCGGTCACCGGTACCGATGCGACGAGCTTCGAGCTGACCGGACGCACCGTCTATCGCAAGGATGGCGCGCTGCGTCTTGCCGACGGCACGCTCGCCGGCGCGGACCTCACGATGATCGACGCCGTTACCTTCGTGCATCGCACCATCGGCCTGCCGCTCGAGGAGGCGCTGCGCATGGCCTCGCTGTATCCGGCGGAGGCGATTGGCCTCGGAGGCGAGCGGGGGCGGCTGAAACCCGGCATGCGGGCCGACCTCGTGCATCTTGGCGACAATCTCGACGTCCGACGCACGGTGATCGGCGGCGAGACGGTCTGGACCGCCGCGTGATGCTCCGCGTCGCATATGCCGAGGTGCCACCGGGGGAGCGGGCGCAATGAAGATCGGAATGCTCGGAACCGGCGTGGTGGGTCAGACCGTAGGCGCGAAGCTGATCGCCATGGGCCACGACGTCATGATGGGCGCGCGAGCGGCCGACAATGAGAAGGTGCTCGCTTTCGCCGAACGGACAGGTGGTCGCGCTGGCACTTTTGCCGAGGCCGCGGCATTTGGCGAGATGATCATCAACGGGACGCGGGGGGATACCTCGCTGGGCATGTTGTCGGGTCTTGCCCGGGAACTCCAGGGCAAGCTGCTGCTCGATGTTTCCAATCCGCTCGACTTCTCGCACGGCTTTCCGCCCACGCTCTCGGTTTCGAATACCGATTCTCTTGCCGAACAAATCCAGCGCGCGCTGCCGGACACTTTCGTCGTCAAATCGCTCAATACGGTCAATTGCGCTGTAATGATCGACCCGGCGCGCGTCCCCGGGCGCCACACGGTCTTCGTCTCGGGCAACGATCAGCACGCCAAGGGCCGCGTGATGGACTTCCTGCGCAGCCTCGGCTGGCAGTCGATCATCGACTTGGGCGACATCACCTCGGCCCGGGCCGCTGAGCAGATTCTGCCGCTTTGGGTCCGCCTTCTGAGCGTGCTGGGGACCGCCGACTTCAATATCGCGGTCATGAAAGGATAGCCGCTACTTCGTGGGGTATCCGAAAAACTCTGCCCAGCGCGCCAAGGGCTTGGCTGCTTCCGACTGGAACAGAAATCCATAATTGCGCCACTGCGTCTGAACGCCGATGCTCAGACCCTGGCGAACCTTCTGATAGCTGGGGGTCTTCACCGCGCGGTTCTCTGCAGTCTTGGCGAAATCCCGAACCGCATCGTTCCACGGCACGCCGAGGAATTCGAGGACCCCGCGTGTGACCCTCTCGAAGTTGGTGACGAGCTCTTCATAGCGGACGTAGTGGACCGTCTGGTCGTCCATGGTGTGGTGGCTGAACCACTCGGTCATGGCGAAGTCATAGAGCCGGATCGACCCTTCGATGGTGCGGAAATTCTCCATTGCGGGATTGGGCGTGAAACGTTGTTTGAAGCAGCTGAGCACCACGTCATAGGGGTGCCGGATGGAGAAAACATAGCGCCATTCTGGAAAAAGCTTCGCCACGAACTTCGTGTCGGCCGTGCGGATCGGCATCTTGTCGATCAGGACCCGGGCGTCCGGCTTTTTCCGCAGCCGCGTGAGCTCCCCGTAATAGCGTTCGCGCGAAGCCATGAAGGTCTGCTCGACCGGCTCCACGGCCTGCTTGCCCAGCAGAACCCGCTCGATCCGTTCGATGGCCACAACCAGGGCCGAAGTCTCCTCGAATGTCTCCACGTCGGGGTGCGTGGCGAGCACATTCTCCAGCAGGGTCGTGCCCGACCTAGGAAAGCCCAGCATCTGGAAGATGTTGTCGTGTCCGTCTCGGGGCAGGGGCGGGACGGCGAGCTTGCCGCGGATTTCGACCCCCTTGTAGAAGTCCTCGGGGTTGACGTCGGTCGCCCGTTCGGCGGCGTTGAGCGCAACGAATGCGTCATAGGCCCGGCGATACTCGCCGAGCTTGTCTTCCGCTTGTGCGCGCAGAGCCCGGACTGCGCCGAGATAGGGCTTGAGCACCGGAGAAGCGACGATCCTTGCGTCGTCGAGCGGCTTCAACCGGCTGAGGCAGAGCTTGGCGTCGCCGCGCAGCATCGCTGCGCCCGCGAGAAAGATCTGCATCACCTGAAGGTGCAGGTTGCGGCTTTGCAGGATCTGGGCGACCTCCTCGATGAGTTCCGGCTGCGCCGAACTCTCAAGGATCATGAAAAGTCGCTGCAAGGGAATCGCATTCAGGGGCGCGATAACGACTGCGCGCAGCGCCCATTCGAGCGAAGCGCGCCAGCCGGCCGCAAGTTCCGCCTGCTCGGAGGCGACGCGCAGATGCGTGATGTCGCCGCTTGCAAGGTAGAGCTCGCCGGCTGCTTCGGCAGCGGCCGCATGATCCTGTTCCACCTCGGCCAGCATGGCGCGCTGCTCGACCTCGGCGGCGCTCGCCACCGGCGTCGTCGCAGCTTGCCGGGCAAGGTCATGTTCATAGACCGATTCGAACCAGCGAAACGCCCGTGAGCGGACCGCGCCATATCGGCAATAGGCGAACACCTCGCGTTCCATGTTCAGCGTCACGAGCTTGGCCTCGAGCAGCATGCACCAGGCTCCGACCGCGACGTAGGGATCGGTGCTGTTGCGCAGGGCTCGGTAGTAGGCGTTGCCGCCCTTGTGGACTTCGCTCAGGGCGGCGAGCGGAGAGAGCAGAGGCGATTTGACGACGAGCGGAGCGGCCATGATGCGTTCGCTCAGCCGCGCCCGATATAGGGCATGCTGGTGGCCATAACGGTCATGAACTGCACGTTGGCCTCGAGCGGCAGATTGGCCATGTAGAGCAGGGCGTCCACGACATGCCGGACGTTGAACGTGGGCTCCGGCTTGGTCGAACCATCCGCCTGCAGCGACCCCGAGGACATCTGCGCCGTCATGTCGGTCGCGGTGTTGCCGATGTCGATCTGGCCGCAGGCGATGCGGAACGGCCGGCCGTCCAGGGAGATCGCCTTCGTCAGGCCGGTGATTGCGTGCTTGGTGGCCGTGTAGGATGCGGCGCGCGGCCGCGGCACATGGGCCGAGATCGATCCGTTGTTGATGATCCGGCCGCCCTGCGGATCCTGCTCGCGCATCGCCCGAAAGGCCTCTCGGGCCACATAGAAGGCGCCGTTGAGGTTGACATCGACCATGCGCCGCCAGGTCTCGACATCGAGGTCGCCAAAGACGGCCGGCGGGGCGAACGCGCCTGCGTTGTTGAAGACCACGTCGATTCGGCCAAACGCCGCGCGAACTCGTTGGAAAAACTGAGCAACCTGCGACGGGTCGGTCACGTCGGCCTGTTCGGCCACCTCGATGCCGTGCTCGGCGCGCAGCGTTTCGAGTTCGGCGGGGCGCCGGCCGCAGACCGCAACCTGCCAGCCGGCCTGGCGGAAACCAGTCGCGGCGGCTCTTCCGATGCCGGACGTACCTCCGGTAATGAGGATAGTTCTGGGGAAATCCATGTTTGGTGCCACGCCTTCGTCCCGCAGGCCCTAAAGCCATTTGCGACGGTTGTCAGCCCCCGGGCGAGCGCGCCGCGAGGCGGTCAAGTCCTCGCCACAATTGCCCGGACGGGGGCAACGCCAGGCGCCCGATTAACCGGCGATTCAGCCAGGTTAACGGGAGGTTTCGAAACCTGTGCTGAATCTGCAACAACGCCGGCCCAACCATATGCGCACTTCCACAATTTGGCCTTTGTGCGATTGCGCCCCTCCCAAGCGTGGGTAATGTGGCCACTGCGAATCCATGCATGGGATCGTTTGTCGGTCGCAAACGCGACGGCAACACACACCAAGAAGTGTGGTCGCGTTTCGGCAAACCGCTGGGGCAACCTGGCAAACCAATGACTGACTTTGGAGGTCAACAATGAAGATCAGGAGCCTGCTTCTCGGTTCCGCCGCAATCGCCGGTCTCTCGACCGCCGGTTACGCTGCTGACCTGGGCGTCGTGACGTCGCTGGACGTGTGCGATGAGCTTGGTCTCTCCGGTCTGACGATTTCGTCGGACGACAACTGCCTCGTCATCACCGGCAACGTGAACTTCGAGTACGACTGGGGCGACTACGATCCCGGCCGGATTTACGGCACGTTCCAGAACAACACGGGCAACAACTTCACCGTTCTTGATCCGACCCAGAACGGGCTCAACAGCAACGGCGGCGATGTCGACGCTTGGCTGAAGTTCGTCGGTACGGCCGACAGCGACTTTGGTCCCGCCTCCGCGACCATCAAGCTGATCAGCGAAGACAACACCGGCACCAAGGACTGGACCGTCGGTATCGACGAGGCCTGGGTGGGCATCGGCGACACCACCATGCTGATGGCGGGCTACAAGAGCTCGATCTTCAACACCGGCGACGACGT
>DASZSH010000154.1:0-8929 GCA_035548755.1 Devosia sp.
GTGCTTGAGTGGCCGAAGCGGACGAAACCCGCGCCACAGCCATCGGAGGCTCAGTTTCGCATGAAAAAGATCGAGGCGATCATCAAGCCGTTCAAGCTCGACGAGGTGAAGGAGGCGCTGCAGGAGGTGGGGCTGCAGGGCATCACCGTCACCGAGGCCAAAGGCTTCGGCCGCCAGAAGGGCCATACCGAACTCTATCGCGGCGCCGAATACGTGGTCGATTTCCTGCCGAAGGTGAAGATCGAGGTGGTGTGCCCCGACGACTTCGCCGACAAGGCGATCGAAGCCATCCGCACCGCTGCGCAAACGGGCCGCATCGGCGACGGCAAGATCTTCGTCTATTCGATCGAGCAGGCGATCCGCATCCGCACCGGGGAATTCGGCGACGACGCGCTCTAGGCAGCGCCGCCGGGACTACAAAAGACAGGGATTTTCAACGGGGTAAACCATGACGACTGGCAACGACATTCTCAAGAAGATCAAGGACGAAGGGATCAAATACGTCGATCTGCGCTTCACCGACCCGCGCGGCAAGCTGCAGCACGTGACCTTCGACCAGACCATGATCGACGAGGACATCTTCGAGGAAGGCACGATGTTCGACGGCTCCTCGATTGCCGGATGGAAGGCGATCAACGAGTCCGACATGGTGCTGATGCCCGATCCGGATTCGGCCTATATCGATCCGTTCTTTGGCGCCTCGACGCTCGCCATCAACTGCGACGTGCTCGAGCCCCTCACCTACCAGCCCTACAACCGCGACCCGCGCACCACGGCCAAGAAGGCCGAGGCGTTCGTGAAATCGACGGGCCTGGGCGACAGCGTCTATTTCGGGCCGGAGCCGGAATTCTTCATCTTCGACGACGTGAAGTATTCCAACACCACCTACAATGTCGGCTTCAAGGTCGACAGCTCCGAGTTGCCCATCAACAACGACACCGAATACGAGATGGGAAACTCGGGCCACCACATCGGCCTCAAGAAGGGGTATTTCCCCGTCCCGCCGCTCGACAGCGCGCAGGACATGCGCGGCGAGATGCTCGCGGCCATGGGCGCCATGGGCGTGCCGATCGAAAAGCACCACCACGAAGTGGCCTCGGCCCAGCATGAGCTCGGCATGAAGTTCTCGCCGATCATCAAGGCGGCCGACAACGTGCAGATCTACAAGTACGTCATCCACCAGGTGGCCAACGCTTACGGCAAGACGGTCACCTTCATGCCCAAGCCCGTCTATGGCGACAACGGCTCGGGCATGCACTGCCACCAGTCGATCTGGAAGGACGGCAAGCCGCTCTTTGCCGGCGACCAGTATGCCGGCCTCTCGATGGATGCCCTCTACTACATCGGCGGCATCATCAAGCACGCCAAGGCGATCAACGCCTTCACCAACCCCACCACCAACAGCTACAAGCGCCTGGTTCCGGGCTTCGAGGCCCCCGTGCTGCTCGCCTATTCGGCGCGCAACCGCTCTGCTTCCTGCCGCATCCCCTTCGGCCAGTCGCCAAAATCCAAGCGCGTCGAGGTCCGCTTCCCCGATCCGCTCGCCAACCCCTATCTCGGCTTTGCGGCTATGCTGATGGCCGGCGTCGACGGCATCAAGAACAAGATCCATCCCGGCGACCCGATGGACAAGGACCTCTACGAGCTGCCGCCGGAAGAGCTAAAGCAGATTCCGACCGTCTGCGGCTCGCTGCGCGAAGCCCTCGACAGCCTCGACAAGGACCGCGAGTTCCTCAAGGCCGGCGGCGTCTTCGACGACGACCAGATCGACAGCTACATCGATCTGAAGATGACCGAAGTCATCAAGTTCGAGCACACGCCGCACCCGGTCGAATACGAGATGTACTACTCGGCCTGACCGCGGGCCGATCTGCGCACGGCGCAAAGGGGCCCTCGGGCCCCTTTGTCGCGTCCCTCAGATCGAATAGCCGGATCGATCCAGATCGTCCCCCCGCGCTGCTCTCGGGTCTGCACCGCCCTGCATGGCCTCGATCGAGGCGGCAATTTCCGCCGACGCGGCGGCCTCCTGAATTTCCATGGCCCGCTGCCACTCATGCGGCGCCTTGAGCATATCCTCGACCAGCCCCGCATCGATGGGATCGACAAAGCGGATGGCAAATCCGACATCGAGCTTGCGGACCACCCGGCCGACGACACGCCCCACCGCGAGGGGCTCGCCGATCGGCGGGTCGACGTCGGCCGACACGGCCGCGCCCGAAGCCGACAGATCGATCACAAGGCACGGCAGGACGACGCCGCTTGCCAGGATCAGCGCGGAGCGCGGCTCGCGTGGCATGAAGCGCCGATGTGCGCGCTTGTCCGGCAGGCCGGCGAAGGTGCGCTTCTTGTACCAGTCGATGCGGGCCGCCAGTTTCTGCCGCTCGTCCGCATCGGCGTCGATCGCGACGACAAAGCCACCCTCGACATGCCGGCGGATCGTGCCGCGCACGGGCCCGAACGGATTGAAGTGAACGGTTATGCCTTCATCGACCAGGCCCAGCACCGGCGCCGAGGCAATGAGTTGGTGACAGGAAATCGACTGCAGCCGGCACGCCAGGATCTGCAGCCCGCCTCGGCGAGCGCGGCTCGCCAGCGCATAACGCCCCACCAGGGGACCGATGAAGCGGACGTCCGCCGCCTTCGATCCGGATACCACGTCTCGACAGCCCTTCTAGCAGCCAGCCGGGCCGTGCAGTCCGCTCGACCCGACCCGGCCCTTCTAGCGGCCAAGCCTAAAGATCGAATTGATGGGAACGTTATCAATTTTAGCGATCTGCCCGCTCTCCGCTCTTCCGGAGAGCCCGAAAGCACGGCCGCCGCGAGCGCCGTTCCAGTGCATCTCAGCTCAGAAAGAAAAACGCAGCGAGAAGGCCCATCACGGCTGGACGGGGCAGGCAAAGATGGGCAAGCCGGTACGCAGAACTTGAAAATCCGGCCTGCAACCACCCCAGACGCAAGTACTCGAGGACACCGGCGCTCAAAGGCTCGTTACGCGAAGCCGGGCCGGCGCGCATACGGCTACTCCAACACAAAAACCGTATGACGCTGTTCTACCAGCGCACGCTTAAAGAAGTGCTTCCAAGACCCAAAGCTTTGGTTAAGAGGGTGCGCCGAATTGGGCCAGGCCAGGCCGTAAGGGGCTGATCGGAAAAGCAATCCCGGCCCGAGAGGCTCGGACCGGGATGACGTTGGACAGTGCCTTCAAAGGCCGGCGATCAGAAGCTCAGCGTGATGCCGAAGCCGGGCATGTTGGGGAAGCTCGGCCCATCCCAATCGAGCGGCGCCTTCTTGATCTTGCCGGTGCAGCGGTTGACCACCAGCTGCCACCAGTCGCCCTGGTAGCGGGCGATGACGACGACGTTGTAGCCCTTGGACTTGACGATCTTGATCCGGTGGAAGCCGTAGTCCTGCAGCTGGAAGTAGATCTGCCGGTCGCTGAGGCAGAGCTTCTTGGGCGTGTTGCCGTAGTTGAAGTAGACGCCCGGACCGCCATAGCCGTTGCCGAAATTGAGCGAGAAGGAGAAATTCGGCGGCGCGGCCTGCGCGGGCGCGGCGGCGAGCGCCGTCATGCTGATCGCGGCCGCAACGGCGGCCGCGCGACCGCCGGCTTTGAGGGTGGTGAGCAGGTTCATCGAAAATCTCTCCATGGTGGGGTTGGCGCCGCCGAAATGTAGACGCGTAGAAGTAACGCTATTGTTGCGTGCTTGAACAAATATGGAAAGTCCCGTTCATCTGGCGTTCATCTTACAGCGATCGACCGACGCCGCGCGTTGCGACAGAAGTCGGCCGCCCTTCTCCGAAAACGTCCCCGCCTGCCCGAAGGATCCTGCCGCCTCGCCCGTAGCGGGAACGGAGTGGCAACCCCCTGCCCGCCCTCGTGCTAAACAGAAGCGGCGATTCGACTGAGCGGACCACGAATGCCCCCCAAAGACGATCTTTTCGGCGACGTCCCCGTCGCCCCCGCCCGGCGCAAGACCGACGACCGGGCGACAAGCCACAGTTCCTCCTATTCGGCCGCCGACATCGAGGTGCTGCAGGGGCTGGAGCCGGTGCGGCGGCGGCCCGGCATGTATATCGGGGGCACCGACAACAATGCCCTCCACCACCTGTTCGCCGAGGTGATCGACAACTCCATGGACGAGGCGATCGCCGGTCACGCCAGCCGCATCGAGGTGCATTTCGGCGCGGACGGTTACCTGACTGTCAGCGACAACGGCCGCGGCATCCCGGTCGAGAACCACCCCAAGTTCCCCAAGCAATCGACCCTCGAAATCGTCATGACGATGTTGCACGCGGGCGGCAAGTTCGACTCCAAGGCGTATGAGACCTCGGGCGGCCTGCATGGCGTCGGCGTCTCGGTGGTCAACGCCCTCAGCGACGACCTCACGGTCGAGGTCGCGCGCGATCAGGAACTCTACCGGCAGAGCTATTCGCGCGGAAAACCCACCAGCAAGGTCGAGCGGGTCGGCAAGGTCCAGAACCGGCGCGGCACCACCACCCGCTTTCACCCCGATCCGCAGATCTTCGGCGACAAGGCGACCTTCTCGGCGCAGCGGCTGTTCCGCATGACGCGCGCCAAGGCGTATCTGTTCGGGGGCGTCGAAATCCGCTGGTCCTGCGACCCCGAGCTGGCGACCGACGAGGTGCCCGAGAAGGCAAGCTTCCATTTCCCCGGCGGCCTCAGGGACTTCCTTGCCGCCCGGATCGAGGGCGAGCAGAGGATCGTCGACGACATCTTCTCGGGCCAATCGGGCAAGCCGGGCAGCCACGGCGCGGTCGAATGGGCGATCAGCTGGAATCTCGCCGACGGCTTCCTCAATTCGTACTGCAACACCATCCCGACCGGCGAAGGCGGCACGCACGAGCAGGGGCTGCGCACCGCGCTGCTGCGCGGCATCCGCTCCTACGCCGAGCTCAAGGGCGACAAGCGCGCGGCCAACATCACGGCCGACGATATCATGGTGCAGTGCTCCGCCATGCTCTCGGTCTTTGTGCGCGAGCCCGAATTCGTGGGCCAGACCAAGGACCGGCTGAGCTCTCCTGAGGCGACGCGCATTGTCGACACGGCCATCCGCGACGCCTTCGACCACTGGCTGGCGGCTTCTCCGCAGCAGGCCAACAAGCTCCTCGACTGGACCATCGAACGCGCCGAGGAACGGTTGCGGCGCAAGAAGGAAAAGGAGATCGACCGGCAGACCGCGACGCGCAAGCTGCGCCTGCCCGGCAAGCTCGCCGACTGCACCCAGTCGGCCGCCCAGGGGGCCGAGCTCTTCATTGTGGAAGGCGACAGCGCCGGCGGCAGCGCCAAGCAGGCGCGCGACCGGACCAGCCAGGCCGTGCTGCCCCTGCGCGGCAAGGTGCTCAACGTCGCCGGCGCCACGCGCGAGAAGCTCGCGGCCAACCAGCAGATCGCCGATCTCATCCAGGCGCTCGGCTGCGGCACGCGCGAGCGCTACCGCGAGGAGGATCTGCGCTACGACAAGATCATCCTGATGACCGACGCCGACGTGGACGGCGCCCACATCGCCTCGCTGCTGATGACCTTCTTCTTCCAGGAGATGCCCAAGCTCATTGATGAAGGCCACCTTTACCTTGCCATGCCGCCGCTGTTTCGCATCAGCTCCGGGCCGAAGGTGCTCTACGCCATGAACGACGCCCATCGCGATGAACTGCTGGCGACCGAGTTCAAGGGCAAGAAGCCCGAGATCACGCGGTTCAAAGGCCTGGGCGAGATGCCCTACACCCATCTGCGCGAGACCACGATGGACAAGAAAACCCGCTCGCTGCTGCGCGTGAAGGTCGTCGAGGACCGGGATGGGACCAAATCGGCGGTTGACCGCCTGATGGGCACGCGCCCCGAGGCGCGCTTCGAGTTCATCCAGGAGAACGCGGCGTTCGTGACCGACCTCGACATCTGAACGTCGCCTTCCCATATTAAGCAACGCTTAGGGAATCCCGTTGACTCGAAAGGGATTCCCTTTATGTTCCCGGCGCGTCGGGAACCACTCCGCCGTGCGCGCCGTATCGGTTCCAGCGCCGGCCTCCTTCCTCCGAACCCTGAGTGGACGAACACATTGCCAGATGACTTTTCCGGGCTGGGCCTGAGCGCCAAAGTGACGGACGCCGTCGCGGCCGCCGGTTACACCAAGCCCACCGAAATCCAGGCGCAGGCCATCCCCCATGTCCTTGCAAAGCGGGACATCATCGGCATCGCCCAGACCGGGACGGGCAAGACCGCCTCGTTCGTGCTGCCGATGTTGACCCTGCTCGAGAGCGGTCGGGCCCGCGCCCGCATGCCGCGCACCCTGATCCTCGAGCCCACGCGCGAGCTTGCCGCGCAGGTTGCCGAGAACTTCGAGAAATATGGCAAGAACCATCGCCTGACGATGGCGCTGCTCATCGGCGGAGTCTCGTTCGAGGACCAGAACAAGGTGCTTGATCGCGGCGCGGATGTGCTGATCGCCACGCCCGGACGCATGCTCGACCAGTTCGAGCGCGGCCGCATCCTGCTCACCGGCGTCGACATCCTCGTCATCGACGAGGCAGACCGCATGCTGGATATGGGCTTCATCCCGGATATCGAGCGCATCTGCGGGCTGCTTCCCGCCCGCCGGCAGACGCTGTTCTTCTCGGCCACCATGCCGCCCGAAATACAGAAGCTCACAACCCGGTTCCTGCGCGATCCGATCAAGATCGAGGTCGCCCGGCAGAACTCGACGGCCGAGACCATCGACCAGAAACTCGTCCGCGTTCCCGGCAAGCCCGAAGAAAAACGCGCTGCGCTGCGCGCCCTGATCCGCGGCGAGGCATCTCTCACCAACGCCATCATCTTCTGTAACCGCAAGCGCGACGTGGCGACGCTCGCCCGTTCGCTGCAGCGCCACGGCTTCTCCGCCGCCGGCCTGCATGGGGACATGGACCAGAAGAGCCGCATGGAGACCCTCGACGCCTTCAAGACAGGCAAGATCAAACTGCTCATTGCAAGCGACGTCGCCGCGCGCGGGCTCGACATCCCCGCCGTGAGCCACGTCTTCAACTTCGACGTCCCCACCCATGCCGAGGACTATGTCCACCGCATCGGCCGCACAGGACGCGCCGGCCGTTCCGGCACCTCGATCACGCTCGCTGCGCCGGCCGACGGCAAGTACATGGACGCCATCGTGCGGCTGATCCAGCGCGACATACCGGCCCTCAAGCTCGAGGGCGCCCAACTCGATGAGGCGGCTGGGGAACCGGCCGCTCCCCGCGGCCGTCACGCCGGGCGCAAGCCCCACGCCCGGGCCGAGGCACAGTCTCCTCGCAAGTCCGGCGAGGACGAGGCGCGATCGGACGGCAGGGACCGCCGCGAGCAGCGCGATGGCTCCGGTGCGCCGGCCGCCCCGAAAAAGGCCCCCAGGCCGGCCGAACCCTCCCGGACCGGCAAGCCTCCTCGGGAACGGGCGGCCGCCCATGGAACGCCATTCGGTTCGGACGGTCCGGTTCCGGCGTTCCTGTTGCGGCCGAGCGGAGCGCGCTAGTCTCGGCCTATATTTTCGCATCGATCAACATTGCGTGGGTAACTCCCTCGCCGTCCTCCCCTTTACTGTGTGTTAATTGACTCGTCGGAAAACTACCGACCAGGTACCGAAGGTCAGAAGACCGCTGGGGGCACAGTGTCGGAGCAGGAATTCAGGCGTGCCCTGGGCTACGCGAACTCGGCCATGGACCTGCTGAGACGGGGCCAAATTCCGCCTTATCCGCAGTTTTACGAGCTCCTCTACACCTACGCCACGGGCGTCAACCCCACGCTCAACCAGCGCATCAACCAGATTTTCCGCGATGGCACCGCGACGCAGGAACTCGCCGAGCGGCTCTACAACGAATTTCTCAAGGCCCAGGACGCCAACGAGCGGATCTCCTCGGTTTCCGAGCGTATGGCGACGCGGATCGAGGCGGTCCACGATGCGATCGACACCGCGATGGCGACCGCGAACGCCTATTCGGGCACACTGCAGGCGGCCAGCGGGGACCTCAGCCATCACGAAATGAACGAGACCGAACTGCGTGCGCTGGCGCAGCGGCTGTTGGGCGAAACGCGGCGGATGCAGGACGCCAACCAGTCCCTCGAGCAGAAGCTCGAAGCCTCGCGCGACGACATTGCAGCTCTGCAGCGCGATCTCGACGAGGTCCGACGCGAGTCGATGCTCGATCCGCTCACCAAGATCTACAACCGCAAGTCGTTCGATGAGGGCATGCTCAAGGCGCTGGCCGAGGCCGAACTGGGCACAGGTTTCAGTCTCATGCTCATCGACATCGACCACTTCAAGCGCTTCAACGACACCTGGGGCCATCAGACCGGCGACCAGGTGCTGCGGCTCGTGGCCATGACGCTCAAGTCCAACATCAAGGGCCAGGACATCGCCGCGCGCTATGGCGGGGAGGAATTCGCCGCCATCCTGCCCGAGACCGACCTCGAGGGCGCGCTGATCGTCGCCGACAATATTCGACGCGCCATCCAGGCCAAGGAGCTGCTCAAGCGCTCCACTAACGAGAAGCTTGGCCGCATCACAGCGTCCTTCGGCGTCGCTGTGTACCACCCGGGCGACAGCCCCTCATCGCTGATCGAGCGCGCCGACCGCTGCCTCTATGCGGCCAAGCACGCCGGCCGCAACCGCGTCTTCAGCGAGACCGAGCTCAAGGACGAAAAGACCGTCGCCGCCTAGACGAGCCCATTGACGCCGCATCGGCTTGCTCGGGGACGGCGTGAGGGCTCTTTGTCGGTCAGCCCGCCCTGAGCTCCACGCCAAGTCCGCGCAGGGCGTCCCAGTAGCCCGGATACGTCTTGCCGACGCAGTCGGGATCCTTGATCGCGATTCCCCCGATCTTGAGTCCTGCGAGCGCGAAACTCATGGCAATCCGGTGGTCCTCATAGGTCTCGATGCGCGTGCTC
>DASZSH010000155.1:0-2442 GCA_035548755.1 Devosia sp.
ATTTCCCTGATCAACCCCGACGCCAAGCCGGTGACCGACCACTGGGACTACGTCAATCCGAACGCCCCTAAAGGCGGCCTGGTGCGGCTGAGCTCGCTTGGGGGATTCGACACTTTCAATCCGATCCTGCCCGAGGGCGAGCCTGCGGACGGACTGGGCCTAGTCTATGAGACGCTGATGACAAGTTCGCTCAGCGACTCCAATTCGTCCTATCCGTTGATCGCGAGCGCCCTCGCCTTCCCCCCGGACATCTCCTCGACCACGTTCAAGATCAACCCCAAGGCGCGCTGGCAGGACGGCACACCCGTCACGCCCCAGGATGTGGTGTGGTCCTTCGAGGAGGAAATGAAGCTCAATCCGAACATGCAGCAATACTACCAGGATGTGAGCAAGGCCGAAGTCACGGCTCCGGACGAGGTGACCTTCACCTTCTCGACCACAAACAACCGCGAGCTGCCGGTGATCCTCGGACAGCTGCTCGTGCTGCCGCAGCATTGGTGGGAGGGAAAGGACGCAAGCGGGAAGCAGCGCGATATCGGCGCCTCGACGCTCGAACCGCCGATGGGATCGGGGCCCTACAAGATGAAGACCTTCAATGCAGGCTCCTCGATCACCTATGAGCGGGATCCCAACTACTGGGGCGCGAGCGAACCCACGCAGGTGGGACAGAACAATTTCGACGAGATCCGTTACGAATATTTCCGCGACCCCGATGTGGCCTTCGAGGGCTTCAAGGGCGACCAGTTCGACTGGTGGAGCGAAAACCGCGCCAAACGCTGGGCGACGGCGTACGACTTTCCTGCGGTGCAGCAGAAGAAGGTCGTCCAGGAGCTCTTTCCGCAGACCTATGCCGACAGCGGCGTGATGGTCGGGTTCGTCTTCAACCTGCGGCTCGACAAATTCAAAGATGTCCGGGTCCGTCATGCCCTGCAATACGCATTCGATTTCGAGAGCCTCAATAAGACGCTGTTCTACGGACAGTATGAGCGTATCAATTCGTATTTCTATGGCCTGCCATTCGCAGGGTCCGGCGTTCCGGAGGGCAAGGAGCTCGAGATACTCAATACGGTCAAGGACAAGGTGCCGCCCGAGGTGTTCACCAGCGCCTACGAAAACCCGGTGGCGGGCGACCCGCAGAAGCTCAGGGCCAATCTCAAGCAGGCCCTCGATCTGCTGACTTCGGCAGGCTATCGGCTCGACGGAAACCGGCTCGTCGATGCCGGCGGCAATCAACTGAGTTTCGAGATTCTGCTCAACGGCCCCACGATCGAGCCCGTCGCCACGGCCTTCCAGACCAATCTCAAGGCTATCGGCATAGAGACCACCATCCGCTCCGTGGATTCGGCCGAGTACATCAATCGCATGCGCAGCCGCGACTTCGAAGTGACGTACAACGGATGGACGCAGAGCCTTAGCCCCGGCAATGAGCAGAACTTCTTCTTCGGATCCAAAGCGGCGGCCGATCCGAGCACGTCCAACTATGGGGGCATCGCCGATGCCGCGATCGATGCGCTCATCAACCAGGTGGTGTTCGCGAAGAGCCGCGACGACCTGATTGCGGCAACCAAGGCGCTCGATCGCGTGCTGCTTGCGGGGTACTATGTCGTCCCGTCCTATACGCTCAGGAAGGATCGCGTCGCCCGCTGGGACCGTTTCAGCCATCCCGATACGCTGCCGCAATACTCGATCGGCTTCCCGACGATCTGGTGGTACGACGAGGCCAAGGCAGAAAAGGCCGGCAAGGCGCAGTAGGCCGACCATTGATGGCGAGCGCGATGCCACGAGAGGCCGCATGGTGATTTTGGTGGCAACAGGGTTGGTCGCGGCCATGGCGGCCTTCGCCCTCGCCGCGTGGGTGCGCCGCCATGCCGTCCGGCTCGGCGTCGTGGCGATGCCGAACGAACGCTCGTCGCACGCTGCGCCCACACCCAGCGGCGGCGGCGTCGGAATCGTCTTGGGCGGCAGCATCGCGCTCGGGGCGGCCGCTGAGGCCGCGTCCTTTCCGGCGCTGTGGGTCATGGCCATTTCGCTTCTGGTCGCCGCGATCGGCTTCGTCGATGACCGGCGGCCGCTGCCGGCTCTCCTGCGCTTGCCTGCGCAGTTCGTGCTCGTGGCCGTCGCGATCTGGCTCGCAGTGCCGCTTGGCGCGCTCAGCCAGCAGATCGGGCTTCCCCTGCCCGTGCTCGCCACCGGTGGGCTGGTTCTCGTCGGCGCGGTCTATTGGATCAATATCTTCAACTTCATGGACGGGATCGACGGCATCGCGGCCGCGCAAGCGATCTTCATGCTCGCGGGCGCACTCGCGCTATTGTGGCTGCGCGGTCCGGCGGTGCTCGATGGAGGCATCGCGACGATCCTCATCGGCATTGCCGCCGCGGCATCGGGGTTTCTCGTTCTCAACTGGCCGCCCGCGAAGATCTTCATGGGCGATGCCGGCAGCAC
>DASZSH010000156.1:0-4238 GCA_035548755.1 Devosia sp.
ACGCACGAATCCATCATCGGCTCGCGCTTCGAGGGACGCATCATCGGGGCCACCATGCTGGGCGCCACGCCGGCCGTGCACACCACCATCAAAGGGCGAGCCTGGATCACGGGCCTGCATCAGTACGCCGTGGATCCGAGCGATCCGTGGCCCTCGGGCTACGTCGTCGGCGACACCTGGGGCGTTTCGCCTCATACGACGCAGCGCTGACGCCGGCTTTTTGCGTTCGCCTTGACGCGGCCACGCGGGCGTCGCCTAAGAGGCAGCTCATCCCGCCGTCGAGAACGCGAGCCTCATGCAACGCGACATTCCAGAACGCGAGCCGCGCAAGGCCGCCATCGCCTTCATCTTCGCTGCCGTGCTGATCGACGTCATCGCGCTCGGCATTGTCATTCCGGTGCTGCCCAAGCTGGTCGAGAGCATGGCGGACGGAAATACGCCGCGCGCGGCCGAGATCTTCGGCTGGTTCGGCACCGCCTGGGCCGTGATGCAGTTCGTGACTGCGCCCGTGCTCGGCGCCCTGTCCGACCGCTTCGGCCGCCGCCCCGTTCTCCTCATCTCCATGACAGGGCACGGGCTCGACTACATCCTGATGGCCGTTGCGCCCAATCTCGGCTGGCTGTTCGTCGGGCGCGTCATCTCCGGCGCGACGGCAGCAAGCTTCGCCACTGCGTTCGCGTATATCGCCGACGTGACGCCACCCGAGAAGCGCGCGGAGCGGTTCGGCCTGATCGGCGCCGCGTTCGGCATCGGCTTCGTGATCGGGCCGGCCCTTGGCGGCATTCTCGGCGCTTACGATCCGCGCCTGCCGTTCTGGGTTGCGGCATGCTTCAGCCTCGCCAATGCCGCCTACGGCTATCTCGTGCTGCCGGAATCGCTGCCGCCGGAGCAGCGCATGAGCTTTGCCTGGAGCCGCGCCAATCCCGTCGGCTCGCTGCGCCTTCTGCAGCATCGCCCCGCGCTGCTCGGGCTTGCGGGCGTTGCCTTCCTCTATCAGCTCGCGCACAACTCCCTGCCGGCGGTGGCTGTGCTCTACACCAGCTACCGTTACAACTGGGACACGGCCACGATGGGCCTGGCGCTGGCCGCCGTTGGCGTCGCCTCGGGCGTTATCCAGGCGAGCCTGATCAAGCCGACCGTTCAGTGGATTGGGGAGCGCAAAACCCTGCTCGTAGGGCTGCTGTGCGGTGCGACCGGATTTGCCATCTATGGTCTGGCGCCGACCAGCACCGTGTTCTGGAGCGGCATCCCGGTCATGGCACTCTGGGGGCTGGGTGGCGCTGCCTATCAGGGCATGATGAGCCGCCTCGTCGATGCGTCCGAGCAGGGCCAGCTCCAGGGGGCCAACTCCAGCATCATGGCGCTCGCGGGCCTCATCGGCCCCGGCCTGTTCAGCTACTCATTTGCCTGGTCGATCGGGCCCTCTGCGGTCTGGCATGTGCCCGGGGCGCCCTTCCTGCTCGCCGGGGCCCTGCTCGTCGCCGCTGCCGCCCTCTCCTGGCACGTGACGAGGCCGGTCGCCTCGCCGGCTTCACCCTGACCCCGCGCAAAAATCCAGCATTGCCGCCGAGCCTGCATCGTTCATAACCACCGGGTTGGCGCGACAAGGCGGCCCCCAGCGGCTATAAGCTCCGCCAACGAGTCTCGTCTTCTCCCTGGCATCATGAGCGCATCCAAGCCCTCCCCCAAGATCACGCCCGAGATCGTCGCCGAGCACGGCTTCAAGGGCGACGAGTATCAGCGCCTGCTGGCCATCCTCGGCCGCGAGCCGACCTTTCTCGAGCTCGGCATCTTCTCCGTCATGTGGTCGGAGCACTGCTCCTACAAATCCTCGCGGGTGCATCTGAAGACGCTGCCGACCAAGGGCCCGCAGGTGATCCAGGGGCCGGGCGAGAACGCCGGCGTGGTGGACCTGGGCGACGGCGACTGCGCCGTGTTCAAGATGGAGAGCCACAACCACCCGAGCTACATCGAGCCCTATCAGGGCGCGGCCACCGGCGTCGGCGGCATCATGCGCGACGTCTTCACCATGGGCGCGCGGCCGGTCGCCAACCTCAACGCGCTGCGCTTCGGCGATCCATCGCATCCCAAGACGCGGCATCTCGTTTCCGGCGTCGTCTCCGGCATCGGCGGCTATGGCAACTGCGTCGGCGTGCCGACCGTGGGCGGCGAGGTGAACTTCGACGCGGGCTACGACAACAACATCCTCGTCAACGCCATGTGCGTCGGTCTCGCCAAGAAGGACAAGATCTTCTACTCGGCCGCCAAAGGCGTGGGCCTGCCCGTGGTCTACGTCGGCTCCAAGACGGGGCGCGACGGCATCCACGGCGCCACCATGGCCTCCGCCGAGTTTGACGAGAACTCGGACGAGAAGCGCCCGACCGTGCAAGTCGGCGATCCCTTCACGGAAAAGCTGCTGATCGAGGCCTGCCTCGAGCTCATGGCTTCCGATGCGATCATCGCCATCCAGGACATGGGGGCGGCGGGCCTTACCTCCTCGACGTCGGAGATGGCGGACAAGGGCGGCGTCGGCATCGACCTCGATCTCGACCACGTGCCCCAGCGCGAGACCGGCATGACGGCCTACGAGATGATGCTCTCGGAGAGCCAGGAGCGCATGCTGATGATCTTGAAGCCTGGAGCGGAGGCGCAAGCCGAGGCGATCTTCCGCAAGTGGGGCCTCGACTTCGCGGTCATCGGCAAGACCACCGACACCGGTCGGCTGATCGTCAGGCACAAGGGCCAGATCGAGGCGGACCTGCCGGTCGACAAGCTCGCCAACTCCGCCCCGCTTTACGAGCGGCCCTGGGTCGCGACGACGCCGCCCAAGACCATCCTGCCGGAGTGGGTTCCAGCCCCCAACGCCATCCTCGGCACGCTCAAGACCATGCTGAACTCGCCGCACCTGTGCTCACGCCGCTGGGTCTGGGAGCAGTACGATCACACCGTCATGGGCGACACCATCCAGCGCCCGGGCGGCGACGCTGCCGTGGTGCGCGTGCACGGCACGAAGAAGGCGATTGCCGCCACCTGCGATGTCACCCCGCGCTATGTGCTGGCCGATCCGGTCATGGGCACCAAGCAGGCGGTCGTAGAGACGTGGCGCAATCTCACCGCAGTCGGCGCCGATCCACTGGCCATTACCGACAACATGAACTTCGGCAATCCCGAGCGGCCCGAGATCATGGGCCAGTTCGTCGGCTCGATTGCGGGCATGCGCGAGGCATGCGAGGCGCTCAAGTATCCGGTCGTGTCGGGCAACGTGTCGCTCTACAACGAGACCAACGGCAAGGGCATCCCACCCACGCCGGCAATCGGCGGCGTCGGCCTCGTGCCCGATATCGCGCGCACCGCAACGATCGGTCTGAAGCGCGAGGGCGATCTGCTGATCGCGATCGGCCGCGAGCAAGGGCACCTCGGCCAGTCCCTCTACCAGCAGATCGTGGTCGGCAAGCTCGAGGGCGCGCCGCCGCCCGTCGACCTCGCCGACGAGATCAAGGCCGGCAATTTGGTGCGCTCGCTGATCCGCGAGGGCAAGACCGGCACCGTGCACGACATCAGCGACGGCGGGCTGCTCGTCGCAGTCGCGGAGATGGCACTTGCCGGCGGCATCGGCGTCGAGCTGTTTCCCTACGAGGGCAAGTTGCCCGCTCACGCCATCTGGTTCGGGGAGGACCAGGGGCGCTACGTGGTGGCGGCTGAGCCATCGCTGGCGGAGGAGATCGTGGAGCGCGCGCGCCTGCTCGCCCTTCCCGCGCGCATCATCGGGCGTGCCGGCGGAAACTCCCTGACGCTCAAGGGCGAGCCCATGCTCACGCTGGCCGATCTGCGGGCGGCGCACGAGAGCTGGCTGCCGGGCTACATGAGCAAGTTGCAGTAGCACCCGAAACCGGAGGTTGCTGCGGCCGCTGCCTTCCCCGAGTTCGCGTTTCGTGCTATATAGGCCGCATGGTCAAAAATGCGATCTGCCTCGTGCCGGAGCGTCTTCGCCGCACCCGGGCAGGGGCCGGCCAGAATCTAAAGATCGGCCGCATGAAGGATGGGCTTGACCGGACCGCGCGCCGGCTGGAGCCTCCGGAGTAGCTGCGGCGCTCCCGCGCAACCGATGACTCTTGCTAGCAGGTCCCTCTCCGATGCCCATGGATGACAAAGAGATTGAGCGGCTGATCAAAGCCCGCTTTCCCGATGCCGAGATCACCATCAAGGATCTCGCCGGCGACGGCGACCACTTCGCCGCC
>DASZSH010000157.1:0-13043 GCA_035548755.1 Devosia sp.
GTATGCCGAGAACCTGCCCTTCCCCGATCCAGCGCGACTGCTTGTGGTGCCTGACCACTATGTCACGCGCATGCTGGTGAGCCAGGGCGTGAAGCTCGAGGAGCTGGGTGTGGCGCGACGCGACGGAGGACCCGTCGAGACGGATGGTCGGACCATCTGGCGCCGCTTTGCGGAACACTATCATCTCTTCCGCGGCACGCCGACGCGGATGTGGCTCGACACCACCTTCGAGACGCTGTTCGGGATCACCGAGACATTGGGGGCGGATAACGCCGACCGAATCTACGACGCCATAGCGGCGGCGCTTCGGACAGAGGCCTTCCGGCCGCGCGCCCTGTTCGAGCGGTTCAAGCTCGAAGTCATCGCGACGACAGACCCGGCGATCGACGAGCTGAAGTGGCACAGGCAAATCCGCGACTCCGGTTGGACGGGCCGCGTGGTTCCGACGTACCGGCCCGATGCGGTGATCGACCCCGATCGGCCGACGTTCCAGTCCGACCTCGACACGCTCGGCCAGATGACCGGATGCGATACGGGCCGATGGGGCGGGTATCTCGATGCGCATTGGGAGCGCCGGGCCTACTTCAAGCAGATGGGGGCGACAGCCAGCGACCACGGCCACCCAAGCGCCCTGACCGCCGATCTCAGCGAGGCCGAGGCCGCCGTACTGTTCGACAAGGTGCGAGCGGGAAAAGCCGACGCTGGCGAGCGTGAACTCTTCCGTGCGCAGATGCTGACCGAAATGGCCCGGATGAGCGTCGAGGACGGGTTGGTGCTGCAGATCCACCCGGGGGCGTGGCGCAACCATTCGCCGTCAATGTTCGCCGCGTTCGGACCCGACAAGGGCTTCGACATTCCAAGACGCACGGACTATGTGGCCGCGCTCAAGCCGCTGCTCGACCGCTTCGGCATGGAGCCCAGGCTGAGAGTCATCCTCTTCACGCTCGATGAATCGAGCTATGCGCGCGAACTGGCGCCCCTGGCTGGAGTCTATCCGGCTCTGAGGCTGGGACCGCCTTGGTGGTTCTTCGACAGTCCGGAGGGCATGCTGCGGTTTCGCGAACTGGCGACCGAGACCGCCGGCTTCTACAATACGGTCGGCTTCAACGACGACACGCGGGCGTTTCCCTCGATTCCGGCCCGACACGACGTAGCGCGACGCATCGACTGCAACTATCTGGCGCGGCTCGTCGTCGAACACCGGCTGGGCGAGGACGAGGCCCTCGAAGTGGCGCGCGACCTGGCCTACCGGCTGCCCAAGGAGGCCTATCGGCTGTGAGACTGTCGAACGCGACCCTCGGACGGCTCCCCCGATCCGTCGAGACGCCGGGCTATGCGCGCAGCGCCGTGACCCCCGGGATCGTGCATCTGGGTATCGGAGCATTCCATCGTGCCCACCAGGCCGTAGTGGTGGACGATGTGCTGGCGCGGGACCCTTCCTGGGGGATCGTCGGCGCGAGCCTCAGGCGGCCCGATACCAAGGATGCGCTGACGCCGCAGGACGGGCTCTACAGCGTGCTGGTGAAAGACAACGCGGCGCGGCGGATCAGGGTCGTCGGTTCCGTGCTCGGCGTGATCGACGCTGCGCACGAGAAGGAGCGCCTGCTCGCGCGCATGGCGGACCCGGCGACGAGGGTGGTGTCGCTGACCATCACGGAGAAAGGCTACTGTTACAACGCCGCAACCGGCGGACTCGATCTGGGCCACCCCGAGATCGTGGCCGATCTCGCTCATCCCCGGGACCCCGCCACGGCGGCGGGGATCGTCGCCGAGGCTCTCAGGCGGCGGCGGGAGGCCGGCCTGGGTCCGTTCACGGTCGTGAGCTGCGACAACCTTCCGCACAACGGGAAGGTCGCCGGAAGGGTTTTCGCCGAGTACGCCGAGGCCGTGGATGCAGGACTGGGACGCTGGGTCCGCGACAACGTGCCCTTCCCCGGAACGATGATCGACCGCATCGTGCCGGCGACGACCGACGCCGACCGCGCGGAGGTCTCGACGCTGCTCGGACTCGAGGATGCCTGGCCGGTGATGGCCGAACCATTTCTGCAGTGGGTGATCGAGGATCGCTTCGCGGGCGCGCGTCCAGCGCTCGAGGCCGGGGGGGCACAGTTCGTGAGCGACGTTGCGCCCTATGAGCGCATGAAGCTCCGCATGCTCAATGGCACACATTCTTCAATGGCCTATCTGGGCTATCTGAGCGGTTACGAATTCGTGGCGGAGGTGATCGCGCAGCCGGACTTCCACCGCTTTGTCAGTAACGAGCTCAGCCAAGAGATCGCGCCGACTCTCGGGATGCCCAAGGCGGCGACCGACGACTATGCGCGGAGCCTGCTGGAGCGCTATTCCAACACCGCCATGAAGCATCGCACCTACCAGATCGCCATGGACGGTTCGCAGAAGCTGCCGCAGCGTCTGCTGGGAACGATCGCGGACCGGCTGAAGACCGGCGGCACAATCGAACGGTTGTGCCTCGCTGTCGCGGCGTGGATGATCTATGCGAGAGGTATGGACCTTGGGGGGAGGCCCATCGTGGTGCAGGACCCGATGGCCAAGGAATTCGCCATGATCGATCCCGAGCGGATGGTGGAGGGGTATCTGCGGCTCGACCGGGTCTTTACGCCGGAGCTGGCCGGCAATGCACGATTCCGCAATACGCTCGAGGCCAAGCTCAGGCTGCTGCGCGAGGCGGGGGCGGCGGAGGCGGTTCGGCAGACGGGATGACGGCGGGCTCCCTCCCCTGCAAATCCCGGGGGAGAACGGCCCGCCGCCGGGCCTAGTAGTGCGGGTACTGCATGAGGCTGGCGAGGCGGTACTCGCTGACGCTCTCGATGTCCGCGCCTTCAGGCGGGTATTTGCCGGCAAGAACGGCCGCATCGCGCTCCTCCTGGCGGAGCGGCGGCTCGGGCGTGAAGAATATCCGCTGGGTGGCCGGCGCCCTCAGACGGAAGCGGAAGAGATCAAGCAGTCTAGACATGATGCGCTCTCCTTCCCGACACCCGCAAGCCTCACCGAGGTTTCGAGCGCCGTCGAGAAACGACATGGCGCGCCAGCCTATTGGAACAGAAATCCATTTCCGCGGCAGCATGGCGCGGCGGAAATGCCGCGTGTTGCCCGGAGATTTCGCGCCGACCCGGCTGCCCTACCAGTCCCACATCGTGCCGTCCTTGAGACGGTTCACATCGAGATAGCTGCGCTCGTAGGGAAACTTCGCCGCCGCCTTCTCGTCGAATGACACGCCATGGCCGGGCGTCTCGCCGCAGTAGAGATCGCCGTCGCGATACGACCAGTCCCAGGAGAAGACCTCCCGCGCCTGTTCGGGATGAACCGCATATTCCTGGATGCCGAAGTTGGGAGCCCAGCGGCCGAAATGGAGCGCCGCGCCCATAGTGACGGGCGAAAGATCGGCTGCGCCGTGAAAGCCGGTGCGGACATTGTACAGTCCGCACAGGTCGGCGATGCGGCGCATGTGGGTGATGCCGCCCGCATGAACGATGGTGGCGCGAAGATAGTCGATGAGGCGCTCGGTAACGAGCACATTGGCATCCCAGATCGAGTTGAAGACTTCGCCCACGGCGAGCGGGGTTGTGGTCATCTGACGGACGCGACGCCAGGCGGTCTGGTCCTCGGCGGGCGTGACGTCCTCGAGCCAGAACAGGCGATGGGGCTCCAGCGAACGACCGAGCTGGGCCGCCTCGTTGGGGGTCAGCCGGTGATGCGCGTCATGCAGCAGGTGCAGCTCAGGGCCGAAGCGGTTGCGCACGGCCTCGAACAGCAGCGGAACGTGACGGAGATAGGCCGGCGTATCCCAGTCGCCCTCGAGCGGTGCGATCGCGGGGTCGCCGGCGCCGTGCCCATGGACGCCATAGATGCGTTCGAGCCCCGGAACCCCCGCCTGGACGCGGATGGCGCGGAATCCCTGCTGGCGCTTGCGCTCGACGGCCTCGAGCGCGTCCTCGATGGTGGCCCCGTCGGCATGGCTGTAGCAAAGCATGCGCGAGCGGCTTGCGCCGCCCAGAAGCTGGTAGAGCGGCATGCCGGCGGCCTTGGCCTTGATGTCCCAAAGCGCGACATCGCAGGCGGCGATGGCGGCCATGGTGATGGGTCCGCGCCGCCAATAGGCGCCGCGATAGAAATACTGCCAGGTGTCCTCGATCTGCGCTGGGTCGCGGCCGACGAGCAGCGGCGCGATGTGGTCGTGTAGGTAGGATGCGACGGCCATCTCGCGGCCGTTGACGGTGGCATCGCCGATGCCGGTGAGGCCCGCCGCCGTTTCGACAACCAGGGTTACGAAGTTGCGGCCCGGACTGGTGACAACCACCCGCGCGGCCGTTATGCGGTCCGCCATATTCAACCTTTCACGCCGACCCGGCAAAGCCGGTATTGATCATGCGCCCGCCGACGGAATAGACGGCCGCGGCGGCCATTGCATAGATCAGGCGGTCCGGAATTGCGACTGCCACGAGCGCCGCAGGCCAGGGCGAGGCTCGCCTCGGAACGCTTGCCGAGGTAAGGAGGGGAGGCGGCGGAGGCCGAAGATGCGCAAGCCAGCCAGCGACTCGAAGGTGAGCAGGCCGGGCGGACGGGCCACGCTCAAGACAATATCCGAAGTCACCGGGCTCAGCCCGTCGACCGTGTCGTTGGCGCTGCGCGGAGGCGAACGGTTGCGCGCCGAGACGAGCCGACGGGTGATGGAGGCGGCGGCGCAGCTCGGCTATGTTCCCGATCGCGCCGGCGTCCGCCTGCGCACGGGCAAGACCAGCGTGTTGGCGCTGGTGCTGGTGCGGGCGGAAGAGACCATCGACTTCGCCCGCTACCTGATCCAGGGCATCGGCCGGGGCATACGCGGCACGCGGTACCATATGAACGTGACGCCGGACTTCGAACGGGAGAACCCGCTCGAGGCGATCCGCTACATCATCGAGAACCGCACGGCGGACGGGGTGATCATCACGCACACCACGGCGCGTGACCCGCGCGTGCAACTGATGATGGACCACGACTTTCCGTTCGTGAGCCACGGGAGAACGGAATTCCCGGCCCCACACCCGTTTCACGACTTTCACGCCGAGGCGTTCATCAGCATGGCGATGGAGCGGATGGCCGAGAGGGGCCGCCGGCGGGTGACGCTGGTGGTGGGGAGCGAAGCCACATACAACTACCACACCATCGTGAGTGCCTTCGGCCGGGCCGGAGAAAGGCTGGGGATCGACACCACGGTCACCAGCCCCGGGGTGGACAAGGCGCCTTCAGGCGAAATGCGGCAACTTGGACGCGCGCTCGCCAGGGCCCGCCCCGACGGGATCATCTGCGACAGCGAGCTGCGCTCCATCCTGATGCTGCGGGGGCTCGAGGACGAAGGGATTGTGGCGGGCCGGGATGTCCATTTCATCTGCAAGCAGACGTCGGACCTGTTGCCGGCGCTCTACCCGCAGATCGACACGATCGAAGAGGACGTGCTGGCAGCCGGAGCCGAGCTGGCGCGGCTGCTGATCCGACGCATCGACGGAGAACCTGCCGAAGCGCTCAGAACGCTGGGCGAGCCCAAACCCCACTGGCGGGCGTGAATGCTGGATTGTGACAGTCAGATGTGCACCCTTCGCGGGAAAACGGGGAAAGGGGTAGCGATGGCAAAGGACAAGGGGCAGGACAAGGGTGCACCGCCAGGCGGATCGATCGAGGCGACGCTGCTGTCGCTGGCACGGCCGAAGATGACGCCAAAGGAGCTGCTCAAGGCTGCACGCAAGGCGCATCCGGAGGCTTCCAAGAAGGACATCATCCGCGCCGCGTTCCACTCGATCATCACGGTCGCCGACAGCGACGTCGACAAGGCGGTGATCCTGCAGAACTTCGCGCTGCAGGAACGCGCGGTGGACGACGTCTAGCGCCGCTTGGAAGCGCGGCGCTAAGCCTTGCCGCGGGCTTTCTTCCAGGCCTGGTATTCGGGCTCGGCGTCGGGGTGCAGCGGGTAGTAGCGGCGCAGGTCGGCGCCCTGCTTGAGCTTCTCGCGGCTGAAGACCTCCCATTCGGCGTGCTTTTTGGAATCCTCGATGACCTTCTCGGCCATCGAGACCGGCAGCACGATGACGCCGTCGTCGTCGGCCATGATGATGTCGCCCGGGATCACGGTCACGCCACCACAGGCGATCGGCACGTTCACGGCGGAGGGGAAGATGCTGACCTGCACGTGGTAGTTGGGCGTCCAGCCGCGGAGCCACAGGGCGAGGTCGAGCTTTTCGACATTGGGGCGGTCGCGCATGACCCCATCGATGACGATGCCGGCGCCGCCCCGGCCCTTGAAATAGGTGGACATCATGTCGCCGAAGACGCCCGAGCTCATGTCGCCGCGGGCATCGACGACCACGACGTCGCCCTCCTCGACCTGGTAGAGGACGTGACGGTGAAGCTGCGTTTCGGGATCGGCATATTCGCCCTCGGAGAACAGATCGGGCCGCTGCGGCAGAAACTGCAGAGTCAGCGCCGGGCCGACGATGGACTTGCCCGGGCGCTGCGTGACCGGACCAAGCATGTGAGGGTTGCGGAAGCCGGCATGGCCGAGCGAACCGGCGACGGTGGCCGTGCCGATGTCCCTGAGCGACTCGATGATGTGCTTGGGCGGGCGCGTGATGCGCGGAATGTCCATGATTTTCCTCCTGGCCGTAGGTCTTCGCCTTGTTGCCTGGCGCGACTCGCAAGCAGGCCGAAAATTCCGCCGAAGACTCCCCAACCGGTTCTCGCCTAGCAGAGAACTTTGAACTTGCAAACATTTGCTCGGGTGCGGGGAGGCGCGGGCGAACCCCGACACGGCAATGTGAGAAGAGGACCGCAATTGGCGATTGGCATGCCACAAAGGCGGGACTAGCCTTCGGCCCAGCATCGACCCTCATGGCAGGGACGCATGTCGAAGCGACGGCCTTTATACAGCCGGTCTGGACGACCGCGCGCGGCGGGCGGCAGCGCTTACTCCGGGCTTCCGGCGACCTATGTGCTGCCCGAGGAGGATCGGGGGCCGGGCCTCAGGCGCCGTGCGGCGGCCTGGTGGCAGGAATTTTCCGCCCGTCACCGGGGACCGCTGCTGGTTGCGGCGAGCACGGTCGTGGCGGCGGCAATGCTCTCGGCCTACGCGCTGACGCGGCCGATCATCCCCCGGATCTCGGACCAGGACTTTACGCGGGCGGTCAACAAGGTCGTGGACGAGCGGGACCGGCCCCCATCGCTAGCCTCGATCGCTTACGCCAAGGTGCTGCCCTCGGTGGTGCGGATCGCGGGGTACGAGAAATCGGACTGGCCGGAAAGCAACGAGAAGTGGGCGGCCAAGAGCTGGCTGCTGCCGTGGTTCGATGCGGTCAACAAGCCCGACACGATCGGCACGGGCGTGGTCATCGACGATCAAGGCAGCATTCTCACCAATTTTCATGTCGCCGGGTCGGAGGCCAGGCTGCGGGTGACGTTCATGGACGGCACCGAAACCAACGGCTTCATCGTCGGAGCGCAGCCGCAGAACGATCTGGCGGTGGTGCGCACCAGCATGATCCCCGACGACCTGCAGCCGGCGACGATGGCGCCGAGCGCCATCCTCAATCCGGGCGACGAGGTGGTCGCGATCGGGTTCCCCTTCGGCATCGGCCCATCGGCCTCCGACGGGATCGTGTCGGGACTGCATCGCGCCTTCGTGGATGAGCACAAGGTGCAGCTCACCGACCTCATCCAGTTCGACGCGGCGGCAAATCCGGGCAATTCAGGCGGGCCGCTCATCGATGCGGATGGCGAGGTGGTGGGGATCGTCACGGCAATACTGAACCCCACGGGAGCGCGCACGTTTGCCGGGATCGGCTTTGCGGTGCCGATCGAAAGCGCTGCGCAGGCGGTGGGCGAGAACCCGCTCTAGGAGAGCACGCATGGATAAGGAACCGCCGGCGAGTGCGGCGCTGATGGAGCAGGTGCTCTACGAGGTCAAGAAGATCGTCGTGGGACAAGACCGTTTCCTCGAGCGCGTTCTGGTGGCCCTGCTGGCGCGCGGGCACCTACTGGTCGAGGGCGTGCCGGGCCTTGCCAAGACGCTGACGGTCAACACCCTTGCCAATGCCATCGGTGGAACGTTCAAGCGCATCCAGTTCACGCCCGATCTGGTGCCGGCAGACCTCGTCGGAACGCGCATTTACAACCAGAAGAGCGGCGAGTTCTCGACGCTGCTCGGCCCAGTATTCTGCAACCTGCTGCTTGCCGATGAGATCAATCGGGCGCCGGCCAAGGTGCAGAGCGCACTGCTCGAGGTGATGCAGGAGCGGCAGGTGACCATTGCCGGCGAGACGCACAGAGTGCCCGATCCCTTCGTCGTGATGGCGACGCAGAATCCGATCGAGACCGAGGGCACCTATGCCCTGCCGGAAGCGCAGGTCGACCGCTTCATGATGAAGGTGCTGGTCGGCTATCCCAGCGAAGAGGAGGAGTATGTCATCGTCTCGCGGGTCACGGGCGCAGCGCAGGCAGTGGCGCGGGTGGCAAGCACCGAACAGTTGCTGGCGCTGCAGAAGCGGGTGCGAGAGCTCTATGTCGATCCCACCATCATGCAGTTCGCCGTAAAGGTGGTGATGGCGACGCGCGAGCCCGAGAAGGCCGGGCTCAAGGACGCCAGCCGGCTGATCCTCTACGGGGCGAGCCCACGCGGCACCATTGGCATGATCGAGGCGGGGCGCGCGCTCGCCTTCCTGCGCGGCCGCGACTACGTGCTACCCGAGGATGTGATCGATGTGACGCCCGATGTGCTGCGGCACAGGATCGTGCTCAGTTACGAGGCATTGTCGGAGGGAGTCGGCGCCGACGACATCGTCCGGCAGGTGCTGAAGGCCGTGCCGGCTCCGGAAAAGCTGCTCGAGAGCCATGTCCAGGTCGCCTGAAAGTCCCGACGCGCTGCTGAGGCGGCTCGAATGGACGGTGATCCGCCGGCTCGACGGGCTGCTGCAAGGGGACTATCGCACGCTGTTCCGGGGCTTCGGCCTCGACCTCGCCGATCTGCGCGAGTACCAAGCGCATGACGACGTGAGGCACATCGACTGGAACGTGACGGCCCGTACCGGCGTCCCGCATGTGCGGGTTTACAACGAAGACCGCGAAGTGACGGCGTGGTTTCTCTGCGATCTTTCTCCGTCGGTCGACTTCGGCTCGGGCGAGGTCAGCAAGCGCGAGGTGCTCACCGAGTTCGTCGCGGTGCTCGCGCGATTGCTGACGCGACAGGGCAACAAGGTGGGCGCCATCCTGTTCGATGGGGTGAACCGCTACGTGATGCCGCCGCGCGGCGGACGGCTGCATGTGCTGCAGATCATCGACCGCATCGTGCAGAATCCGCGGCTGCTGCGGGCGCCCCAGACGGACCTCGGCGCATTCTTCGGCCACGCGCTCGGCGCCGTGCAACGGCGTTCGCTGATGTTCGTGATTTCCGACTTCGTGTCCTCTCCGGGTTGGGAGAAAGGTCTGGCCATGCTTACGCGCCGGCACGAAGTGCTGGCGGTTCGACTGGTCGATCCGGTCGATCTAGCGCTGCCCAATATCGGGCTCCTGCCCTTCGAGGACGCCGAGAGCGGCGAGCAGGTCTTCGTCGACACGGGCGATGCCGCGTTCCGTCGCCGCTTCGCCGCTCTATCGGAACAGCGCGAGGCGGGTCTGATCGAGGCCTTTGCAGCGGCCGGCTGCGACGTACTCGAACTGTCGACTTACGACGATCTGATCGACGCCATTCGCCGCTTTGCCGAACTGCGTAAGGCGCAGCGGGCACTGAGCTCGGGGAACGGCGCGATGGCCGCGCATCTGGTCCCCGAAGCGGCAGCGGAGGCGGCGCCGTGACCTTCATCTGGCCCGAAGCGCTCTGGCTGCTGCTGCTGATCCCGATACTTGTCGGGCTCTATGTGTGGATCCTGAGGCGTCGCAGACGTGCGGTGGTGCGCTACGCCAACCTGGCGCTCGTCAAAGCGGCAATCGGCCAGGGCGCGGGTTGGCGCAAGCACGCGCCCCCTGCCCTGATGCTGATTGCGCTCGCGGTGCTGATCGTGGCGGTGGCGCGGCCCGCCGCGGTGGTCACCCTGGCGTCCTCGCGCGCGACCGTGATCCTTGCCATGGATGTATCGGGCTCGATGCAGGCCGCAGACGTCAAGCCCAGCCGTATCCAGGCTTCGCAGGCCGCGGCCAAGAAGTTCATCGAGCAGCAACCCTCCAACGTCGCCATCGGCATCGTGGCGTTCGCGGGAATTGCCCTGCTTGCGCAGGCGCCGACGCTGGACCGCGATGCCCTCTACGCGGCCATCGACAATTTCGAGCTGAGGAGGGGCACGGCAGTCGGCTCTGGGCTGCTCGCCTCGCTGAGGACGATCTTCCCGGACGACGACTTCTCGTCTTCAATGGCGGCGCCCGGCGGCAGCAATCTCTTCGCCCAGGGCCTGAGCCAATCGCTGCGCAGCTCATCGGGGCCGATCGACAGCCAAACCGGACGGGGAGAAACCAGCGATTCGAGCAAGCCCCCGCATATGCCGGTGGCGCCCGGATCGTACCAGAACGCGGTGATCATTCTGCTGACCGACGGCGCGACGACCACGGGTCCCGACCCGCTGATGGCGGGGCAGGTCGCAGCCGACTGGGGAGTGCGTGTGTTTACCGTGGGGTTCGGATCGCCGAACGGAACGGTTGTCGATTTCGGCGGGCGCTCGATGCGGGCGGCGCTCGACGCTCCAACGCTGCAGGAGATCGCCCGCAAGACGGGCGGACAGTATTTCGCCGCCGCCTCCGCCGACGATCTGAGCCGCGTCTATGGCTCGCTCGCCACCAAGCTCGTGGGTGAAAAGAAGCTGACGGAAATCGCGTTCGCCTTCGCCGGAGCCGGCGCAGTGCTCGCGATGCTTGCGGGCGTGTTGTCGCTGCTGTGGTTCGGGCGACTGACCTAGGCTAGAACATCGCTTTGTCGTAGGGCGCGAGCGCCTCGGCCAACGCCCAAAGATCGGCAGGCAGAGGCGAGTTGAAAAACATCTCCTCGCCGGTGACAGGATGCTCGAAGCCAAGTTCGGCCGCGTGCAGCGCCTGCCGCCCCAGCCGGTCAACGATGCCGCGCAGATCGTCGGGCAGGCGGCGCGACTTTGTCGCGTAGCCGGAGGCATAAAGCGGATCGGCGACCAGGGGGTGGCCGATATGCGCCATGTGAACGCGTATCTGGTGCGTGCGGCCGGTCTCGAGTTCGCAGCGAAGGCGCGTGATGTCCCAGCCCTCGCCGCCATAGCGGGATTCGACAGCAAAGCGCGTGACGGCCTCGCGGCCGTCGCGGCGAATGGCCTGCTTGAGACGATTGTTCTGGTCGCGCCCGATGGGGGCATCGATCGTGCCCCGCCCCTGCTGCGTCTGGCCCCAGACGAACGCGATGTAGGAGCGGTGCAACGGACCGGTGCGGCCGTGATCGGCGAACTGAGCGGCAAGATGCGCAAGAGCCCGTTCGGTCTTGGCGGCGACCATGACGCCCGAGGTGTCTTTGTCGAGCCGATGCACAATGCCCGGACGCCTGACGCCGTTAATGCCGGGGAGCCGGCCCCGGCAATGAAAGAGCAGGGCATTCACCAGCGTGCCGTGCGCAGCGCCGGGGGCGGGATGGACGACCATGCCGGCGGGCTTGTCGACGACAATGAGCTCGTCGTCCTCGTAAAGCACGACGAGAGGAATGTCCTCCGGCTCCGGATCGGGGTCTTCCGGCGGGGGTGCAGTCAGCACAAGGGAATCGCCAAGCTTGACCCTGGTCCTGGGTTCGTGGGCGGTTTGCCCATTGATCGCGGCCGCGCCCGCCAGTATCAGGTCCTTGATGCGGTTGCGCGAGAAGGCCGGCAAAGCCTTCGCCAGCACGGCATCGAGCCGCCCCCCGGCCAGGGTGGCGTCAACCGCGACGGCGAATTCCTCGTCCTCAGCTTCGGACACCTGCATGAGCGATCCCAACTCCAGCCAAGCCCAACTCACACCTGAGGCCCGCGCCCTGATCGGGCGGGCGAGGCGGAGCTTTCTGTTCTCGATCGGGCTCCTGATCGCGGGCGTTCTCGCAATCGGCGGCGTGATTGTCTACAAGTCGATGCAGACGACGGGTGGCACCTCCGCCACGTCCCTGTCGGACTATTCGCTGGCCTCCGTCAAGGTGCCGGCGGGCGCCGAGGTTATTTCGGCGAGCGCGGCCGGGGGCATGCTGACCGTGACCTTCCGCAATGGCCAGACCACCAGCATCCGCATTTTCGACGGCCGAACCGGCGAAATGCTGCGCGAGGTGCCGCTAGTATCGGAGTAGCCGGGCGTCTGGCGGGGCGCCGGCCCGCCAGCTCTAGGTTCGGCCCTGAATGTCGCGCAAGGCCGCGAGACGATCCGAGACGGCGCTCCCCTGCCCCACCGGCTCGGGCGCACGCGGGCCCGCCGCGGGCGAAGGACCTGCATCGTCGGAATATTTCTGCACGCGCTCGAGCAGCGTTTCATCGCTGGGCGGCACCTCGCCCTCAACGGCATAGACGAGCCGGCTAACCTCGGAGGCGATGTCGTTGAGCTTCTCGCGCAGGTGGGACTGCTCGATGCGCTCGCTGTCCCAGTCGGCCATGATGGTCGCCTCGACGGTGAGCACCTTGGTCTTGAGGCGTTCGAGCTCGTCTTCGATAGCGAGTTTCTCGGCGAGGAGCTGTTCGCGCTGGCCGTCGGACTGTTCCACAGCCCGGGCAGTATCGGCGAGCGCGATCGACACGCGGTTCTCGGCATCGGCGATGCGCGCCTCGGCGTCGATCAACTGGTTCTGCGCGTCAGTGGCGGCATCATCCTTCCTGGCCAGCGAAGCCCGCAGCTCGGCCGCGGCTGCAGCGGCATCGGCGTGGCGCCGGTCGGCGGCTTCGAGCTGCGAGATCAGCGAGCGATTCTGCGTTTCGAGGAACTGGCTGCGCTTGCGTTCGGCCTCGAGCTTTTGCAGCAGCAGGTCCATATCCGTGTTGTAATCGCCGCTCAGCGCCTTGCCGTCGACATCGATCGAACGCGGCGTCTTGGCGCGCAACGCC
>DASZSH010000158.1:0-7755 GCA_035548755.1 Devosia sp.
CCGCCTTCGAGCGAGCAGGCCGCCCCGCCTTCATCGGAAGAAGCCGCCCCGCCCGCTTCGTCCGAGCAGCCGGCCGCGCCCAGCTCCGAGCAGCCGGGCAACACGGCCCTCAAGGCCCTGACGGACGCCGTCAACCTTTACAATGAGGGCGTGACCGACCTCAGCGCCGGCGACTCCGCCGGCCAGGCCAAGATCGACACGGCCAAGGCCCAGATCGACAAGCTCTGCGCCGATGGCGGCTTTGCCGACGTCGAGACCTGCCTCGCCCAGTTCGGCCTGACGCTCAACCCGCTGCCGCCCCAGCCAGGCGAACCCTCCTCGGAGGTCGCCGCGCCTTCGTCGGAGGCTCCCCCGTCGCAGGAATCATCTGTGCCGCCGGTGAGCGAGCTGCCCAACGCCAGCGAGGCCGTGACGCCCAGCGCCGTGGAGGTGCTGCCGTCCAATGTCGAGTCCAGCGAGGCCGCCCCGCTGCTCGATTCCGAAAAGGACCAGACGGCCGCCTCGAGCGCCGAGCCGACCGCCAGCTCGGAGCAGCCGGCGGCCTCGTCCTCCGAAGCTGCGGCGCCGTCGGAGCCTCCGGCCCCGCCCCCGACCAACGATCAGCAGGCGCAGGCGGACATCAAGCCGCCGCCGAAGGACCAGGTGTCGGTGCTGACGGACAAGGGCAAGAAGACGGACAAGACCAAGATCGACTTCACGCCGCCAACAAACAACAAGGACGTGAAGGTCCTTCAGCCGCCGCCGCAGCCCAATGGCAATGGCGCGCCCAAGAACAACGGCATCATCATCCAGATCGGGGTCAATATCATCATCAAGAACCCCGAGCAGGAGCGCGACCGCTACTACGACCCGCAAGAGGATCAGATCTACTACGAGGAGCTGAGCCGCGGGCGCACGCGCGAGACCGTCGTGCGGCCCAATGGCACCAAGATCGTCACCGTGCGCAACCGCAACGGCGACGTGCTGCAGCGGTCCAAGATTCTGCCCAATGGCCGCGAGATCATCCTTGCGACCTACGACCCGCGCGATCAGGACCTCGAGGATTGGCGCGACCCCGGCCAGGATCTGCCGCCGCTGAGGCTGACCATTCCTGCCGACCAGTACATCCTCGATGCCGATACGGCCGATGAGGAGGATGTGTACAACTTCCTCGACCAGCCGCCGGTGGAAAAGGTCCGCCGCATCTACACCATCGACGAGGTCAAGCGCTCGGCCCGTCTGCGCGACAGCGTGCGGCGGCTGGAGGTGGGCAACCTCACCTTCGACAGCGGCAAGGCGACGATCTCGCGCAGCCAGGTGGGCGAGCTCAGCAACGTGGCCGACGCCATGCAGCGCATGCTCGAGCGCAACCCCGGCGAGGTGTTCCTGATCGAGGGCCACACCGACGCGGTGGGCTCGGACCTATCGAACCTGGTGCTGTCGGACCAGCGTGCGGCAACGGTCGCCCGCATCCTCACCGACTTCTACGACATCCCGCCGGAGAATCTGGTGACGCAGGGCTATGGCGAGCGCTATCTCAAGGTGAAGACCGACGGCCCCGAGCCGCTCAACCGGCGCGTCACGATCAAGCGCATCACCCCGCTCGTGACCTACGCCTCGGCGCAGTAGAAGCGGCAGCAAGGCGTAACGCGAGGGCCGGGATCACCCCGGCCCTTTGCTTTTTTCGGGCGCGGCGAGAATCTCGAGCTTGACCGCATCGAACTGCCTGAGCCAGCGCATGGCGGTGGCATGGATCGGCACAGGATTGAGGAAGTGGAGCTTCTCGCGGCCGCGGCGCTGCGTCAGCACCAGGTTGGCCTCTTCGAGCGCACACAGATGCTTGGTGACCGCCTGCCGGCTGATCGGCAACCCGTCGCACAGCCGCGTCAGCGTTTGTCCATTGTTCCGGCGCAACCGCTCCAGAAGGATGCGCCTGTACTCATCGGCCAGCGCGGTGAACACCGCGTCCCGATCGGCCACACTCATATCCGCCCCTCACCCGCCCCCGAAGCAATGATCAATCGCCGAATTGCGCGCGAATAAAGGCAGCAATGTCATTCATCGCGGCGACCGATTCGGGCACCTCGGGGGCGGCGACATGGTGGACGTGCCACATGCCCTCGAAGATCCTGAAACTGACATCCACCCCGGCCGCCTTCGCACGCTCGGCCAGGATGCGGCTGTCGTCGAGCATGGTCTCGTCGCCTCCGGCATGGATGAGCAGGGGCGGCAATCCGGCGAGATCGGCGAACATGGGCGAGGCCATCGGATCGCGCAGGCTGCGGGAGCCGGCGTACCAAAGGCCCGCCTCCGCCAGCCCCTCCTTGTCGATGACCGGATCGAGCGAACGGTGGCGCACATAGGTGGCGCCCGAGCAGCTCAGATCGGTCCAGGGGGACAGCACGACCGCCGCGCGCGGCATTTTGGCGCCGGCCTCGCGCAGCGCCAGCAGCATCGAAAGCGCGAGCCCGCCGCCCGCCGAGTCGCCGCCCACCACGATCTGCTCCTCGATCGCGCCCTGTTCGAGCAGCCAGCCATAGACCTTGAGGGCGTCCTTGACCGCGGCCGGAAACGGATGCTCGGGCGCGAGCCGGTAGTTGGGCGTGAGCACGAGCCCGTGCGCCGCCCGGCTCAGAAGCGCGGCCAGCCGGCGGTGGGTCTTGTACGAGCCGGCATTGTAGCCGCCGCCATGCAGCAGCAGGAACACGCGCGACTTGTCGATGTGCGGCATCTCCATCCACTCCACGGCGATGCCCGCCGCGTCCCCCGGCTGGAAACGGGCGCCTTTTGGCAGGACGTCCAGTCTCGCCTGCGCTTCCCACTCCCGTCGCCTGAGTTCGAGGGGCTTGCCTTCCGGAAACTTCCGGCGCTCCTCCTGCCTCTCGGCAAAAAGCTGCGCGATGCGCGCACGCGCCTCCGGACTGACCATCCCCACCCCCGAAACAGCGGCCATAGTATCCAGCCCGCGCGACGCCGCAACCGCTTGCAGCGCCGCGCCAATAGGATATGGGTCCCCCATGGCATGGGAGGCGACGGCGCCGCTGGCGAAACGGGCATTCCGCGGCGAGGTCGCTGTCCTGCAGCTCGTCGTCGGACTGCTCCTGATCCTGCGCCTCTATTTCGACCTCGAGGCCGATCCGTTCGGGGACGAGACCTATTACTGGCTCTGGGGCCAGCATCTGGACTGGTCGTACTTCGACCATCCCCCGCTCCATGCCTGGCTGCTCCGTCTCGTCGCCATCGTCGCGGGCTGGCATCCCCTCAGCGTGCGGCTTCTGCCCTGGCTGTCGCTGGCAGGGGTGATGGGTCTGTTCGGGGTCTGGGCCCGACGGCTCGCGCCGCCCGGGGAACGGGAGCTCTGGTTCTGGCGCACGGCGGCGATCTATCTCAGTTCGCCGCTCTTTTTCGGCATGACGCTGGTCGCTTACAACGATCACCTGCTGGTCGTGCTGAGCCTGGCCTCGCTCTCCGCGTTTCTGCTTTACGCCGAGCGCATTGAGGGCGGGCTGCCGCGGGCCAATCGCTGGCTCTACGGCGCGGCGGCCTGTCTCGGGCTCGCCATGCTCACCAAATACACTGGCGTCTTTGTGGGACTGGGGCTCGCCGCGATGTTCGTGCTGCGGCCCCGGCTCCGGCCGCAGCTGAGCACAGCGCATCCCTGGCTGGCCGCGCTGCTCGCGCTCGCGCTGCAGGCGCCGGTCCTGTGGTGGAATGTCCGCAACGGCCTGGCCTCCTTCCGCTACCATGTCGACGACCGCTGGGGGTCGGCGGCCGGACACCTCAACCCTGTCCATCCGCTCAACTTCCTGCTGCTGAGCATTGCCGTCTGGTCGCCGTTACTGCTGGCGCCCCTAGTCCGGCTGATCCGGGCGCGGCCGCAATCGGCCGCGGAAGAACTGGGACGGACCCTGGCGCTCGGAACGCTCGCCATCTCGACCCTGTGCCTCACCGCGATCGCGATCGTGCGCGACGCCTATTTCTACTGGAACATCGTCGCATTCGTCGGTCTGATGCCGCTGCTCACGCGCTTCATGGCCAATCGCTGGCTGTTGGGCGCCCATCTCGCCTTCGGGCTGCTGGCGGCGATCCTGATCGTCATCAACTTCACCGTCGTGCCGCTCGGCTCGCTGGGCGGCCGCATCGAGGGCGGATCGGCGATCAACTACGGCTGGGACCAGGTCGTGGCGCATGTGAGGGAGGCGGAGGCGAGCCAGCCCACGGACCTCGTGGCGGCGACCCGCTACTCCACCACCTCGCAGCTTGGATTCGCCCTTGGGGTGACGGACGCCGTGAAACTCTCCCCCGAGCACTCGGAATACGACTTCTGGCAGGCGGGCTTGCCGCTTTCCGGAAAGTCGGCACTGATCCTCACCGATGAAACCGATAGCTCCCCGGTCCTCGACTGGCTGCGCGCGCATTTCGCAGCGCTCACGCAGGTGGATGCCTTTGCCGTGACCCGCTATGGCCGCATCATCTATCGCTGGCGCCTGTTCCGCGGCGACAACTACCGCGAGACGCCATGACCCGCACGGCGACATCCGCACCTGGCGGCCTTCCCTGGACCCGCAACCTCCTGCAGCTGATCTTCGCCTACTTCGTCGTGATGCGCGTCTGGTTCGACCTCGGCGTCACCCCGATGGGCGACGAGGCCTACTACTGGATGTGGGGCCAGCACCTGAGCTGGTCGTATCTCGACCACCCGCCCCTCGACGGCTGGCTGCAGGGCGCCGTGGCGGCCCTGTTTGGCTGGAGCAATTTCTCCGTGCGGCTTCTGACCTGGCTCTCCTTCGGCGGCACGCTTTGGGTGCTGTGGCTGTGGGCCAGGCGCCTCGCGCCTGACGATGCGACCGACTGGTTCTGGCGCAGCGCGGTGGCGTATCTGTGCATCCCCGTCATCGGACTGATGACCAGCATCGCCTTCCACGACCACCTGCTTGTCTTTTTCGTGCTTGCCTCGGCCTACCTGTTCCACGGCTTTGCCACGAGCTGGGAGGACGGGACGCCGCGATGGGGCCGGCTCTACGGCGCGGGCGCGCTGCTGGGGCTCGCCGTGCTCACCAAGTACAACGGCGTGTTCCTCGGGCTCGGCTATGCCGTCTGGGTGATTGCGCGGCCATCGCTCAGGCGGCTGCTGCTGACCCCGCATCTATGGCTCGCGGCGCTGCTCGCCATCGCCATGCAGGCGCCGGTCATCTACTGGAACCTGGCCGACGGCCTCGCGAGCCTGCGCTTCCATTTCTCCGAGCGGCCGAATGTCAACTGGGCTCACCCGCGGCTCGGCAATGTGCAGGACTTCATCATCACCATGCTCGTGTCGATGTCGCCGGTCCTGTTCCTTTGCCTGCTGCGCCTTCCGTGGCTCGGCGGCAGCGCCCCCGAACGCCGGGCGATGAGCCTCAGCCTGTCGATCTATGTGAGCGGCACGCTCGCGCTGGCGGCAGTTGCGGCCTATGTCGTGGTGTTCTTTCACTGGAACATCGTCGGCTACGCCGCCTTGGCCCCTGCCGCCTACCGATTGCTGGGCGGCCGCATCGCCTATTGGCTGCACGTCGTCTTCGGACTGATGCTGGTCTCGGGGGCCCTGCTGACCTACACGCTCACGCCGCTTGCCCTGATGGGACTGAGCGATCGCGGGGCAGCGGCCAATTACGGCTGGCCCGAGCTCGCGGCGCGGGTCGTCGCGCAGCAGCAGGCGCATCCGGGAAGCTTCATTGCGACCGCGCGCTATACCTATTCGGCACAGCTCGGCTTCATTCTGCACGATCCGTCGGTTCCCGCCTTCAATGCCCTGCCCTCGCAGACCGACACCTGGTGGCAGCCCGCCCAGCTCAAGGGAAAGGACGCCGTCATCGTCGCCGATCGCGCGCCGGCCTCGCGGATCGACGAGGCGAAAAAGCACTTCGCCTCCCTTGAGAAGCTCGAGGACGTGCCCGTGACGGACCGGCTCGGAAGAACGGTGTGGACATTCCAGATCTGGCTGGGAAAGGACTACGCCGGTGGCTGAGCGTCGCCCCCTCGCCGCACGGCCCGTGGTCGTCGCGCAGGGGGCGGTCGCCCTGCTGCTTGCCATCAAGCTCTACATGTCCATCGCCGAGCCGCCGATCGGCGACGAGGCCTACTACTGGATGTGGGGACAGAAGCTCGGCTGGTCGTATTTCGACCACCCCCCGCTGCATGCCTGGCTGCTCAGGCTGATGAGCCTGATCTTCGGATGGAACCTGTTCAGCCTGCGCATCCTCACCTGGGCAACGCTCGCCGGAACTTTCGGGATCTTCTGGCTCTGGGCCAGGCGGCTCAAGCCGGAAGACCCGCAGGCCTGGTTCTGGCCGACGGCAGCGATCTACCTTGCCGCCCCGCTGTTCTTCCTCATGAGCAGCGTGGCCTTTCACGACCACCTGCTGATCTTCCTCTGCCTGGCGAGCGCCCACCTGTTTCTGGTCTTCGCCGAAAGGTGGGAAAGCACCGGGAGCGGCTATCGCTGGCTCTATGCGGGAGCCGCTGTGCTGGGGCTCGCCGTGCTGACCAAATATAACGGCGTTCTGGTTGGGACGGGCATTGCCGTCTTCTTCGCAACGCGGCGTGAGCTTCGCCCGCTCTTTCGTACGCCGCATCTCTACCTTGCCGCGCTCCTCAGCCTCGCGCTGCAGGCCCCGGTCATCTACTGGAATCTCGCCGAAGGGCTCGCCTCCTTCCGCTTCCACCTTGCCGGGCGCTGGACCGGCGCGATCTCGCTGCGCGGCAACCACCTGGGCGAGTTTGTGCTGCTGGCCGTGCTGTTCATCTCGCCTTTCCTCTTTCCGGCGATCGCCGCGATGTTCCGCCGCCCGCTCGACAACGCCTTCGGCGAGCGGGCCCGCGCGCTCGCGCTCGCGACCTTCACGGTATCCACCCTGGCGATGGCTGGACTATCCCTTTTGGTGGAGACCTATTTTTACTGGAACATCACCGGGATACTCCTGCTGATGCCGCTGCTTGCGGGCTGGATATTCCGGCGCTGGGTATTCCTGCTGCACTGCATCTACGGCCTGGTGTTCGCACTGGGCTGCGCCTTCAACCTCACCGTCATCCCGATCGAAAATCTGCGCGGCGGTTTGGACTGGACGATCGCGTCGACTTTCGGCTGGCCTGCCGTCGCCGCGCGGGTTGAGGCGCTGAAGGCGGAGCACAAGGTCGGGTTTGTCGCGGCCACCCGCTACACGACGGCCGCCCAGCTGGGCTTCGCTTTGCACGACCCCGAGGTGACGGCCATCGCCAGCAGGCCCGATCAGTACGACTTCTGGTTCGACGCGGCCGGGCACCGCGGCGAGGACGCCCTGGTGGTGACCGACAGCCGGCTTGGCCTGGGCGAGGTGCGGGGACATTTCGGAACACTCACCCTGCTCGAAACCGTGCCCTACATGGCATTGGGGCGGACGGTCTATGCCGCTCAAATCTATCTCGGGATCGGGTTCGACGGCTCCTGAGGACCGTTTTCCTCCAGACCTGCCAAGGGCTTAGAAAGGCCGGCGAAGTCCCCTGCCCGCCCGGCGGGAAATCGGAACAATTCGCGGCACTTCGCGTTCTGCTGCCATACGGTACTCAAACAAAAGGAGGTCCCTGTGGCTGACCCAGATCGCGATACCGTCTATGGGAGCGACCGAAACCGCACGATCTATACCCGCGAGAGCAATTCGACGGGATGGTTCGTCGGAATCATCGTCGCCCTTGCGCTGCTCGCCATTGCCTATCTCGTGTTCTCGGCGAACTCGCAGCCTTCGAGCACGACCGTGAACAACA
>DASZSH010000159.1:0-8172 GCA_035548755.1 Devosia sp.
ATCGCGGCTCGAATAATCCTCGAGCACCCGCAGGAAAGCGGCTTCGTCGAAATCGGGCCAGTTTTCCTCAAGGAAGACCAGTTCGGAATAGGCGCTCTGCCACAGCAGGAAGTTGCTGAACCGCTGTTCGCCGCTGGTGCGGATGATGAGGTCGGGGTCCGGCAGGCCGGCGGTGTAGAGCGCCCGGCCGATCGTCTCCTCGCTGATGTCGTCGGGCTTGATCCGCCCGGCCGCCACCAGCGAGGCGATGCGCCTGACCGCCTCCGTGATTTCGGCCTTGCCGCCATCGTTGAAGGCGACCTGGAGCTTGAGCCCGGTGTTCATCGCGGTGGTCGCCTCGACTTCCGCGATGAGCCGGCGCAAGCTCTCGTCGAGCCCCTCGCGCGAACCGATGATCTTCACCCGCACATTGTTGCGGTGAAGCTTCTCGAGGTCCGAGGCCACAAAACGGCGCAGGAGGCCGAAAATGAACGTGATTTCGTCCTTGGGCCGCGTCCAGTTCTCGGAGGAGAAGCTGAATACGGTGAGGTACCCCACGCCATAGCTGATGCAGCTTTCCACGAGCCCGCGCAGCGCCTTCACTCCGGCGACATGCCCCTCGGTGCGCGGCTTACCGCGAGCCTGCGCCCAGCGTCCGTTGCCATCCATGATGACCCCGATATGCGCCGGAATGCGCAGCTCCGGATGGGCTGCAGCACGCGGCTGAGATGCGGGTTCACTGGGCATGGGCGATTCCGGATCGGCGAGAGTATGGGCAGACTAGACCTGCATGATTTCCTGTTCCTTAGCGGCAAGAACCTGGTCGATCTCGGCGATGGCTCCGTCGGTCGCCTTCTGTACCTGGTCCGCCTTGGCGCGGCTGTCGTCCTGGCTGATCGCGCCGTCCTTCTCGAGCTTTTTGAGCAGCTCCATGCCGTCGCGCCGGATATGTCGCACCGCCACGCGGGCCTGTTCGGCGTAGTTGTGCGCGACCTTGGTCAGTTCCCGCCGTCGCTCCTCGTTAAGCTCGGGGAGCGGCACCCGGATGGTCGCGCCCTCGGTCGCCGGATTGAGCCCCAGGCCCGAATTGCGGATGGCCTTGTCAACCGCCTGGGCCATCGAGCGGTCCCACACCTGCACCGAAAGCAGCCGGGGCTCGGGCACCGTCACGGTCGCCACCTGGTTGAGCGGCATCCTCGTGCCGTACGCTTCGACCATCACGGGTTCGAGCAGGCTGGCGCTGGCGCGGCCCGTTCGGAGGCCGGCGAGCTCGTCGCGCAGCGAAGCGATCGACTTGTGCATCCGCGATTTCATCTCGTCGAGCGAGAAAGCCGGTGGCTGAGCCATGGCGAACTCCTACTTCTTGCGGGTTCCCACGAGGGTGGACCGGACGCGCCCGGTCAAAACCCCCATCAGTCCCTCTTTGTCGTCAAGTGCATAGACCAGTATCGGCAGCCCGTTATCGCGCGCAAGCGCGAACGCCGCCGTGTCCATGACTTTGAGGTTGCGAGCGATGACTTCGTCGTAGCTCACGGTTTCGTAGCGTTTTGCCTTCGGATTCTTCTTGGGATCCTCGGTATAGACGCCATCGACCTTGGTGCCCTTGAGCAGCACGTCGCAGTCGAGCTCAATGGCGCGCAGCGCCGCCGCGGTATCAGTCGTGAAAAAGGGGTTCCCCGTGCCGCCGCCGAGCACGATCACGAAGCCGTCGTCGAGCGCCGCCTTGGCGGCCCGGGCGGTGTAGGTGTCGGCGACCGAGGGCATGGTTGTTGCCGAAAAGACCTTGGATTTGACCCCCTGCCGCGAGATTTCGCTCGAAAGCGCCAGCGCGTTGATCACCGTGCCAAGGGTTCCCATCATATCGGCGGTCACCCGGTCGGCGCCGCCGGCAGCCACGGACATGCCGCGAAAGATATTGCCGCCTCCCGGCACGATGGCGATCTGCACCCCGGCTTTAGCCGCCACGACGACCTGCTTGGCCGCGGCCTCGAGATTGACGGTCTCGATGCCGAAGGACTGGTCGCCGGCGAGCACCTCGCCCGACACCTTGAGCAGGATGCGCTTGTAGTCGGGTCTGACCATGGGGGCCCCTCGATGGACGAGGCCGCGCGGGCGATTCCGGCGGCGGCGGAGAGGTTTAGAGCATAAAGCGTTCAGAGCACAGAACGCTTTATGCAGGATGTGAGGTGTTCCCGCGAATTCTCCGAGGATTCCCGCCAGACGGCGCAAGGGCCGGACGGAAGGTCCGGTCCTTGCCAGGGGAAAGGGCCTCAGGCCTGCGGCGGAGTGGTCGACGCGGCATCCTTAGTCTGCTGCGGCACTCCCGACGTCGCGGCGACTTCCGCGGCGAAGTCGGTTTCGGCCTTTTCGATGCCCTCGCCCAGCGCGTAGCGCACGAACCTGGTCACCTTGATCGGCGCGCCGGCCTCCTTCTCGGCCTTGGCGACGATGTCGCGCACCTTGCTCTCGCCATCGATGACAAAGGTCTGCGCCAGAAGCGTCGCTTCCTCGAAGAACTTCCGCACGCGGCCCTCCACCATCTTGGCGATCACGTCGGCCGGCTTGCCCGTCTCCTTGGCCTGCTCGGCGTAGATCTCGCGCTCCTTGGCCACGACCGCCGGATCGATGTCGTCGGGCGACACCGAAAGCGGATTGGTGTTGGCGATGTGCATGGCGAGCTGCTTGCCCAGCGCGGCGAGCACGGTCTTGTCGCCGCTCGACTCGAGCCCCACGATCACCCCGAGCTTGCCCATGCCGGGCTTGACGGTATTGTGGACATACGAGCCGATGACGCCGTCCTTGACCTCGACGACCGCCGATCGGCGCAGATTCATGTTCTCCCCGATCTTGGCGATCGCGTCGGTCAGCTCGGCCGCCACGGACCGGCCGGTGCCGGGGAACGGCATTTCGGCCAGCTTTTCGACGCTGCCGGCCGCCTCGATGGCGAGCTTGGCCACATTGCCCACGATCGCCTGAAACTGGTCGTTGCGGGCGACGAAATCAGTTTCGGAGTTCACCTCGACGATGGCGGCGCGGGTCCCCTCGTTGGCGACGCCGACAAGCCCTTCCGCCGCGACGCGGCCGGCCTTCTTGGCGGCCTTGGCGAGACCGCGGGTACGCAGCCAGTCGACCGCCGCATTCATGTCGCCGGCCGTTTCCTCGAGCGCCTTCTTGCAATCCATCATGCCCACGCCGGTCAGCTCGCGGAGCTCTTTGACCTGATTTGCAGTGACTGCCATTTCGACCACCTTTCATGCGACCCCGGGTGCGGGGCCGCGCCTATCGATTGAAAATGAAGTTCCGGTGACGGGACGACGGCTATTCGGCGGCCTGCGCGCCGCTGAGCGCGGGCTCTTCCGGAGCGACCTCGGCCGCCCCCAGATCGGCGCCGCGGCCGGCAGACGAGCGGGAGATGCCGTCGAGGGCCGCGCGGGCGACCAGCGAGCAGTAGAGCTCGAGGGCGCGTGCGGCGTCGTCATTGCCCGGAATGGGGTAGTCGACCGTATCGGGATCGGAGTTGGAGTCGATGATCGCGATCACCGGGATGCCCAGCCGCCGCGCTTCCTTGATGGCGTTGGCTTCCTTGTTGGTGTCGATCACGAAGAGCAGGTTGGGCAGGTTCCCCATATCCTTGATGCCGCCCAGGTCGCGCTCGAGCTTCTCGCGTTCCCTGTCGAGCAGCAGGCGCTCCTTCTTGGTAAGGCCCTCGACGCCTTCGGCAACCTTGGCCTCGAGCTCGCGCAGACGCGCGATCGACTGGCTGATCGTCTGCCAGTTGGTGAGCGTGCCGCCCAGCCACCGCGAATTGACGTAGTACTGCGCGCACTGGCGCGCCGCCTCGGCGACCAGCGGCGCCGCCTGGCGCTTGGTGCCCACAAAGAGCACGCGCCCGCCATCAGCTACGGTATCGGAGACCAGTTCGAGCGCCCGGCTGAGCATCGGTACGGTCTGGCTGAGATCGAGGATATGGATGTCGTTGCGCACGCCGAAGATGTAGCGCTCCATCTTGGGGTTCCAGCGGTGCGACTGGTGGCCGAAATGGACGCCGGCTTCGAGCAGCTGGCGCATGGAAAAATCTGGCAATGCCATGAGAGGCGTATCCTTTCCCGGTTGAGCCTCCGCAAAGCCTGTTGGAGCCCGAAGGCACCGGGTGGAGCGCTCGTGGCGAGCGCGCCGGCTCTGCGTGTGAATTACGCCCGAAGCCTGCTGGGCGCGGGCGGGATATAGGGCCTTTGGAGCGGGAGTGCAAGGTCGCCCGCCCGCTGGAGACTTCGCTCACAACACGGAAAGCAAGCCGAAAATCAGTCCCACTGCGGCGATGAGCAGGCCGCTCAGCACCTCCCCGTAGCGCTCGATCGGCCCGAGGCGGAGCCGTTGCAGGCCCGAGGCCGAGGCGACCGAGAGCGCGACATAGGTCAAAATGGTGCTGACCGCAAAGAGCGCCGCCATGATCGCGATGTATACCGCGCCATAACGGGCGGCAGCGAAGAAAGCCGGGATGCCTTCGACCATCGGCGATGAGCCCAGCACGAGCAGCAGCGCCGTGCGGCCGCTGGTTCCGTGCCGATGCAGATGCAGCGGCGCGGCCGCGGCGCTGTCGGGGCCGATGGCATGGGCGCTTGCAGCATCGTGGTCGTGCCAGTGGAAATGCGCCGGCCCCTGCCCGTGCCGGTGCCAGTGGGCGTGGCGCTCGGCGACGGCGGCCTGAAGCGGCGCGTAGAGGGCATCGCGCGCCCAGGGCTCATGGGCGTGGTTGTGGGCGTGGCCGCCGTGGCTATGGACGTGGCTGTGACCGAGGGAGCCGTGATGGTGGCCATCCGGCCCGTGATGGTCGTGATGCTGATCGGACGCTGGTCGCGATTCGCGCCAGGCGCCCCAGGCGATCCACAGGCCGAAGCCGATCAGGGCCAGGCTGGCGGCGGCATCGACAACCGTGCCGTAGCGCGCCGCGGCCGTCGCCCCCACGATCCAGACGACGACGCCCAGGAGCAGCGTGGTGAGCACGTGACCGGTGCCGGCGACGGCGGCAGCCCGCGCCGTTTCGAGCCGGGTCCAGCCCCGCTGTCGCGCGAGCACGGCGATCGGCAGCCAGTGGTCGGGCACGACCGTATGCAGGACGCCCACGCCCACGACGCTCAGAAGCAGCAGGGTCTGGGTCAGCATCCGACAGACCTTAGTTGAGCCTCACATCCACCACGCCGTCGAACGACTTGATGGCGCCGGCGAGCGCCGGGGAGATCTGCCAGCCTCCGCCAATATCGACTTCGTAGAGGCGGCGGCCCTGCTCGCGCATGACGATGAAGGTGATGCGGCCGTTGCCGCCCGGCTTGAGCTGCGAACGGATCGGCGCGAGGCAGATTTCGGAGCTCGCTTCGATGGTGAGGCTCTTGCCGGCCTTCTGCGCTGCATCCTCAAGCGGAGCCGCCGACATCAGGCGCAGGGAAATGCCGTCAGGCCGCTCGTCGGCCTCGACATTGAGGATCACCGATGCGCCGGGTTGGAGGATCCGGCCATAGGCCTCGACCGCCTCGGAAAAGCCGATCACCTCGTAGCTCCCCGAGGGATCGGAGAGGCTCAGCGAGATCATTGGCGTCCCCTTCTTGGTCCGCCGGTCGGCGCGGGTGGCGATGGTGCCCGCGAGCCTGCCGGCCGAAAGCTCGCCTTCCCGCACCCCATGCTCGAAACGCGCATAGGGGATGATCTTCATGCTCTCGAACAGGCTCTGATAGTCGTCGAGGGGATGGGCGGAGATGTGGAAGCCGATCGCGGCGCGCTCGCGTTCGAGGCGCTGCGCGAGGTCCCATGGCGGCACGTTCTGCGGCAGGCGGATCGGCTCGGGCGTGTCGGCCGCGAACATGTCCATGATGCCGTCGCTCTTGTCCGCGCTGGTACGCTGCGCGGTGGCGATGATGGCGTCGATCGCGGCAAAGGCCTGCTCCCGGCGCGGCACGAGGCAGTCGAACGCACCGGCATTCACCAGCGTTTCGAGGGTGCGCTTGTTGATGATGCGCGGATCCACGCGGGTAGCGAAATCGGCGAGATCGCGGAACGGCTGGTTGCCGCGCGCCGCTACGATGTGCTCGGCCACCGCCTGCCCCACGCCCTTGATCGCGCCGATGGCGTAGAAGATTTTGCCATCGCGGGCCGAAAACACAGCCTCGGAGGTATTGACCGAAGGCGGCACGATCTCGATCCCGTGCTTCTTGGCGTCTTCCCGAAACTCGCTCAGCTTGTCGGTATTGGCCATGACATAGGTCATCGAGGCGGCCATGAACTCCTGGAAGAAGTGCGTCTTGAGGTAGGCCGTCTGGTAGGTGATGTAGGCGTAGGGCGCTGAGTGCGACTTGTTGAAGCCGTATTCGGCGAACTTGGCGCAGGCATCGAAGATGGTGCTCGCAAGCGCGCGGGATATGCCGTTCTTTTCGGCCCCCTCGAGGAAGCGCCCGCGCTGGGCATCCATCTCGGCCTTGATCTTCTTGCCCATGGCGCGGCGCAGGAGGTCGGCCTCCGCCAGCGTGTAGCCGGCTAGCGACTTGGCGATCTGCTGCACCTGCTCCTGATAGGTGATGACCCCATAGGTCGGCTCGAGAATCGGCTTGAGCAGCGGATGAAGATATTCCACCGGCTCGTCGCCGCGCTTGCGCGCGCAGTAGGTCGGGATGTTGGCCATGGGGCCCGGCCGGTAGAGCGCAACGAGCGCGATCAGGTCCTCGAAGCGGTCGGGCCGCATGTCGACCAGCGCCCTCCGCATGCCGGGACTTTCCACCTGGAACACCGCCGCCACGTCTCCGCGTCGCAACGTCTCGTAGGTGGGTGCATCGTCGATGGGCATGTCGGTGAGCGCAAAGGCCGTGCCGTTGCGGTTGATCATCTCGACCGCCTTTTGCAGCACGGTGAGCGTGGTGAGGCCGAGGAAATCGAACTTCACCAGCCCCGCCGGCTCCACCCATTTGAGCGAATACTGCGTGACCGGCATGTCCGAGCGCGGATCGCGATACATCGGCACGAGCTCGGTCAGCGGCCGCTCGCCGATGACGATACCGGCCGCGTGGGTTGAGGCATGCCGGTAGAGCCCCTCGAGCTTGCGCGCGATCTCGATGAGCTGCGCCACGGTCTCGTCGCTGTCGCGCATGGCGCGAAGCTGCGGCTCCATCTCGAGCGCCTTTTCGAGGCTGATCGGGTTGGCGGGGTTGGCGGGGATCAGCTTCGAGATGCGATCGACCTGCCCGTAGGGCATCTGCAGCACGCGCCCCACGTCTCGCACCACCGCGCGGGCCTGCAGCGTTCCGAAGGTGATGATCTGGGCGACATTGTCCTGCCCGTACTTCTCCTGCACGTAGCGGATGACCTCGCCGCGCCGGTCCTGGCAGAAATCGACGTCGAAATCCGGCATGGACACGCGATCCGGATTGAGGAAACGCTCAAAGAGCAGGTCGTAGCGCAGCGGGTCGAGGTCGGTGATGGTCAGCGCATAGGCCACGAGGGATCCCGCCCCCGAGCCGCGCCCCGGCCCCACCGGGATATCGTGCGCCTTGGCCCACTGGATGAAGTCGGCCACGATCATGAAGTAGCCCGGATACTTCATCTTGATGATGACGCCGAGCTCGAACTCGAGCCGCTCTTCATACTGGGCGACGGTAAAGCCCTCGGCCAGGCCGTATTTCTCGAAGCGTCGCCTGAGGCCGGCATGCGCTTCGACCCGCAGGCGCTCGGCCTCTGCTGCCAGCCCCTCCTCCTCGGTTTGGTCGGGAGAGGCGGCAAAGCGCGGCAGGATAGGGCCGCGTGTCCGCGGCCGGTAACTCACGCGGCGGGCGATCTCGACCGAATTGTCGAGCGCTTCCGGCAGGTCGCGGAACAAATCCGCCATCTCCTCGCGCGACTTGAAATAGTGCTCGGGGGTGAGCTTGCGCCGCTCCGTCTGCGCCACGACCGAACCCGCCGCGATGGCAAGCAGCGCGTCATGCGCCTCGTAGTCGGCGCGGGTGGGAAAGAACGGCTCGTTTGTGGCGACCAGCGGGACCCCCCGCCGGTAGGCATAGTCGATGAGCTTGGCCTCATTGCCGATCTCGGACTGCCGGCCATGCCGCTGCAACTCGATGTAGAAGCGGTCGCCGAACAGCGCACGAAGCGCTTCGAGCCTTTGCTCGGCCTGCCCATCGAGGCCCTGGGCGAAATAGGGATCGATCGCCCCCT
>DASZSH010000160.1:0-10979 GCA_035548755.1 Devosia sp.
GCCGATGAGTTAGGGCCGGTGGCCCGTTGTCGTTATTGGTATCGGATTGGTCATGCGCGCCGTGAAATTGGCATGGCAGCGCCTTGGCAGCGTTTTCGCCTTTCGTGTAGGCTCGACCGCAAGAAAAGAAGCCGACGCCAGCGCCGGGAAGGGGATGTCGCGGCAGGCCGATCGGCTCGTCTGGGATCAGCAACGGGAGAGCACGGGCCATGAGCCAAAAGAAATGGGGCGACGAGGATTTCTGGGGTCTGGGTTACGAGTACGACCCGCAATGGCTCCTGACCGACAAGCAGAAGGAGCTGCAGGCGAAGATCATCGACCTCGCCCGCACCACACTGCGCGACAACGCCGTCGAATCCGACAAGAAGCTGATCTTCCCGCGCAAGAATTTCGAGGCGATCTCGAAGCTGGGCCTGCTGGGCCTCCTGGTGCCCAAGGAGCTGGGCGGCATGGGCGAGAACCACACCGCCGCCGCCATGGCCGTCGAGACCATCGCCCGCTATGGCTGCGCCTCGACCGCCATGTGCTACACGATGCATCTGGGCGCGGTCGCGGCGGCCCTCTTCCGCCATCACAACAACCCGACGCTGCGCGACATCCTCAGCCGCCTCGACAAGGATGTGCTGATCGGCACCCTCTCCTATTCCGACCCCGAGACCGGCTCGCATTTCTGGTATCCGGTCTCCTCGGGCGCCGAGAAGACCGCCAAGGGCTGGCATGTACGCAAGAAGGCCTCCTGGACCACCTCGGGCGGCTTCGCCGACTGGTACATCATCCAGACCACCAGCCCCGAGTTTAACGGCAATTACGGCGATCTCACCTGCTGGCTGATCATGGGCAACGAGGCCAAGGCCGAGCCCTCCAAGTGGGACGGGCTGGGCCTGCGCGGCAACCAGTCCGGCACGCTCGAGGTCGATGTCGACCTCACGCCCGACCGCATGGTGGGGCCGAAGGGCGACGGGGCCGCCTCCAACGACGAATGCGTCGATCCCTTCTTCCTGCTCTGCTCCTCGGCCTGCTGGAACGGGATCTCGCTCGGCATGATCGACATCGCCAAGCGCCACACCACGATGAAGAAGCATGTCGACGTGGGCATGCGGGTCGCCGACTACCCGACCATCCAGGACTATGTCGGCGAGGCGATCATCGACACCAACACCTCGCGCGCCATGGTCTTCCAGATGGCCAAGGCGATGGACGTCGCGACCAACAATTGCGACTGGTCGATCCACAAGGATCTGTCGGTCCTGCCGCGCGCCAAGACGCTGCACTGGATGTGGCAGGTGAAGTTCTCGGCCGCCAAGAACGTGGCCCATGTCACCGACAAGATGCTCCATGCCTGCGGCGGCACCGGCTACAAGCCCGGCCTCGGCATCGAGCGCTACCTGCGCGACGGCAAGGCCGGCTGGGTGATGGGCCCGACCAACGAGGTCCTGCGCCAGTTCGTCGGCAAGTCCGCCCTGCTCGGCTTCGAGAGCCTCGACTACTGGAACCAGGCCATCAACGAGCGCGTCCTCAACAACGAGCTCAAGAAGCTCGACGCCGCCGGCAAGCGCAAGCTCGCGGAGAAGCTGATGGCGGAGGCGCAGGGGAAAGCGGCGGAGTAACGCCGTCTGTCACAACATCAGGAATAAGGAAGGCCGGCGCCGCAAAACGCCGGCCTTCTTTTTGGTAAAAGACGATCCAAATAAAGAACCAATCTTTGGCCGACAAAAGAAACACAACATGTTGTTCACATATCCGCAACTTCGATAAAATCAGGCACTACACTCATAAGTCGTGTTTAGCCAGCAGCGGAGTGGGGAGATGCCAGCATCAACGGCTGTTCAATTTGACGGTGTGCTGTATGACCTTTTCGAAGCACAAACCCATCGGCTGGTATCTAGAGTCTGGCCCGCCGTGGGGGCAGTTCAGAAACTGACGAAGAAGAAAGTTCGGCGCGCCTTGGTGACCCTTCAGAAGTTAGCGACAGAGGCTCAGCTCAAGTCGAAGAGTTCGAAGAGAATTCTTGGAGAGTATGATTACAAAAAGCAGTGGCACCCAAAGCGGGGAAAAGGTCATGGGAAGCGCGCAAAGAAGCGAAACTTCAAAGAATGGTATTCAGATCATATTACTACGCAAAATTGCGTTTATGTCTTTTGGAATCAGAAACGGTGCCTGTACATTGGACGAACACTTAATGGGAAAGGCAGACCTAGCAGTCATTTTGAAAAATACTGGTTCAACAACGCCACTCGACTTGATGTCTATGCTTTCGACAGGAAGAGGGATGTGCCACGCTTCGAATGCATGATGACTCACCGCCACGATCCTTCATATTCTTGGATTACTCCAGCGACGAAGAAGTACTATTCACGATGCCCTGTCTGCGACATCAACAAAGAAATCAAGATCGAGATATCCAGCTTCTTTCGCTTAAAATGATAACTCGCGGGTCGCTTGGCACCTCACACGCTGTGTAGCGAAAAATACTAAGTGACAAATGGCCGGTCGGAAGGCCCGCCCACTTGAGGGCGGGCCTTTGATTTTTCAAACCGCAGAACACGTAGCGTTCGCCTACTCCTCCTTCACCGCGTGCCAGACGTTCTTCATGTTGTCGCCCATCACGTCGCCGGGCTTCTTGTCGTTCTTGAAGGTGTAGAGCGGCTTGCCGCCGTCGGCCCACTGCATCGTGCCGTCGGCGCGCTTGATGATGGTGAGGTCGCCGACCGGCTTGTCGCTCATCATCGCCATGGCGGGCGGCCAGTATTCGGCACACTCGCCGGTGCAGTTCGACATGCCGGCGGAGTCCTTGTCGTAGGTGTAGAGGGTCATGCCCTTGGCGTCGGTCAGCACCTTGCCGGCCGGGGTCTCCATGACCTTGAAGGGACCATAGTCCTCGGCCTTGGCGGCCGCGGTCAGGCCGGCGGCCAGGGTCAAAGCGGCGGCGGCCGCCAGCATCATGGTTTTGCGCATCGTTCCTCCTCGCGGGCCTTGTTGACGAGCGAGCCCGCATGGAGAGGACGATAGGCCATGCCCATCGCCAGAAGAGGCCGGGTCACGGCGATGTGACCCCTGACCTTCCGGCCTCACCGCTTTGTGACAAGAAGCCTGCCGGACCGGCGGCGCACCGCCGCCCTCGCCACTTCCGCAATTGTTAAACATGCCTGCAAGGCACCGCTGATAGACTGTTGCCGTCGGGTGCGAGCCGTCAGGGAACGGGATTTGCCGTCACGCCATCCAAGGGAGGCTCGACATGGCGAAATACATCCTGCTCACCAACTGGACCGAACAGGGCATCAAGAACGTCAAGGAATCGCCCAAGCGCCTCGACGCCGCCAAGGCGCTCGCCAAGAAGCTCGGCGGCGAGATGAAGAAGTTCTACATGACGACCGGCAGCTACGACATGATCGTGATCCTCGACCTGCCGGGCGACGATGCCGCCGCCAAGTTCGCCCTTCAGCTGGGCATGGCGGGCAATGTCCGCACCACCACCCTCAAGGCCTTCTCCGAGGATTCCTACCGCTCGATCATCGCGACGGTCGGCTAGGCCTGCCGGGTCGAGAACCGCGAAGGCCGGCGACCGCAGGCGCCGGCCTTCCTGCGGCCTTCGTGTCCGCTTCCCTTCCCCAATTCGCCACCGCCCCTCCCGCGCGCCCTGTGCTACAAGCGGCGCCGTGCCGCCCTGGCCCGGAGTCGTTCCCCCGATGCGTGCCTTCCCGATCGCCGCCCTGCTCCTGCTCGTCAGTCCCGCCGCCCATGCGCTCGACGCCTTCACCGTCGGCAACTGGAAAGGCGACGCCCGCTATGACGAGAGCGGCAGCTTCGTGCGCTGCTCCATGACGACCGAGTTCATGACCGGCGAGTTCGTCACCTTCTCCAACGCGAAGGACGGCAGCTTCGTCATGAGCGTCACCGACAAGCATGCGGCGCTCACGAGGGGCGAGGCGGAATCGGCGGAGATCGTCGTCGGCGAATATCCGCCGCTGCCGGCCCTCCTCACCAATTACGACGCCAACACCGCCGGCATGACCTTCGACAATCCCGGGCCGATCTATCAGCGGCTGCGGGAGGGCACGCGGATCACGATCAACCCCGCCCGGGGCCAGTCGATGGTTTACCCGCTGAGCCAGGTCAATCGCGGGCTGCAGCGGCTCCTCGCCTGCACCATGCGCGAGATGGGCTTCGCCAATTACGGCAGCCAGGCGGTGGGCGATCCCTTCGGCGCCGGCCTGCCGGTGCCCCAGGACGGCATCACCACCCAGGCCACGCCGCACGGCCCCACCAGCACGGCGCAGTTCCATCCGATGGACCCGGCGGCTCTGGCCGCGCTGGCCGACAAGCTCCTGGGCCAGGCCGGCCTCGCCCAGGCCAAGAGGCTGGACCCGGCCGAACGCGCCAAGCTGGCGCCGGGCTTCCCGCTGTTCTGGACCGATTCCGAGCGCACCGGCGGCGGGCTGGTCGCCTATGAGCTGCCGGGCGGCCATGCGCCGATGCCGCTCCTGGTCGGCATGGCCGGCACGCTCACCCTCTTCAACGACGCGGCCGGCTGTCCGGGCCTGTTCGACTCCCGCATCGAGGACCTGACCGCCAAGGCCGGCTTTCCCGCGCGGCGCCTCCACACCATCTGCCGGCGCGCCAACTCGGCCAATGCCTATGTGGCCGACTACATCATCCTGGCGCCCGACGCGGGCCGTCTCGTCAAGATCGCGGTCGCGGTCAAGGGGCTCCAGAAGACCGAGACCGACAGCGTGGTCCCGCACAGCGACGCGCTGCTGACGGCGGCGCTGCAGACGCTCAAGGGCGTGCCGGGCCAGTAGTGACCGAAATCCCGCTTGAGCCCCCTCCCCCTACCCCCTCCCGCAAGGGGAGGGGGCTAGAACAATAAACACCTCGCCCCCTCCCCTCGCGGGAGCGGGTCCGGGGGAGAGGCCGCACTCGATGCCGAATTACGAGGCGCCCAGGATCTCCCCGAACCGCTTCGCGATCGCCGGGACGTCGTCCTCGCGCAGGCAGGCGGGCGAGAGGATCAGCAGCCCCTCTTCCGGCCGCCAGGGATTGACCTCGATGCGGGGGCTGCCGCTGCGCAGGCCATGCAGGACTTCCCGCCCGTTGACGTGACGCCGCGCGCTGCCGAGGCGCAGCTCCACCACCGGGATGCCGCTCCCGTCGGGATCGGCGATGACGCGAGCGGCGAGCGAAGGCGACGAGAGCCCTTGCAGCAGGCCGGCCAGCCGCTCCGCCAGGGTCTGCCAGCGCGCCTCGCGGTCCCGGTCGCTCTCGCGGGCGAAGACCTGGAGCGCCGTCAGCAGCCCCACGATCTGCTCCTTGCCGGTCTTGCAGGAACGCCCCACCCCATGGCGCGGCACGCCCTGCAGGCGCTGCTTGTCGATCAGCGCCGGCGGGGGGTTCCATTCGTCGTATGTGTAATCGAGATCGAGCTGCTGCAGCAGGGCCGCCGCCACCAGGTCGCGCCGGCCGCAGAGGAGGCCCGAGCCCTGCGGCCCGCCGATCATCTTGCCGCCGCTGAAAGCCACCAGGTCGGCGCCCTCGGCGATGAAGCGCTTGAGGTTGGCGAGCGGCGGCAGCTCGGCCGCCGCATCGACCAGCACCGGGACACCCAGCTCATGGGCCAGGCTCGCGACCTCCGTCAGCCGCGGCAGCGCCTGCGGCTTGGCGAGATAGAAGATCGCGGCCGTGCGCTCGCCCACCGCCTCGCGGATCTCCGACAGGTCGGCATCGCGGATGCCGGTGCCGTTGGCGCGGTCGGAGACGCCGACCTCCACCAGCGTCACGCCGACGGCCCGGAGCGCCCGGTCGTAGGAATTGCGCTGGCCGCGCATCACCACGATCTCGTTCTTCATGCCGGTCAGGTCCGGCAGCCGGTTCATCTTCGCGGCGTCGAGCCCGGTGACGCAGGCGGCCGTGCCGAGCAGCAGCCCGGCCGAGGCGCCCGAGGTGACGATCCCCGCCTCGGCCCCGGTCACGTCCGCGATGATCCGGCTCGCCGCTGCCTGCAGCGCCGGCATGTCGACGCAATATTGCGTCGCCTCGCGCATGGCGGCCGCGACCTCTTCGCCCATGATGCCGCCGCCGAAGCGCGTCATCGGGCCATAGGCGTTGATAAGGGTCGCGGCGCCCAGCCGCTCGAACACGTTGGTCATGGGTTTCCCGATCGATTCAGCGCTTGGCGTCGAGACGCGCGCGGAAGGCCTGGCTCGCGGCGCGGGCGCCGTCCATCAGGTAGCTGGTGTCGATGCCGTAGGTGAAGAAGCTGAAGCCCATCTCGCGATAGCCCGCGAGGAAATCGAGCGCGGTCACGTCGATGCCGAGCGCCTTGCCATGCTTCTTGGCCGCCGCCGCGACACGCCCGATCGCAGCGGTCAGCGCCTCATGCTTCTCGCCCGGCTTCAGCCCCATCGAGCCCGCCATGTCGGCCGGACCGACATAGAGCACATCGACGCCCGGCAGCGACGCGATGCCGTCGATCGCCTCGACCGCTTCCTTGCTCTCGATCTGCAGCACGAGGCCGGTCACCTCGTTCGCCGTCACCACATAGCCGGGATAATCGTCGTAATAGTTCGAGGCGCGCCAGGGACCGATGCCGCGCCGTCCGAGCGGCGGATATTTGGCGGCGCCGATCGCGGCCCGGGCCTGGCTCTCGGTCTCGATCATGGGCACCATGACGCCGGTCACGCCGGCATCGAGCGCGCCGCGGATGAGATCGACGCTGTTGGTGCGCGGCCGGTAGATCACCGGGCAGCCCTGGAGCTCGGTTGCCGGCAGCAGGCCGGCGAGGGCATCGGGCGGCACCGGCGCGTGCTCGCCGTCGAGCAGCAGGAAGTCGAACCCGCCGCGCGCCAGCGTCTCGGCCGCCATCGGATGGGGCACCGTGAACCAGCTCCCGACGACGGGCTCGCCGGCCCGGATGCGGCGAACGAGATCCGTGGTGATGGCCATATGCCCCTGCCCTTCCCCTGTCGCGGCCTCGCGGCCTTCTAGAGCAAGATTAGGAGGCGGACGGAAACCTGTCTATTTGGGAGACGGGCGAGCGCCGGCGCCGGGCGGGCGGGCCGCCGTCACTTCATCGCTTCGAAGACGATCGCCTGGATCTTGCCGTCGATGGGCCCGGGCCCGAGCTTCGCCGCCACCGCTTTCGTAGCCGCCTCTGTCGCCTCCTCGAGCCGCCCGGGATCCCGGGCCAGGATCTCGTTGCGCAACGGCGAGCCCTGGCACAGGCCCATGGCCGGGTCGCGTGCCGACGCGGCGCGGGCACGCTTGGTCACGACCTGGGACTTGATCTCGACGAAGCCTGCAGCCACCAGCTCGCGATGGATGAGCTCCGCGTCATGATAGCCATAGGGCGTGCGCCGGGCGAATTGCGGCGGGTCCTCCGGGAAGCAGGCCGCGATCGCGTCCGATACCGGCTGCGCCACCTCGTTCTCCTCGATCCGATCCCAGACATTGAAGACATAGCGACAGCGCGGCTTGAGCACGCGGCGCGCCTCGGCGAAGGCCTTGCGCTTGTCGGGGAAGAACATGACGCCGAACTGGCAGATCACCGCGTCGAACTCGTCATCCTTGAACGGCAGGGACAGCGCGTCGGCCTGGCGCCACTCGATCCGCCGGGACTGGGTCAGGGTTGCCGCGTGATCGAGCATGGCCTGGTTCAGGTCGGTGGCAACGATCTGGACCGGCGCAGGCAGGGTGCGATCGAGCGCGCGGGTCACGATCCCCGTGCCGGCGGCGATCTCCAGCAGCCGGCCCTGCTTCAAGCCCGCCAGCCGTTGCGCCATGTCGTCGGCATAGGGCGCGAAGATCAACGGCCCCAGATGACGGTCATAGAGGGCCGGGATGGAACCGGTGAAAGCCTTGTCGGTATCGCTCATGCCGGCATTCCCCCAGCGGACGGCCCACGCGTCATTGAGCTTGCGCCACCACGACATTGACCGCAAGCGCCAGCAACACGGTGTTGAAGAAGAACGACACGATGCCATGAAACAGCGTCAGCCGCCGCATCTCGGCGGAAAGGGTCTGCACGTCCGAGACCTGCGCCGTCATGCCGACCACGAAGGAATAATAGAGGAAGTCCCACATGACCGGCTGCTCGCTGCCGGGGAACTTCAACCCGCCCGCGTCGCGCCGCTTCCCGTCCGGCGCGTCGGTCTTCGCGTAATAGAGATGCGCATAATGGAAGGCCAGCGCCATATGCAGCGTCAGCCAGCCGAGCGGCACATTGGCGACCGAGAGCCAGAGGCCGATATGGGTGACCTGGCCGCCCTGGTTGAGCAAGCTGAAGATCGAGCCGATGCTGAGCGCCACGGCCACCGCGGTCATCCCGGCGATCAGACCGAAGCCCTCGTCCTCGGCGCTGGCCCGCAGGCGCATCTTGCCCGGCGCCTCGTAGACGGTCAGCAGCAGGGTCAGGATCAGGTAGATCGTGAAGAAGGCGTCGCCCGCCAACAGGATCGGCAAAGGCGGCGGCAACAGCTCGAGCGGGTGGATCTTCAGCAGGGCCCAAATGACGGCGCCGAGCAGTGCCGCGATATAGAACCGGGCGTGATGCAGAAGATGGCGCCGGACTCCGAGGATCAAAACGGTTCTCCCGACCTGAAGGGCTGAACACCGGCCAAGGACCGTCGCCCATCATTTGATAAGGCCGGTTTCTCCCCGAAAGCTAGCATTCCTGCCTGTCCCGATTGCCCGGGAAAACGTCGCTTTTTGGGGGATCGACATGAGCGACTACGAGCTGGGCCGCGATCTGCAGGATCTGCGGTCGCGCCTCGAGCGGCTGGAACATGGCTGCGATTGTCATGGCCGTCATGGGCCTGGCCATCACGGGAGACCCGAACAGCCATCTGCCTGGCCGGGACGCCCCGTCCCTTACGAGCCATCGGCCGGCTTCGTGGTTCATTCCACGGAAGTCGGCGTCGATGTCGAGAAGAAGCCCATCCTCTGGAAGGCCGAGAAGGCCTTCAAGACGCCGCCCGTGTTTGCCGGGCTGCTGGGATTTGGACCCCATTACCAGTTCGATTCGGCGCAGATGGTGACCTGGGGCTGCCAACCCGAGCCGCTGATCCTCTACGTCACCTGGAACGGCGGAGGCACGGAGGAATTCTATCGCCTCGCCAACCAAAGCTTCTCGAAGATGCGCGTCATGGACCCGAACACCGGGGTCACCTCGGCAAAATGCATCTATTCCGCGCAGCTCATCGCCTCGGGACGGGGCCAGTTCGCCAACTTCAATTACCCGCCTCCGAGCTTCTTCGGCACCATGCGCAGTTCCGGCGGCGCGGCCCTCGGCTATTTCGGTTCCTATATCGACGTGAAGTGCCATGACAACAAGCCGTTCAATATCTTCAAAGACTTCGATCCCGGCCTCTACGATCTGATCTCCGGCGGTACCTGGTATCTCACGGGTGGCAATATCGATCGCTGCTGACCGGCTCCCTGATTGGCAGAAAAAGAGGGCTGAATGTCATTGCTGCCATAGGGTCCATTGCCAATAATCCGGCCCATGGCAAAGACCCTCGGCCGCTCCCCTTCCCGCTTTCTCCGCCCGCGCACCGTGGCGCTGCTGGCCGTCGCGAACGCGCAGATCCTCGACGTGACCGGCCCGCTCGAGGTCTTCGGCAGTGCCAACCGCTGCCTGATCGAGAAGGGCCTGCGGACCGTCCCCGCCTACCGGCTCCATATCCTCGCCGAGCGCGCGGGGCCGGTGACCATGAACAACGGCCTCCAGCTCGTCGCGACCCGGGCCATGCGCGGCCGGAAGGAGCCGATCGACAGCCTCCTCATCGCCGGCGGCAGCGGGGTCCGGGAGGCGCGGCAGGACGAGAAGCTCATCCGCTGGATCGGCCAGGCGGCGCGATCCGCGCGTCGCGTCGCGTCCATCTGCAGCGGCGCCTTCCTGCTCGCGGCGACCGGGCTCCTGGACGGGCGCCGGGCGACGACCCATTGGGAAGACTGCGCGCGGCTCGCGCGGGAGTTCCCGGACATCCGGGTCGAGCCCGACCGCATCTTCGTCCGCGACGGCAAGTTCTACAGCTCGGGCGGCGTGACCGCCGGCATGGACCTCGCCCTCCATCTGGTCGAGCAGGATTGGGGCCGCGCGGTCGCGGTGGAGGTCGCACGGAGTCTCGTGCTGTTCCTGCGCCGGCCGGGCGGGCAATCGCAGTTCAGCCCGCATCTGGCCGCCGAGAGCGGCCGCGAGGCGATCCGCCGGGCGCAGCGCCATATCCTCGACCATCCCGAAGCCGATCTCTCGGTACCCGCCCTGGCGGCGGTCGCCGGCATGAGCCCGCGCAACTTCGCCCGGGCCTTCCTCGCCGACACGGGGACGACGCCCGCCAAGTTCGTCGAGCAGGCCCGCATCGACGCGGCGCGCCTGCGTCTCGAGCAGTCGGACGCGGCCATCGAAAGCATCGCGCGCGGCTGCGGCTTCGGCGCGCCGGAACGGATGCGCCGCGCCTTCCACCGCCATCTTTCGATCGATCCTTCGAGCTACCGCAAGACCTTCAGCAGCACCCTGGAAACCCGCCATGATCGAGCTTCGGCCCAATTGTGAATATTGCGACAAGGACCTGCCACCCGACGCGCTCGATGCGCGGATCTGCACCTATGAATGTACCTTCTGCGCGGATTGCGTGGAGCGGCATCTCGCCAATGTCTGCCCGAACTGCGGCGGCGGCTTCGCGCCCCGCCCCATCCGGCCGGCGCAGGAGCACCGCCCCGGCCTCTCCCTCGCGAAGCGCCCGGCGTCGACCCGGCGCGTCCATCTGAGCTACAGCCGCGAGGAGATCGCGGCCTTCTCGCGGAGCCTGCGCGACGTGCCGCCGGAACGGCGGTGACGTTTCCAAATGTCATCCCCGCTAAAGCGGGGATCCACGTCAAAGCCGAGGGACCTGGATCAGGATGGTTTCCCGCTTTCGCGGGGATGACGACAGAGGCGACGGCTGAGGGGAGCCTGGAGACGTCGGAGAGTCATCACGACCGCGGCC
>DASZSH010000161.1:0-8031 GCA_035548755.1 Devosia sp.
CGACGCGGGCGGGAATATGCGTGGCCCCAAGACAGGATACCGCCTTGACCTCCCCGAAGAGATTGTCGAGCACGTAGCGCCAGTGGCAGAGCATATCGAGGATGATGCCGCCGCCCTCGGATTTGCGGTAGTTCCACGATGGCCGCTGCGCGGCCACGCCCCAGTCGCCCTCGAACACCCAGTAGCCGAACTCGCCCCGCACCGAGAGGATTTTGCCGAAAAAGCCGGACTCGCGCAGCAGCTTCAGCTTGCGCAGGCCGGGCAGAAACAGCTTGTCCTGCACCACGCCGTGCTTGAGGCCGGACGCCTTTGCCTTTTTGGCGAGCGCCAGGGCCGAGTGCAGATCGTCGGAAACGGGCTTCTCGCAGTAAACATGCTTGCCCGCATCGAGCGCCTTGCCAAGAAGCGCCGCCCGCATCTGCGTGGTGCCGGCGTCGAAGAAGACCGTATCCCTGGCATCGGCAAGCGCCGCCGAAAGATCGGTGGTCCAGCGCGCAAGCCCATGCCGCCTGGCCATGCGCTCCAGTTTTTCCCCGTCGCGCCCCACCAGGATCGGGTCGGGCATCAGCCGGTCGCCATTGGCAAGCGCCAGCCCGCCCTGCTCGCGTATGGCCAGAATCGACCGGACGAGGTGCTGGTTGTAGCCCATGCGTCCGGTCACCCCGTGCATGATGATCCCCACGCGCCGTTCGGCCACCGGTTCCTCCCAGTTAGTAACCGTTTGGTTACTTGCTTAGCCGCCGCGGCCCCGGGCGTCAAGATTCCCGGCGCGTATCGGACAGCCGCAGCTCCTCGGCGGTCTCCCTGAGGCAGCGCGACAGCAGCTCGACCGCCGGCATGTGCAGCACGTCGGCGCGCGTGGTCAGTCCCACCGCTCCCCGCGTCTCGGCGGTGTCCACGGGCAGCGTCGCCAGCTCTCCCGACTCGATGTCGGGGGCGACGACGCCCTCCGAAATGATCCACACGGCGTCCGACTGCCTCAGCATGGCGCGCCCGAAGGAGTCCGACACCGTTTCGATCTCGCGCGGTATGTCGGCGATGCCATGAGCGATGAGGAACCGCTCGACGAATGGTCGGATCACCGAGCCTTGCGTCGGCATCAGCACCGTATATTCGCGGATGCGGGCGAAGTCGAAACTGCGGCCGCCAAGCAGGGGGTGGCCGCGCCGTACGGCGAACACCACGCGTTCGGTGTAAAGGTGCGCGAAGTTGAGGCCGGCCATCTGCTCGGGCGCCGCAAGACGCCCGACCACCAGGTCGAGCTGGCCCAGCCGCAGCTGTTCCAGAAGAACGACGTTCTCTCCGGTGACGACCTTTACGGCATTGCCGGTCTTGAGCATCAGGAACCGCTCGATCGCGGCCGGCATGACGCGGGCCGACACCGTGGGCAATGCTCCGATGCGAAGCGGCGGTCCGCTGTTGGCGCGCTCCCTCGCCACGGAGTCGATCCCGCGCTGGATGGCCGCAAGGCTCTCGCCCGCATGCTGCAGGAACACTTCCCCAAAGCGCGTCACGCGGATACCGCGCCCGTCGCGCTCGACCAGCCTCGCCCCGATCGCGCTTTCGAGTTCACGCAGCGTCTTGGTGACCGCCGGCTGGCTGACATGCAGCACGTCCGCCGCGCGCCCCACGCTTTGCTGGCGCGCCACCTCCACCAGCGTGCGCAGATGCCGGAATTTCACCCGGATATCGGTCAAAAAATAACCTCCCGGTTATGAGTATGACAGAATTTATCATTTTACCAAACCAAATCGGCGTTCGACTCTTGTCAACGGGAACATGGAGGCGGCCTGAGAACCGCCAAGGGAGGTAGCCCATGACAGCATCTTCGAGCGGCCTTACCCGCCGCAGCTTCATCGCGTCGTCCGCCGCCGCGGCCGGCGCCATCGCCGTTGGCGGCTTCGGCAACGCCGCGCAGGCAGCCGATACTCTGCGGGTCGGCTTCATCAGTCCGCGATCCGGCCCGCTCGGCGGCTTCGGCGAAGGCGACGGCTACATTCTCGATCTTGCCCGCAAGGCCCTGCAGCAGGGCTTCAAGGTGGGCGACAGGACCTACGACGTCACCATCCTCGATCAGGACACCCAGTCGGACCCGGCCCGCGCCGGCCAGCTCGCCAAGGATCTCATCACCAATCAGGGCATCGACATCATGCTCGCCACCTCGACGCCCGAAGTGGTGAACCCCGTGGCCGATGCCTGCGAGGCGGCGGGCGTGCCGTGCCTGACGACCATTCTGCCCTGGGAGGCCTTCTACTTCGGCCGCGGCGCGAAGCCGGGCCAGCCCTCGCCGTTCAAATGGACCTACTGCTTCTCGTTTGGCACCGACACTTTCGCCAAGACCTATCTCAGCATGTGGCAGCAGATCCCCACCAACAGGAAGATCGGCGTGATGTATCCCAACGACGCCGACGGCAATGCCGTGCGCGGCGCGCTCGGGCCGCTGCTCGAAAAGGGCGGCTACACCCTGGTGGATCCGGGCGGATACGAGGACGGCACCACCGACTATTCGGCGCAGATCCAGAAGTTCAAGGACGAGGGTGTCGAGATGTTCAACACCTTCCCCATCCCGCCCGACTTTGCCGCCTTCTGGCGTCAGGCCGCCCAGCAGGGTCTCACGCGCCAGATCAAGATCGCCCAGATCGCCAAGACGGGCCTGTTCCCCAGCGACATCGAAGCGGTTGGCGATCTCGGCAACAACCTCGCCACCGCCGCCTACTGGCACCCGACCTTCCCCTACAAGTCGCCGCTGACGGGTCTGTCGAGCCAGGATGTGGGAGACGGCTACACCAAGGCGACCGGCAAGCAGTGGCAGCAGCAGCTGGGTGCGACCATGTCGCTGCTCGATGCCGGCTTCGCCACGATCGCGGCCTCCGGCGCGCCCAACGACAAGTCGGCGCTGGCCAAGGCGCTCTCGACCCTCAACACCACCACCATGGTGGGCAAGGTTGATTTCACCTCCGGCCCGGTCGCCAACGTCTCCGAGACCCCCATCATCGGGGCGCAGTGGATCAAATCGAAGCAGGGGAGCCCGTTCCCGTTCGATCTGGTGATCGTGGACAACGCCCCCGATCCGAACGTGCCGATCGCAGCCAAGCTCGTGCCCTACAATAGCTGACAGGGCATTTGCGCGTTAGGCTGCCCGTCATGGATGCTGATGCTCCGATCCTCGTCGCCGAAGGGCTCCACAAGCGCTTCGGCGCGCTTGTGGTGCTCGACGGCGTCGACCTCAGGGTCGGCGCCGGAGAGGCCCTGGGCATTGTGGGCCCCAACGGCGCCGGCAAGACGACGCTGCTGTCGGTCCTGGCGGGCGCCCAGCCCCCCAATCGGGGCACCATCCGCTTCCGGGGCGAGAACGTCACCGACCTTTCCGCGCCCATACGCTGCCGGCGGGGTCTGGCCCGCACGCACCAGATCCCCAAACCGTTCTCCGGCATGACTGTGTTCGAGAACGTCTACGTCGCCGCCACCCATGGCGGCGTGCTGGCGCGCGCCGGCGCCTACGACCGCGTGACCGACGCGCTGGCGCTGTGCGGCATGCTCAAGCTCGCCAACCGCCCGGCCGAGACGCTGGGCCTGCTCGATCGCAAGCGGCTCGAACTCGCCCGCGCCCTCGCCACCGGGCCCTCTCTGCTGCTGCTCGACGAGATCGGCGGCGGCCTGACCGACGCCGAGGCCAGCGAGCTCGTCGAAACCATCCGCGAACTCAGCCGCCGCCGCATCGGCATTGTGTGGATCGAGCACATCGTCCACGTCCTGCTGCAAGTCGCCGAACGCCTGATCTGCCTCGATGCCGGCCGCATCATCGCCGACGGCGACCCCCGGTCGGTGCTGGCCCATCGCGACGTGGTCGCCGCCTATCTGGGGGGCGTGCCATGAGCGCTCTCGCCGTCCGCGACCTCAGCCTCGACCATGGCCTGCTGCACGCGGTGCGGCACGTCTCCTTCGCCGTCGGAAGCGGTGAAGTGGTGGCGCTGGTGGGCGCCAACGGGGCCGGCAAGACGACCCTCCTTCGCGCCATCGCCGGGGCCCATCGTCCCGCCGGCGGCGCCATCGAGCTCGATGGCGTCGACATCACTGCGGTGCCGGCGCATCGCCGCGTCGGCATGGGCATAGCGCTGGTCCCCGAAGGCCGCCGCCTGTTCGCCCACATGAGCGTTGAGGAAAACCTGCTGCTGGGCCGCATGTCGGGGCGTGCCGGCCCGTGGACGCTCGACAGGGTCATGGCAACCTTCCCCAATCTCGCGCCGCGGCGCGCCGCCCGCGCCGGCACGCTGTCTGGCGGCGAGCAGCAGGCGACCGCCATCGGCCGCGCCCTGATGAGCAACCCCTCCGTACTGCTGCTCGATGAAGTGTCCCTCGGCCTTGCCCCGATCGCCGTCGACCGCCTCTACCAGTCGCTGGCGGGCCTGATGCAGTCGGGCACGACCATCGTTCTCGTCGAGCAGGATCTCAACCGCGTCATGCGGGTCGCCTCGCGCGTGATCTGCATGCTCGAGGGCCGCATCGTGCTCGAAGGGGCTACCGCGACCACCTCGCGCGATCGCGTCACCGACGCCTATTTTGGCCTCGGCCAGGCGAGGATGCCGGCATGATCAATACCATCATCCAGGGCATCCTTCTGGGCGGCTACTACGCGCTCATCGCTTCCGGCCTCACCTTCATGTTCTCGGTGATGCGCATCATCAACCTCGCCCATGGCAGCCTCGCGGTCCTGGCCGCCTATGCCCTGCTCGTGCTCGCCCAGAGCTGGCACATCAACCCGTTCCTGGGCCTGCTGATCGTGCTCCCGGCCATGGCGGTTCTCGGCTTTCTGCTCGAGCGCCTCGTGCTCGAGCGCTCGCTGCGCGCCGGCCAGCTCGTGCCGATCCTCGCCACCTTCGGCCTGGCGATCGTCATCGACAACCTCCTCTTCGAGGGCTTCGGCGCCAACACCCGCTCGCTCGGCAACTTCATCGGCTCGCTGAGCTACGATTCCATCGAGCTGCCCGGCGGGATCTTCGTAGGAGTGCTGGCGGTGGGGACCTTCGCCGCCGCCGTGCTCGTCCTCGTGGGGCTGCAGCTTTTCCTGAGCTTCACGCCCTTCGGCCGCGCCATCCGCGCCACCTCCGAGGACCCCGACACCGCCGGCCTCATCGGCATCGACGCGCGCCTCGTCAACGGCGTGGCCGCCGCCATCGCTTTGGTCACCGTCGGCATTGCCGGGGCGGCCCTTGGCATGCGCGGCACCTTCGATGCCTATACTGGCGGCGCGCAATTGCTGTTCGCCTTCGAGGCGGCCGTGATCGGCGGCGTCGGCTCGGTCTGGGGCACGCTGCTGGGCGGCATCGTCCTTGCCGTCGCCCAGTCGATCGGCGCCGCCATCTCCCCGCTCGCCTTCCTGATCGCCGGGCACGGCACCTTCCTGGTGGTGCTGTTCGCCCGCCTCTGGCTCGCCGGGGGAATCGGCAACCTGCTTGCGAGGCGCGCATGAACGCCCAGACCGGATTCCGCGTCGAGCGCTGGACGGCCGCCTCGCGCGCCGCGCTGGCCGCCGTGGCCGCAGTCTCGCTGGCGCTGGTGTTCGCCCCTTACGTGCTCGGCCCCGGCGCGCTCGACCGGCTGACGATCCTGTTCGTCTATGTGATCCTCGCCGCCATGTGGAACGCCCTTGCCGGCTATGGCGGCCTTGTCTCGGTGGGCCAGCAGGTGTTCCTCGGGCTGGGCGCCTACGCGACCGTCAAGCTTGCGGACCTCGGCATGAACCCTTTCCTCGCCATGGTCGCCGCGGGGCTGATCGTGGGCCTGCTCGCCTTGCCCCTGAGCTTCCCCATGCTGCGCCTCAAGGGCGGCGAGTTCGCCATCGGCATGTGGGTCGTGAGCGAGCTTGCGCACCTGCTGGTCAATCTCGACCCGCTGGTGCGCGGGGAGACCGGAACGTCGCTGATCTCGCTCAATGCCTTCGATGCTCCCCTGCGCCGCGCCGCCATCTACTGGCTGGCGCTCGCGGCCATGCTGGCGCTTCTGGGCGGCCTGTTCGCGCTGTTGCGCAGCCGCGTCGGCGCGGCGGTCCAGGCGATCCGCGACAATGAGGAGGCGGCCGCCTCGGTGGGCGTGCGCGTGCTCGCCACCAAGCGGCTGATCTTCGTGTTCGCCGCCGCCGGAGCGGCCATCGCGGGCGCGCTCTGGCTCGCCACGGCGCTGACCTTCCAGCCGCGCGCCTACTTTTCGGTCAACTGGACCGCCTACATGATCTTCATGGTGCTGGTGGGCGGCATCGGCACATTCGAGGGCGCCATCGTCGGCGCCGTTCTGTTCTTCGCCGTCGAAACCTGGTTCGGCGCAGCCGGCGTCTGGTATCTCGTCGGCCTCGGAGCGGTTGCGCTGGCCTTCGCGCTGCTGCTGCCCAGGGGCATCTGGGGGGCCCTCGAAACGCGCTTCGGCCTGCGCCTCCTGCCGGTCGGCTACCGGCTCGATCTCAGCGCGCTGCTGCGGGCGGAAACCAAACCATGACCTTTCACGGGAGAAGCCGATGGACATCGGATTTTTGATCGATGGCGAAGAGCGGCCCGCCGCGGGCGGCGCCACTTACGACCGCAACGATCCCTTTACCGGCAAGCTCGCAACCCGCGCCGCCGCGGCGGGCGCCGCCGACGCCAATGCCGCGGTCGAAGCGGCGGCGGCGGCTTTCAGGAACTGGAGCAAGACCGGACCGGGCGAACGCCGCGCCCTGCTGCTCAAGGCAGCCGACATCATGGAGAGCCGCGTGGGCGAGTTCACCCGGCTGATGATCGAGGAGACCGGCGGCACCGCGCCCTGGGCCGGCTTCAATGTCATGCTCGCGGCCGGAATGCTGCGCGAGGCCGGCGCCATGACCACCCAGGTCGCCGGAGAGGTGATCCCCTCCAACAATCCGGCCACCACATTGGCCATGGGCATTCGCCAGCCCGCCGGAGTCGTGCTCGGCATCGCTCCCTGGAACGCCCCCGTCATTCTGGGCACCCGCGCCATTGCCATGCCGCTCGCCTGCGGCAACACCGTCGTGCTCAAGGCCTCCGAGAGCTGCCCCGGCATCCATCGCCTCATTGGCCAGTGCCTCGCCGATGCCGGCATGCCCAAGGGTGTCGTCAATGTCATCACCAACGATCCCAAGGACGCCGCCGTCGTCGTCGAGACGCTGATCGCCCACCCCGCCGTGCGGCGCGTCAACTTCACCGGCTCGACCGCGGTGGGCAGGCGCATCGGCGAACTCGCCGGCAGACATCTCAAGCCGGTCCTGCTCGAACTGGGCGGCAAGGCGCCCTTCCTCGTGCTCGACGACGCCGATGTCGACGCGGCGGTCAACGCCGCCGTCTTCGGCGCCTTCATGCATCAGGGACAGATCTGCATGTCCACCGAGCGAATCATTGTCGACGCCGCCGTCGCCGACCAATTCGTGAACAAATTCGCAGCCCGCGCGGCGGCGCTTCCCGCCGGCGATCCGCGCGGCCATGTCGTGCTGGGTTCGTTGGTCAGCCTCGCGGCCGCCGAAAAGATGGATGCGCTCATTGCCGACGCGACCGCCAAGGGAGCGACCCTTAGGGCCGGCGGCAAGCGCGCCGGCACCGTCGTCGAAGCGACCGTCCTCGACAATGTGACGCCCGGCATGCGCATTTATGCCGAAGAGTCGTTTGGCCCGGTCAAGCCGGTGATCCGCGTGAGCGGCGACGAGGAAGCGATCCGCGTCGCCAACGATACCGACTACGGCCTGAGCGCGGCGGTATTCAGCCGCGACGTGCAGCGGGCGCTGAAAGTGGCGGCGCGGCTGGAGTCCGGCATCTGCCATATCAACGGACCCACAGTGAATGACGAAGCGCAGATGCCCTTCGGCGGCGTCAAGGGCTCGGGTTTCGGCCGCTTCGGCGGCAAGGCCGCCATCGCCGAATTCACCGACCTGCGCTGGATCACCATCGAGGATCCGGCCCAGCCCTATCCCTTCTGAGCGTGATTGGAATGCAGTTCGCCCGCCTGAACGGCGTCACCCTCCACTACCAGACCATCGGCTCGCCCGCCGAC
>DASZSH010000162.1:0-2252 GCA_035548755.1 Devosia sp.
TCGCCGCCGACATGGACAAGTCGGTCGTGACCAAGAAGCGGGCGAAGCATCACCGCCACGCGCCCAGCCGCTACGCCTATGACGTGCGCGAAGATCCTTACGCCTACCAGTACGAGCCGCGCGGCTATTATCCCTACTACCGGTCGGGCTACTGGGCGCCGGCCGCCTACATCCGCTACCGCAACCGTCTGCACTACCACGTGTGGAACGATCGGCCGCCGAAGTACGAGTTCTACCGGAGCTGGGGGTATCCGCTGGCGTATTGGCCGCATGAGCTCTGGCACTCGGAGTACCACGGTCGCCACCGCCCCTGGCACTGGTAGAGCGCACCGTCTTGGGCCTTGAGCCCGACGGCTTGCCGCCAACTCGCCTCATTGCTCGTGTTCATCGGTCATTCAGACCGCAGCGTTAAGCTTCGAGTTCGGCATGCGCCTTCGTATGGGCGCCCGCGAGGCGGGGATCGGCGCCGCACGGACATTCGAGCACGGGAGAGAATTATGTTGAAGAAGCTGATGCACCCCACGGTCGCCATGGCATTGCTTGCCGCGACTGTGGCCACAACGGCGACACCTGCAGAGGCACGCGGCGGCCGCACGGCCGCTGGCATCGTCGCCGGAACCATCATTGGTCTGGGCGTTGCCGGCGCCTATGCAGCCTCGCGCGACCGCGACTATTGCTATCCGGGCCCGCGGCGCTGCGAGGTCGTCGGCCAGCGCTGCCACTACAACCGTTTCGGCGAGTACGTGTGCAGGGACGATGTCCGCTGCTGGCGTCCGCGCATCTGCGACTAGGGCGCGGTTGGAGCTCGACGTTTGTCAGGGCGGTGCCGGCTGGTGCCGCCCTTTGCTTTTGCCGGCCCACCTCACAAGGGGCTCAGCTAGGCCGCCGCCGCACGGCGGCGACGTAGAGCGCCACCGCGGCTGCGTTCGACACGTTGAGACTGGCTATGCTGCCGGCGGCGCCGATGCGGCAGAGCGTATCGCACAGGTCGCGGGTAAGGCGCCGCAGTCCCCGCCCTTCGGAGCCGAGGACGAGCGCCGTGCGTTGGGCGAGCGGCTGATCGTCGATCAAAGCGTCGGCCTCGCCGTCCAGGCCCAGCCGCCAGAAGCCCATGTCGGCCAGCTCCGCGAGCGCGCGCGCCAGGTTCGGGACCAGCACGACGGGCACGACCTCCAGCGCGCCTGATGCCGACTTGGCGAGCGCCCCGGACAGCGGCGGGCTGTGCCGCCGGGTCATGACGAGCGCGCTGGCGCCGAACACCGCGGCCGATCGCAGGATCGCGCCGACGTTGTGCGGGTCGGTGACTTGATCGAGCACGACGAGCGGGCCGCCGTTTTCCGCCTGCTCCGCGACCTCATTGAGCGCCGGCTCGGGTAAGAGCTCGGTCTCGAGCAGAACTCCTTGATGCACGGTGTCGGGCCCGAGCAGCCGGTCGAGGTCGCGCGGGGCGGCGCGCTGCGGCTTCACCGCCCGCGCCGCGATGGCGGCAGTGAGGCGTCGCTCGGCGTTATCGGTGAGGAGCAGTCGGCGGAGTTGACGCGCGGGATTTTTCAGCGCCGCTTCCACGGCGTGGATGCCGTAGAGGCGGACGGGGCCGTCATCGGGCGCGCCAGGACGCGGGCGCTCATGCATCGGGCGAGGCTTATGTGAGGACATCGACCTTGAATAGTCGCTGTGGTGGGCGTCCAGCAATATCGTTTGCAGGGGCCTTGCGCCTTCGCATTCGCTTCCGGACCGGGGTTGACACGACCCAGGGTGCGCCACCATAACACCATCCGTCCCCGCTCCCGCGAGCGGGGCCATTTCGTTTGGGTGTATGCTATCTGCTGATCCCTGAGGAGGGGTGCCCGAGTGGCTAAAGGGGACGGACTGTAAATCCGTTGGCTTCGCCTACGCTGGTTCGAATCCAGCCCCCTCCACCAGTCAGCCGATTGAGCCGAGCCCTAGCCCCTAGCAAAGCGCAACGGCACCGCCAGGCCCGGCTGGGACTATGCGGCCCGGCTGCCGGCAATGACGTCGGCCGTCCCGGCCCCCGATACATCCCCATGTGATCTTGGCGAGCCGGCCCTGTGTTCCCATATTGTCCATTTGCTATCCGGAAAAAAAACACTAGAAGACGCTGCAATCGCGGTCGCGCGGGTGTAGCTCAATGGTAGAGCAACAGCCTTCCAAGCTGATGACGAGGGTTCGATTCCCTTCACCCGCTCCAGCCGCCGCTCGCTGAGGCGGGGCCATCGATGCGCCATGCGAGC
>DASZSH010000163.1:0-31568 GCA_035548755.1 Devosia sp.
GATCGGCGACACCCGGCTCACGGTGATGGCGGGCATCGCCGTGCTCGACGAGCTCGCCGAGGCGCAGCGCAGGATCGAAAGCCTCAAGGCCGATATCGCCGAGCTCACCACCGCGGGCCGCGAGCTCACGCTCGAGGCCGAGGAGATGGAGCAGAAGTTCGCCCGCCGACTCGCCGAAGCGGCCCGCAAGGTCGAGGCGATCGCCACCGCCATCGACGAGACGGGATCGCCCACCGCGCCCTGAGCGGACCGCGGCCCCGGCCCGCGCCAGCCGCCACGGCGCAGCCAGGGTTGGATCAGCCGCCTGACGATTTGCCCTTGGCGGCCATCGCGCCTATATTCGCCGTGCTGCCCGGCGCGTGCGGATCATCACATCCCCGGGGCCTTATCGATCCTTAAGGGAGCTGTCCCTGACCGGACCCGTGGGTTCGGACACATGGCGCCCACCTACGTCAGTAGGTTCCCGGGATCGAGTATCCCACGGCCAGGGCGGCACCGAATTTCGTGGCGAGGGGCCGTGGCAGATCCCAGGATCGAAGAGGCAAAGGCCGCGCTCAGGCTGCGGGCGAGAGCCACCCGCGCCGCGATCCTCAACTCCAGCCGCGCCAGCGCCGCAAGGGCCGTGGCCGACCACTTCTTCCGCGCCGTTCCGCTTCGGCCCAGCGATATCGTGGCCGGCTACTGGCGCATCAAGGACGAGATGGACTGCCAGCCCATCCTGATCCGGCTCATGGACACCTTCCAGCCGGTCTGCCTGCCGGTCGTGCTGGGCGAGGACCAGCCCCTCGCGCTGCGGCTTTGGGAACAGGGCGCGCCGCTCTACGAGGCCGGCTTTGGCACGCTGGCGCCCTCGGAACTGGCGCCGCAGGTCGAGCCCGATGTGATCATCATGCCGCTTCTTGGCTTTGACGGACGGGGCACGCGGCTGGGCTATGGCGGAGGCTACTACGACCGCACGCTCGAGCGGCTGAGCAAGAAACCGCGGCTCGTCGGCATCGCGTTTGCAGCGCAGGAACTCGACGCGATCCCCCACGAGCCGCACGACTTTCCGCTCGATGTCATCGTCACCGAGCAAGGCGCCCGCAGTTTCGAGCGCGCCGCCGCATGAGGCTGCTGTTCCTGGGTGACGTCATGGGCCGGTCCGGCCGGGACGCCGTAAGCCGGCGCCTGCCGGAGCTGATCGCGCAGTACCGCTTCGATTTCGTCGTCGTCAATGGCGAGAATGCCAGCCACGGACGGGGACTGACCGAAGGACATTATTCCGAGCTCCGGGCGGCGGGCGCCGACGCGGTGACCCTGGGCGACCACGCCTGGGATCAGCGCGACACGCTCACCTATATCGAGCGCGAACCGGTGCTGCTGCGCCCGCTCAACATGAGCCCGGGAACGCCGGGGCGCGGGGCCAACCTGATCGAGGCGCGCAATGGCCGGCGCGTGCTGGTCGTCACCGCGCTGGGGCGCGTGTTCATGGACCCGGTGGACGATCCCTTCCGGGCCGTGGAAGCGGCGATCGCGGCGTGTCCGCTGCGCGAACAGGCCGACGCCATCGTGGTGGATTTTCATACCGAGGCGACTTCGGAGATCCAGGCGATGGGCGTGTTCCTGGATGGCCGCGCCACGCTCGTGGTGGGGACGCACACGCATATCCCCACGGCGGATGCCCGCATCCTGCGCGGCGGCACCGCAGTGATGTCGGATGCAGGCATGTGCGGCGACTTCAATTCGATCATCGGCATGGATGTCGAGGAACCGCTCAACCGCTTCCTCACCGGCATTCCGCGCGAGCGGTTCACCCCCGCCGAGGGGGAGGCGACAGTTTGCGGCGTTGCGGTCGAAACCGACGACACGACCGGGCTCGCCCTCACGGTCAGCCCGGTCCGCATCGGTGGAACGCTGTCGCAGTCGCTGCCGGCCTTCTCGCCGGCTACGAGATGATCACGTCGCAGTCCTGGTCGTCGAGGTAGTCGCCGGTGATGACGTCGCTGATCCACAGGGTCTGGCCGGGGGCGAGGCCCTCCCAGAGCGTGAAGACGACGACCTGGCCGCTGGGCATCACCGTCATGGTGAGCTGAGTGCCCGCCGGCACGGGCTTGTCGGACTCGTTCTTGATCCACAGTCCGGTCGGATGTTCGTTGTGCCACCACAGGGTCGAGCATGACACCGGCGACTTCATGTGCAGGTGCGGCTGACGGTCGATCACGGTCTGGCTGAACAAGCTGTTCGGATCGAGGCCGTCCCCGATGCCGAAATCGTCGCCCTTGACGATGGGGGTCGTGGGCTTGGCGAGGGGGCCGGTGGGATGCGGCAGCGTGCTGGTGGCCATTGCCAGGCCGGTGGAAAGCAGGAGCGCGGTCAAGGCAAGGGCCGCGGCGGTCTTGAGAGTCGTCATCGGTGAACCTCAACAGTGTGGGCGACGGATCATCGCCGGTTGCGTGTGGCCGGAGGCTCCGGCGGGTTGGCGCGGCGTCTAGGACATCCGTCTTGAATTGGTTCTGAGAGCGGGGTTCACGCGCCGTTTAGGGCCCGCGGTCGGAAGGCTCTGCTGTCGGGGCGCGAAGCGGCCGCCTGGCCCGCCTTCCGGGCGAGCGGCCACCCGCACATCGGCCCGCGAGGCGCCCGGACAGGTTCGTCCCTAGAGCTTGAAGACGGCGTCGGCCGCCGACTTGCTCTTGCGTTTGGCTTCGATTGCGCCCTTGAGCCGCACGATTTCGGCTTCGAGCAGTTCGATCCGGTCGCTCAGCTCCTCGACCGACATGGCATCCAAAAGCATGCCAACCTCATGTCCCTTGGGCTTTTTCACCTCGTCATCGTCGAACATGGCGGTGCTCCTCTTGTTGGGATCGAGCAAGTGTAGTCCCAATGGCGCGCCGAACAACCCGGAGCCGTCCATGCCTCTGCCCGCGACCATGCCCGCTGTCACAGTGCCGCGTCCGGGCGGCCCCGAGGTTCTGACGCTGTCGGAGCTGCCGCTTCCCCGGCCCGCGCCAGGCGAGGTGCTGATCCGCGTGGCCGCGGCAGGCGTAAATGCGCCCGATCTGGCGCAGCGGGCCGGGCACTATCCGCCGCCCCCGGGGGCTTCCGAGCTGCTCGGCCTCGAAGTCTCCGGCGAGATCGCTCTGCCGGCGGGTGGCTGGAGCGTCGGCAGCCGGGTCGTCGCGCTCACCAATGGCGGCGGTTACGCCGGCTACGTCGCGGTGCCCGCGGGGCAGGTGCTGCCGGTTCCCGAGGGCTGGGCGATCGAGGACGCGGCGGCGCTGCCCGAGACATGGTTCACCGTCACGCAGGGGCTGGTGATGCGCGCAGGACTGACCGCCGGCATGCAGGTCCTGGTGACGGGCGCGGCGGGCGGCATCGGCGGCGCAGCGATCCAGATCTGCCGGATTGCTGGGGCCGATGCCATCGCGCTCGTCTCCTCCGACGAGAAGGCGAAATATGTTCTGGGGCTCGGAGCGCGCGCCGCCATCCGGCATGACCGCGAGGACGTTGCCCGGCGCGTGCGCGAACTGACCGACGGCCGCGGCGTGGACCGGGTCGTCGATATGGTGGGCGGCGAGGCGACGGCGCGCTACATCGAACTGCTCGCGCCCTTCGGACACCTGGTCCTGGTCGCCACCCTGGCCGGTCGGCGCGCCGACCTTTCGCTTGGCGCATTTGTCGCCAGCCACCTCACCATGTCGGCCTCCCGGCTGCGCCCGCAAACGGCCGAGACCAAGGCCGCCATCGCCGCTCACCTGCGCCGGAACTTCTGGGCGGCGCTGGGCGACCCTGCCCTGCCGCGCCCGCGCATCAAGCGTTTCGCCCTTGCCGAGGCGGCCGGCGCGCACCGGGCCCTCGCCGACCGCGGCCATTATGGCAAGATCGTGCTTGTGACTGACTTCGGGACCGCCGTCGGAAATCGTTGAAATGGCGCTTCGGCGTCCGTATATTGGCAGGCAGTTCCCCCTCAGCATCGTGCCAGAGGCGGGCGGCCCGGGTGAAACCCCGCCGCACCGGAAAGCGAGATTTATCTATGGCGACGACCCTTTTGATGCCCAAAGCGACCGCCGTCTGGCTGGTCGACAACACCTCCCTCAGCTTCGAGCAGATCGCCGCCTTCTGCGGCCTGCACCCGCTCGAAGTGCAGGGCGTGGCCGACGGCGACGTGGCCGGCGGGATCATGGGCGTGAACCCGATCCAGAACGGTCAGCTCACACGCGAGGAAATCGAGAAGGCGGAGGCCGACCCGAGCTACCGCATGAAGATCTCCGAGCCTAAGGTTCACGTCACCCAGGCAAAGCGGAAGGGCCCGCGCTATACGCCGATATCGCGGCGCAACGAGCGGCCCAATGCGATCCGCTGGCTGCTGCGCAACCATCCCGAGCTCAAGGATGCCCAGATCATGCGCCTGGTGGGCACCACCAAGTCGACCATCGACTCGGTGCGCGACAACACCCACTGGAACTCCGCCAACATCCAGCCGATGGATCCGGTGACGCTGGGGCTGTGCAGCCAGATCGACCTCGATCTCGAGGTCAAGCGCGCCGCGGCCCGCACGGGTGCGGGCACGCCCGACGAGGCGGAGCAGGGCACGATGCTGCTGACTGCCGAGGAGGCGCTGGCCACCGCCGGCGGCCGCACCGGCACGACCGATCTGCCCTCGGGCGATGGCACCACGCGCCGCCCCGAGCACGACGAAGAGCTCGACGCCGATTCGGTGTTCGCCAAGCTCAAATCGCTCAAGAGCGACCACGACGCCGAATAACGCGCCAGACGCGCCCAGGGGGCAATCATGGCCGGAAATCCCCTGCTCGCGATCCTTGTGCTCCTGGTCGTCGCAGTGGCGCTCGTGCCCGTCTTCAAATGGCTCGGGCTGGGCACCGTTCTGGGTTACCTCGCGGCCGGGGTGATCGTCGGGCCTTATGGGCTGAGGCTCATTTCCGACACCGAGACCATCCGCTCGGTATCGGAATTCGGCGTTGTCATCATGCTGTTCCTGATCGGGCTCGAGGTGCATCCGCTCGAGCTGTGGCGGATGCGGCACAAGGTGCTGGGCCTGGGCGTGACCCAGATGCTTGCGACCAGCGCCATTCTTGCGGCCGCCGCCCTTGCCATGGGAGTCGCCTGGCAGGCGGCGGTGGTCATCGGGCTTGGCCTGGCGATGAGTTCGACCGCCATTGCGATGCAGTCGGCCGAACAGCGTTCGGTGGCCACGACCGAAACGGGCCGGGCCGCGCTCGTGACGCTGCTCGTTCAGGACATGGCCGTCATTCCCGTGCTGGCGCTGATCCCGGTGCTGGCGGCGACGCGCCGGGCCGTCCCCGAGCTGGGGCAGAAGGCGATCGACAACGCCGCCGATGCCGTGTCCAATCCCTATGGCTGGTGGATCGCGCTCGTCATCATCGGCGGGTTCATCGCCGTGACGCTCGCCTCGCGCTACCTGATCAATCCGCTGATGCGCTTCATGGCGATGGCCAAGGTGCCCGAAAGCTTCACCGCGCTCGGGCTGCTGCTGGTGATAGGCGCCGCCTTCGCCACCGAGAGCCTGGGCCTGTCGCCGGCGCTCGGGGCATTTCTGGGCGGTGTCCTCCTCGCCGACAGCGAATATCGGCACGAGCTCGAGGGCAATCTCGAACCGTTCAAGGGGCTGCTGCTCGGACTGTTCTTCATTTCTGTGGGCATGGGCATCGCGTTCGGCGTGCTCGCCGCGCAGCCCATCAAGGTTCTTAGCCTGGTGGCCATGCTCATGGGCATCAAGATCGGCGTGCTCTACCTGCTCGGGACCGTATCGCGCATGCACGTCGCCGACCGGCTGCTTTTCGCCATCCTGCTCAGCCAGGCCGGCGAGTTTGCCTTCGTGCTGCTGCAGTTCGCGCAGTCGGCGACGCTGATTTCGGATGCGGACCATCAGCTCTGGGCCGGGGTGGTGGCGCTCTCGATGGCGCTGACGCCGTTTCTGCTGCTGATCTTCGACAAGGTCTGGGTGCCCCGGCTCAATGCGGCCGCCGCGCCGCCGCTGCCGGATGATCTGCCGAAGGGCCGGTCGGTCATCGTGCTCGGCTACGGCCGCTTCGGCCAGATCGTCACGCGCCTGCTGCGGGCGCAGGGCTACTCGATGACGCTGATCGACGACGATCCGGTGCAGATCGAGCTGGTCAAGCGCTTCGGTGTAAAGGTGTTCTACGGTGATGGCGGCCGGCTGGACCTGCTGCGGGCCGCGGGCGCCGGAGAGGCGGACCTGATCGTCATCGCAGTAGCGGGCGGCGATCGCATCCTCGCCATCGCCGAGCTCATCCGGCGGCACTTCCCCAAGGTCAAGATCGCGGCCCGCGCGATCGATCGCGGACATGCGCACCAGCTGATGGCGCTGGGCGTCGAAGAGCTGGAGCGCGAGACCTTCCGCGGCGCGCTGGCGCTGGGCCAGAAGGCGCTGGTGGCCCTTGGCCATTCGCCCCAGGAGGCGACCCGCATCGCCGATGCGTTCGACGCCCACGACCAGAAGCTGCTCAGCGACTCCTTCGCGCTGCGCGAGGATCGCGAGGCCTATATCGGCTTTGTCCGCAAGTCGACGGAAATGCTCGATGAAGCCATGAAGTCGGACCGCGAGGCCCCCGAATCCATCCGGGCGCGCAGCAAGACCGGGGAGTGACTACTGCGCGGCGGCGGCCTGCGGGCGGCCCTCAGGCGCGGACCAGATGACGACGCGGTCGCGGCCAGCTGCTTTGGCGGCGTAGAGCGCCTCGTCGGCGCGGCGCAGCAGTTCGGCGATCGTTGTGTCGTTCGGGCCGGGCTCGAGCGTGGTTACGCCCACGCTCACCGTGACGGTGCCGTGCTCGCTGGTCTTGTGCTCGATGGCGCGCGCGCCCAGGCGCTCGCGGAAGCTGTCGGCGAGAAACGCGGCTCCGGCGGCGTCGGTATTGGGCAGAATGGCGACGAATTCCTCGCCGCCGTAGCGGGCGGCGACATCGCCCGGCCGCTTGATCGCTTCGCGCAAGCACTGGCCCACCGCCTTCAGCGCGTCGTCGCCGGCCTGGTGCCCGTAGAGATCGTTATAGGCCTTGAACCGGTCGACATCGCTGAGCATCACGCTGAGGGGCAGGCCGGCGCGGCGCGCCCGCGACACTTCGTCGGCAAGTGCGCTGTCGAAGGCGCGGCGGTTGAGCAGGCCGGTCAGACCGTCGGTCGAGGCCAGAAGCTTGAGCTGCTCGGTCGCTTCCCTGAGCGCAGCCTCCGTCTTCTTGAGCGTGGTGATGTCGGAGACGACGATCAGGGCCGTGCCATCATCGGTGGGGCGGGTCTTGATCTGCACCCAGCGCCCGTCCCACAGTTCGACCTCTTGGTCTCCCGCGGTCCTGAGCGTGGCGACGATGCGCTCGACCCATTCCTCCTCATGGCCGACTGGAATCCCCTTCTGCTCGCCACTCTGGGCGACGGCGCGGAGAATATCGCGGATGTGCCGGCCGGGCTGCCGGATTTCGGCGGTGCGCGGAAACACCTGGCGGTACTGTTCGTTGCAATAGACCAGCTTGCCGGAGGGGTCGAACATGGCGATGCCGTCGGAGAGACCGGCCAGCAGGAAGTCGAGACGATTGCGGGCTTCCTCGGCCTCGTCGCGCAGCCGACGGCGGACGGTCACGTCGCGCGTGATGCCGGACGTGCCGATGATCTTGCCGCTCTCGTCGCGCAGGGCGACCTTGGAGGTGAGATACCAGCTCTTTTCGCCCTGCGGCCCGACGAAGACCTCCTCGGAATCGACGATCGGGGGGCCGCCCTCCAGAAGGGCGGTCTCGGCGGCGATCATACGCGCCGCCCGCTCGGGCTCGACGAGGTCGAATTCCGACTTGCCCAGCAGGCCCGATGGGTCCGAAAAGCCGGCGATGCGCGCGAAATTGATGTTCGCCGCCACGAATTTGTGATCGGGGGTCTTCACATACTGCAGGTCGGGCGAATGGAAGAAGGCCTGGCGCAGCAGGTCGCGTTCGCGCTCGATGACGCGATAGCGCATCATGAAGAAGACCGAGATGGCAGTGGCGGCCGCGTTCATGGCGCCGACCGCAAGGGTAAGCGGCTGCAGCGCCGCCGCGCTCCGGCCGAAGAGGAAGCCCAGCCCGACATTGGCGATGCCGACTGCGATCGCCAGGATGAGGGTGGTGAGAACCGGCGGAAGCCGCTTGTATGTCGCGGCCGACACGCCCACTCCGATCAGCACCGCAACGCAGATGCCGACCGCTGCGGGTATGGCATAGGGCCCCCCGATGATGAGGCAGCGATATCCGATGGCGAACGCCGCCGCCGCAGCGCCCGCTACGGGCCCTCCGAAGAAGCCGGCGATGGCGAGGACCGACAGGCGAAGGTCGAAATAGGAGTTTTCGAGCGGGATGGCGAGCAGCATGGATGCCACCGCGGCCAGTCCCATGGCCACGCCGAAAATGAGGTCGCGCTTCCAGCGCTCGAGCCCGGCAAGCAGGAATCGGGCCTGCATCCAGGCCGAGATGAACAGGGCGACGACGGCCAGATTTTCGATCAGGGCATGCCAGTAGAGCGGCGAAGTCATGGGCTCGAATTCCCCTCTGCCCCTGAGCCTAGGATGCAACCCGTGCCATCGCGTTAAGGCGCAAGAGGCGGCCGCGTTCAGAGTTAACCGTTCGCAACCGGAATGCCCGGCCTTGACAGGACCGGCCCGCCGGCTTCCGAATGTGGCGTCTCACCCTCCCGTCTTCCCTCCCCGCCATACCGTCCATGTTCGATCCCTGGTTCTGGTCCGTCGCCGTGGTGACGATCGCCATCGTCGCGCTCAGCAAGTCCGGCTTCCTGGGGAGCCTGGGGATGATGGGCGTGCCGCTGCTTTCGCTGCTGATGCCCGCGCGCGAGGCGGCCGGCATGCTGCTGCCGCTGCTTTGCCTGATGGACATCATCGGGCTCCTCGCCTTCCGGCGCGAGTTCGACGCGCGCAACGTCAGGATCATGCTCGCCGGCGGGCTCGCCGGAACGCTCGTGGGGTGGGCGCTGTGGAGCTTCATCACCGATGCGCAGGTGCTGCTCATCGTGGGCATCATCACCATGCTGTTCATCATCGATGCGGTGGTTCCCTGGCGGAAGCGTCTGGCGGAGGGCCAGCCGCCCTCGGCGCCGTGGGGCGTCTTCTGGGGCGCGGTCGCGGGGCTGACGAGCTTCATCAGCCACACCGGCGGCCCCCCGGCGCAGATCTACCTGCTGCCGCAGCGGCTCGCCCCCAATATCTATTCGGGGACGACGGTGGTGTTCTTTGCCGCCATCAACTTCTCCAAGCTCATCCCCTATTACTTCCTCGGCCAGCTCTCGGTCGCCAATCTCGAGACCGATCTGGTGCTGGCGCCGGCGGCGGTGCTGTTCATGCTGGCGGGGGTGTGGCTGGTGCGGCGCGTCTCTGCAAGGCTGTTCTACAACGTCGCCTACGTGCTGGTGTTCTTCGTCGCGCTCAAGCTCATCTACGACGGCTATGTCGGGGTGTTTCTTCCCGCTCACGCCTGAGCCGGGGGCGGCATGAAAAAGGCCCGGGGAGGAGCCCGGGCCACCGATCTCGGATAGGCGGAGGTCTCCTCCGTCAGGCCGCGTGCTCCTGCAGCTTCCTGAGTTCGTCCTTGATTTCGAGTTTCTTACGCTTGAGTGCCGCGATCACCATGTCGTCGTGCGAGAGATGAGTCATTTCATCCTCGATCTGGCGCTCGAGTTCCCTATGCCGCCGTTCGAGGGCGGCGATATGGCCTTCAGTCGTCATGACAACTCCTTTCAAGCGTTCGAACGCCCCGATGGTCACAAAAAAATAACGGCTTGTCGACCGCCTCCGGCACCCCTTGGAAAAGCTGGTGTAAATCGTGATGACGATGCGTTAACGATTCGGTCCGGCGCCCGGACAGGGGGCTTTGAGGAGCCGTAATGCTGCCTCTGACCAAGGAACAGGAAATCGCGCTCGGCCTCGAGCTCGCCACCAAGCGGCAGGAGCATGCCGATCTCGACGCCGCCATCCACACGCTTGCCGCCTCGCCCATGGCCGACCAGATGCTGATCCAGCGGCTCAAGAAGCGGAAACTGGCCCTCAAGGACCGCATCGTGCAGCTCGAGAACCTTCTGATCCCGGATATCATTGCTTGAGGCAAAGGGCGGTTTCGGCTACACGCCCGGCTTCACGGGGGCCCGGAATGCCTGTGCAAAAGCCGCCTGTCGCCATCGTCATGGGCAGCCAGTCCGACTGGGCCACCATGAAGCACGCCGCCGAAACGCTGGACGCGCTCGGCATCGCCCATGACGACCGGATCGTGTCGGCGCACCGGACGCCGGACCGGCTGGTCGAATTCGCCAAATCCGCCAGGGCCGCGGGCTACCGGGTGATCATCGCCGGCGCCGGCGGGGCCGCCCATCTGCCCGGCATGATCGCCGCCATGACGACATTGCCGGTCCTGGGCGTGCCGGTGATGACCAAGGCGCTCAGCGGGCAGGACAGCCTGCTGTCGATCGTGCAGATGCCGGCGGGCGTGCCGGTCGGAACACTGGCGATCGGCGAGGCCGGCGCGACCAATGCCGCCCTGCTCGCCGCCTCGGTGCTGGCGCTCGGGGACGCGCGGATCGAGGAGGCCCTGGGCAAGTACCGTGCGGCGCAGACGGGCAAGGTTGCGCAAACGCCCAGGGCAGACGCGTGAGTCCGCTTCCTTTCGGGGCGACGATCGGCATTCTGGGCGGCGGGCAGCTCGGGCGCATGCTGTCGCTGGCGGCCTCCCGCCTCGGATTCAGGACGCACATCTATTGCCCCGACCCCGATAGCCCCGCCTTCGAGGTCACCCCGCACAGGACCGCGGCGTCATATGACGACGAGGCGGCGCTGGCCGCCTTTGCGGACCAGGTCGACGTCGTCACCTACGAATTCGAGAATGTGCCCGCCGCGACGGCGGAGGCTCTGGCCCGATTGCGTCCGCTCCGGCCGGGCGCGAACGCCCTGGCGGTGGCGCAGGACCGGCTCACCGAGAAGGCGTTCATCGGCAGCCTCGGGATTCCGGTCGTGCCACACCGCGGCATAGCCAGCCTCAACGAGCTTCGGCTGGCCCTCGAGGCGCTTGGCAGCCCGGCGATCCTCAAGACCACGCGGCTGGGCTACGATGGCAAGGGCCAGCGCAAGGTCTCAACTCTCGCCGAAATCACCACCGCCTTCGCCGAGCTCAGGCCGCATCCGCTGGTGCTCGAGGCGTTCGTGCCGTTCGTGCGCGAAATCTCGGCGATCGTGGCGCGCGGCGCCGACGGAGCCATCGCGGCCTTCGATCCGGCCGAAAACGTCCACCGGGCGGGCATTCTGGCGACCTCCACCGTGCCGGCAGCGGTTTCGGCCGAAACGGCGGCCCGGGCCATCGAGTTCGCGGCCCGAATCGCCGCGGCTCTCGACTATGTCGGCGTGCTGGGGGTCGAGTATTTCGTCCTCGGCGAGGGCAGCCTGCTGGTCAACGAAATCGCCCCTCGGGTCCACAATTCGGGGCACTGGACGGAGGCGGTCTGCGTCACCGACCAGTTCGAGCAGCACATCCGCGCTATCGCCGGCTGGCCCCTCGGAGACCCCTCGCGGCTGGCCGACGTGGTGATGGAAAACCTCGTTGGAGACGAGATTGCGGCTGCGGCGGACCGGACCGGCCCGGGCGTGCGCGTGCATGTCTATGGCAAGGGCGAGACGCGGGCCGGCCGCAAGATGGGCCACATCAACCGCGTGAGCGTTCAAAAGTCCGCGAAATAGGCGCGTTTTTGGGGATTCGCCCGGTGGACAAGGCCCGCGGCATCAACTATAGAAGCGCCCCACGGTGACCGGCCCGGCCGGTCGGCGCGATTGCCATTGGCAAGAACGCTTCACTCAACCAACGATGACGATCCGAAGGGCGGTTCCGCTTGCAAGTAGTTGTTCGCGATAACAATGTCGATCAGGCGCTGCGCGCGCTCAAGAAGAAACTGCAGCGCGAGGGCGTCTTCCGTGAGATGAAGCTCCGGAACTACTACGAGAAGCCGTCCGAGAAGAAAGCACGCCAGAAGGCCGAGGCCGTGCGGCGCGCCCGCAAGCTTGCCCGCAAGCGGGCGCAGCGCGAGGGCGGGCTGCCTGCCGCGCCGTCGGCGGCCGCTCGTCCGGCCCGTGCCGAACGGCCCTAAGTCAAGTTGACGCCGCCGACGAGGCGGCGTTTTCTCAAGAAAAAGTTGCGTGCCAGGAAAACTGAGCCCTCCGGTTCGGAGAGCGTCGAACAAAACCCACAACTGTTGAGGGACAAACGAATGAACAAGCTTGTTGCAACCGCCGCCGTCGCCGCCATTGCCCTGGCGGGCGCCACCGGCGCCGTCGAGGCCAAGGACTCCCACGTGAAGGTCGGGGTGCTCACATGCGACGTCGAGCCGGGCTTCGGCTACGTCATCGGCTCGGACAAGGGCCTCGATTGCAGCTTCAAGCCGTCCAATGGCGGCCGCACCGAGCACTACCAGGGATCGATCAAGAAGCTGGGCATCGATCTGGGCTACACCGCCCATGAGAAGCTGGCCTGGCTGGTCTTTGCCGCGCAGGACACCAAGTGGAGCAAGCACGCTCTGGCCGGCACCTATGTGGGCGCTTCGCACGAAGTCACCCTCGGCCTGGGGCTGGGCGGCAACTGGCTGATCGGCGGCTCGCACAAGAGCTTTGCGCTGCAGCCCTGGAGCATCCAGGGCCAGGTTGGCCTCAACTACTCGCTGACCTGGACGGACCTGACCCTCGAGTAAGCTCGATCCGTTCCCGATTTCGCACGCCGGTCCTTCGGGGCCGGCGTTTTTGTTGCGCCGGTCATCCGCGCGCCTTGAGCGCCTTGTCGAAGGCAAGCGCGAAGACCTCCTGAGGCTGCGCGCCGCTCATGGCAAAGCGCTGGTCGAAGACGAAGAAGGGCACGCCCTGAATGCCCTGCCGGGCCGCGGCGAGCGCCAGGCCATGCGACAGTTCGAGCTCGCGCGGATCGTTGATGCCCGCCAAGGCCTCGGCGCGCGTGAAGCCGTGGCGCGAGGCAATTTCGGCGAGCACGTCCTCATCGTTCACCTGCAGGTGGTCGAGGAAATAGGCCGCGGCGATGGCGTTGGCGAGTGCATGCTGCGTACCCTTGGGCCGCGCGAGCCGCACAAGGGTGTGCGCCTTCTGCGTGGGAAAGGTCCGCGGCTGACGGCTCAGGTCGAGATCGATGCCCGACTTCTTCGCCTCGCCTTCGGCGCGGGCCCAAATGAGTTTGGGGTCGCGGCCATATCTTGCCCGCAGCATCTCGCCCACGTCGTAGCCTTCCGGCGGCGTCGTGGGATCGAGATAAAAGGGATGGTTTTCGACGTCCACGGTCACGTCGGGCGGCAGCGCGGCAATGGCCTTGTCGAGGCGGACCGAGCCGATCAGGCACCAGGGACAGACGACGTCGGTAAACAGGTCAACCTTGAGAACGCGCGACATCGGCAGGCTCGGCGTGGAGAGGGCAAGCATGGCCAGCCCCTCCCCGCGCCGCAAGCAGGCACATGGGTGTGCGCTTACGCTCCCCGGGTCCGGCCCGCCTATTGCTGGCCGGCCTTGAGGACGCCCGCGGTATCAATGAACTGCTGAAATCTGACGCACTTGCCGCCACGGATTTGCCAGGGCCATGCTGGCAAGGCAGAGCTTCAGCCCAAAGCCCGGCGGCTGACCCATGGCAAGATCGCGCGCCAGGGACAGCACGGCATCGATCTGGGCGCGATGGACGGGCGTCTCGCTCACGGGTCCAGCTTTAGCGCGTCCCGCAGGTGCCGGATGTGATCGGGTATGCCCGTCTTGAGGTAACGGTCGTTCCACGTCCAGTATTGGGTGTGGGTGAACACCCGCGTGAAGGGCCAGGGCCGCCGGATGGCGTCGTTGTATTCGACGATGCCGTTGCCGAAGATCGGGCGCAACTGTCCGGACACCAGATCGCCGAACAGCGGAAACCAGGTTTCGTCGCAGATATTGGTCCAGCGGACCGCCGCAAACTGCGCGGCGAAGTGCGGGTAACGCGGTCCGCCTTCCCGCACCGGATAGAGCATCGAGCCCAGGAGCGGATCGGGATGCGGCGGACAGGTGGCGAAGCGTCGCTGCTCGAATGCCGATTTGAGATCGGCGGCGCCGTCGGCGGCAAGGAATTCGGCATGGACGAGCGGGGATCCCAGGGTGATGAAGTCGGTGAGCCGCCAGTGCGGGCTTTGCTGCCTCAGCTTTTCGCGCAGCTCGTCCTGCGCCGTAAGGAAATCGGCAAGCTCGAATGGCCTGGGCGGCCTGTCGACCCATTGCTGCCGGACGAAGCGGTCGACTGCATCGAGCCTGTCCTGCATCTGATCGGCGTCCGCGTCCCAGTCCTGGTGATGGGTCGGCCCGTATTTCTCCCAGAACATCTGCAGGATGTCGTAGGCCACCATCGTTCCGAGGCTGTGCGCCACGATGACGATCCGGTCGTAGGCCGGCACGCCGGCCCCCTCCGCTTTGGTGAAGTTCCACTGAGTGCTGCTGTCGGCGCGTTTGGCATGAATGGCCTCGAGCAGGGCCAGTCCGCGGGCCCGGATCAGTCTGCGACGCTCCACGGTGGAGGGATTGGCCCGCACATAGCGCACCACATCGCCCAGGAACGGCGCCACCACCGCATGCATGAGCCAGGCCAGGCCGGCGGTCACCGCCGCCATAAGCAGGTGCGTGTCGACGATGAAGCTTTCCGGCCAGACCGCGAGCGCCAGCCCGCCCGCGAGCAGGATGAACGGCGTCCACAACGGCGTCGCCTCGATCCGCCGCGCCCCGCCGCGGAGCCCCTTTCCGACGGCAAGGGCGAGCGACACGATTCCCAGCACATAGCCGGCCTGTCCGATGACCGAATGATGCTCCCTCACCCATTTGAGCAGCCCCGGCAACGGTCCGAAGCTGTCGGCGAGCTGCGGGTAGACCGTGCCGATCGCGCAGAACAGCACCAGCAGCGCCAGCACCCAGAGCAGGAACCAGGCGAGATAGACCCGCCAGTGCCACGGCACGCGCCAGGGCGAGCGCAGGAGCAGCATGTCGATCCAGGCCTGCACCATCTCGACGGGCGTGCCGTCCATGATGTCGGCCCAGTAGAATTCGAAGAAGTCCGTCCGCTTGGCCGGCCCGTCCTTCTGCGTCGAAAGGCGCCTGAGTTCGGCGGAATCGAACGCGGTGTCGGGCACGATGGCGATCTGGCGGAGCCTGCTCGGATCGGCGCCGCCGCGCTGATAGACGGTCTCCACGAACGACTTGATGGTGTCGAGCGGCTTCTGCTCGCCCATGCCGTGGACCACGATCACGGCAGTCTTGGGCGGGGATGTCTCGGCTCCCGCCGCCCGGACTTCGCGAGGGCCGGCCGCGCTTTCGCTGAGCCCGGCCGCTGTTGCCGCGTCTGCCATCGATGCCTCGATCGGCGGCCGGAAAAATGACGCCCGGCAAAGAAACCAGCAAAAAACAAGGGCCGCCTCAGGCGAGCCTAGCGCGTTTTCGACTTGCCGGCAATTTGCCCTAGTGGCCGAGCGCCTTGACGATGTCTTCGGTCATCTTCTTGGCGTCGCCGAAGAGCATCATGGTATTGTCGCGGAAGAAGAGCTCGTTCTGCACGCCGGCATAGCCCGCCGCCATGCCGCGCTTGATGAAGAGCACCGTTCCAGCATCCTCGACGTTGAGCACGGGCATGCCGTAGATGGGCGATGTCTTGTCGGTCTTGGCGGCGGGGTTGGTCACGTCGTTGGCGCCGATGACGAAGGCGACGTCGGCCTGCGCGAACTCGGAGTTGATGTCCTCGAGCTCGAACACCTCGTCATAGGGCACGTTGGCCTCGGCCAGCAGCACGTTCATGTGGCCGGGCATGCGGCCGGCCACCGGATGGATGGCGTATTTGATCTCGACGCCCTCCTTCTTGAGCAGGTCGGCCATTTCGCGCACGGCGTGCTGGGCCTGCGCCACCGCCATGCCGTAGCCGGGCACGATGATGACCTTGCTGGCGTTCTTCATGAGATAGGCCGCGTCGTCGGCGGCCCCCTGCTTGACCGGCCGCGTCTCCTCCGCGCCGCCGGCCGCCGCGCCCTCGTCGGCGCCGAAGCCGCCCAGGATCACCGAGATGAAGCTGCGGTTCATCGCCCTGCACATGATGTAGCTGAGGATCGCGCCCGAGGAGCCCACCAGGGCGCCCGTAATGATCAGCGCGGTGTTGCCCAGCGTGAAGCCGATGCCCGCCGCAGCCCAGCCCGAATAGGAGTTGAGCATCGAGACGACCACCGGCATGTCGGCGCCCCCGATGGGGATGATCATCAGCACGCCCAGCGCCAGGGCGACAATCGTGATGAGCCAGAACCAGAGCGGATTGGACGACAGGAAGAACACCACGATCAGGGCCACCAGCACCAGGCCGAGGACGCTGTGCAGGATATGCCGGCTGGGCAGCAGGATGGGCTTGCCGCCCATGCGGCCCGAGAGCTTGGCGAAGGCGATGATCGAGCCGGTGAAGGTGAAGGCGCCGATGGCGACGCCCAGGCTCATTTCGACGAGGCTCTCGGCGCGGATACGGTCGCCCTCGAGGATGCCGAAGGCCTGCGGCGCATAGAGCGCGGCCGCCGCGACGCAGACGGCGGCAAGGCCCACCAGCGAGTGGAAGCCGGCGACCAGCTCGGGCATCTGCGTCATCTTCACGTTGCGCGCAAGGAACGCGCCGATGGCCCCGCCGATGGCGATGCCGGCGACGATCAGCACCCAGCTCAGCCAGTCCGACGGTCCGGTGACAAGCAGCGTGGTGAGGATGGCGATCCCCATGCCCACCATGCCCAGCAGGTTGCCGCGGCGCGAGGAGGCGGGGCTCGAGAGCCCGCGCAGGGCGAGGATGAAGAGGACGCCGGCGATGAGATAGAGTATGGCGGCAAGGTTAGCGTTGATCATCCGTCAGCCCTTCTTCTTGTACATCGAGAGCATGCGCTGGGTGACGAGAAAGCCACCGAAGATGTTCACGCTCGCCAGGATCAGGGCGAAGAAGCCGAAGATCTTGCTGGCGATGTTGGCGTCGGCGGCCAGGTGCGTGCCCACGGCGAGCAGCGCGCCCACCACGATCACCGAGGAGATGGCGTTGGTGACGCTCATGAGCGGCGTATGCAGCGCCGGCGTCACGCTCCAGATCACGAAATAGCCCACGAAGATCGCGAGCACGAAGATCGAGAGCTGGAAGATGAAGGGATCGATCATGGTCCTGCTCCTCAGGCCGGCAGCTTGATGTTGGGGTGGACGATGACGCCGTCGCGGGTGAGCACGGTCGCCTTGACCAGTTCGTCGTCCCAGTTGACGGCGAACGCCTTGGTCTTCTTGTCGAACATCGTTTCAAGGAAGGCGACGAGGTTGCGGGCGAAGAGCTGGCTCGCCGAGGTCGCAAGGCGCGCCGGAACGTTCCTGTAGCCGATGATGGTGACGCCGTTCGGCGTGGTCACCACCTCGCCCGGCCGGGTGAGCTCGACATTGCCGCCGCGCTCGGCGGCGAGATCGACGATGACCGAGCCGGGCGCCATGCTCTCGACCATCGCGGCCGTGACTAGCCTGGGGGCCGGCCGGCCGGGGATCAGCGCGGTGGTGATGACGATGTCCTGCTTGGAGATATGGCCGGCGACGAGTTCGGCCTGGGCGGCCTGCTCCTCCTTGGTGAGTTCGCGCGCATAGCCGCCGGAGCCCGAGGCGTCCTTGAGCGCGTCGGTCATGATGAACTTGGCGCCCAGCGACTCCACCTGCTCGCCGGCGGCGGCGCGCACATCGGTTGCGCTCACCACCGCGCCGAGGCGGCGGGCCGTGGCGATCGCCTGCAGGCCGGCGACACCCGCCCCCATGACGAACACCTTGGCGGGCCGCACGGTGCCCGCCGCGGTCATCATCATGGGCATGGCGCGATCGAAGGCCACCGCTGCATCGAGCACCGCCTGGTAGCCGGCAAGGTTCGCCTGGCTCGAGAGGATATCCATCACCTGGGCGCGGGTAATGCGCGGCATGAACTCCATGGCGACCACCGTCGCCCCCGTCTTGCCCAGGGCCTCGATCTCCCTCTCGTTGCCATAGGGGTCCATGGCGCCGATCACCAGCGCGCCCTTGGCGATGCCCTTGAGGATGTCGGCGGCCGGGCGGCGCACGGTGAGCACGATTTCGGCGCCGTTCATGGCTTCGGCGGCCGTCGCGGCAATATTGGCGCCCGCCTTCTGGAAGTCGGCATCGGGGAAGCGCGCGGCGGCCCCGGCCCCTGCCTCGATCGACACCGTGTTGCCGAGGCCAATGAGCTTTTGCACAGTCTCCGGCGTGGCCGCCACGCGGGTCTCCCCGTCGGCCCGCTCGCGGACGATCGCGATTTTCATGAAGAGGTCTCCCGCCACCCGATCCGGCGCTGAAATGCGCGGTCTGCCTCTCATAAAATGCCCGGCTGCGCAACGCTTGCGGTGGCGTTTTTCAGCGCCCCGCGCAGGCCCCGTTCAGCGGGCCCGGCGCCCGAGGCGGCCGGTCCGGCCGGCCTCGATGCATTCGTGCAACAATGCGGGTGCAAATGGCGGGAACGAGAGTTCTTGCGGTCGAGTCATCTCGATTTAATTTGCTTCCCAAAGATTTTGGAGTCCCTCTAGCTCGCAGACTGTCTTGGAGGGCGAGATGCGGACACTAATCAAGACAACGTTACTGTCACTTTTACTGGCTGGCGCGGCCAGCGTGACTTATGCGGCCGACCTCATCGTCGAGCCGCCTGTGATGACGACTCCGACGCCGGCCAGCAGTTGGGACGGCTTCTACATCGGAGGACATCTCGGATTCGGGTTTGGACTTGCGGACCACCAGCCGGCGAGTCCCCCGCCCGGCTTTCCCAACGGCTACGATATTTCGATCAACGGGCCGATCGCTGGCGGCCAGGTGGGGGGCCTGTTCCACCTCAACGATAAGTTCGTCGGGGGCGTGCAACTGGATGGCGACTGGGCAAACATAACAGGCACGCTCGCAACGGGCGGTGCGCCAGGCACGTTGACGTACACGGTCAACTGGCTCGCGACCTTGGAAGGTCGCCTGGGATACGACGCGGGCCAATTCCTCCCTTACGTTGCAGGCGGCATCGCGGCTGCCCAGGCAACCCGAACGTCTTCAGGAACGGGCACGTCGGCGAGCGCCACCCACACTGGGTTCAGCATCGGTGCCGGCATGATGATGCAGGTCACCGACAATCTCATCGCCGATGTCGAGTTCCGCGACCAAATCTTCGGGGTTCAGTCCTACAATACGGGCGGCATCATTCCGAAGATTGCGCTCAACGTTGCTTCCGTCCGCGCAGGCCTCAACTTCCACTTCTGACGTCGGCGTTCGTCGAACGGAAAGGGCGCCTTCGGGCGCCCTTGCTTTTTGCATCGCGGCGAGCGTCAGCCCGCAACGCGTCGCGGGGCGAACAGCATCCAGATGCCCGGCGAGGCAAGTCCGATCAGGATCAGGATGACGCCGGCGACGGGCGCCCCGGCCTGGATGATGCAGAACAGCCCAACCACCAGGAAGGCCAGCTGGATGATCGCCCACTTCACGAGATTGGTGACGATGCCCCATGTCTTTTCGTGCTGGGCATAATCCATCGCCTCGTGGCGCTCTTCCATCTCCTGCTCGTCGATGCGGGTTTCGTCTCTCATCTTGCGTCCTCAGTTGCCATCGGGATCGGCCGCCGCCAGCTCGTCGATCAGCCTTTCGATCATGGACAGGCCCAGCGCCCAGAATCCGGGGTCGCGGGCGTCGAGCCCGAAGGGCCTGAGCAGCTCCGAATGGTGCCTGGAGCCCCCTGCCCGCAGCAGATCGAAATAGCGCTCGGCAAATCCCTCGCTCGCCTTCTCATACTGGGCGTAAAGCGAGTTCACAAGACAATCGCCGAAGGCATAGGCGTAAACGTAGAACGGCGAATGGATGAAATGGGGGATGTAGGACCAGAAGATGCCATATCCCTCGTTGAGCTTTATGCCCGGGCCGAGCGATTCATCGGAAACGTCGAGCCAGATTTCGTTGAGCTGGTCGGTGGTCAGCTCGCCATCCCTGCGCGCGGTGTGGACACGCCGTTCGAACGTATAGAACGCGATCTGCCGCACCACGGTGTTGAGCATGTCCTCCACCTTGGCGCTCAGCATGGCGAAGCGGTGCTTGCGGTCGGTGGTCTTGTCGAGCATCGAGCGGAAGGTCAGCATCTCGCCGAAGACCGAGGCCGTTTCGGCCAGCGTCAGGGGCGTGTTGCTGAGGATCGAGCCCTGCGGCGCGGCCAGCACCTGGTGCACGCCGTGCCCCAGCTCGTGGGCCAGCGTCGTCACATCGCGGGCTTTGCCAAGATAGTTGAGCATCAGGTAGGGGTGCGCCGAGGGCACGGTGGGGTGCGCGAACGCCCCCATCGCCTTGCCGGGCCGCACCGGCCCGTCAATCCAGCCGCCGGTGAAAAACGGTTCGGCCAGCTCCCGAAGCTGGGGCGAGAACCGGCCATAGGCTTCGAGAACCGTGGCTTTGGCCGTATCCCAGTCGAAGGTGCGGTCGTCGCTGGTGGGCAGCGGCGCATTGCGGTCCCAGGCATTGAGCTGGGCTTTGCCGAACCACTTGGCCTTCATCTTGTAATAGCGGTGCGAAAGCCGCGGATAGGCGGCGCGCACCGCCTGCTCCAGCGCGTCCACCACCTCGCGCTCGACCGAGTTCGCAAGGTGCCGGCTGTCGGCGATGTCCTTGTAGCCGCGCCAGCGGTCGGAGATTTCCTTGTCCTTGGCGAGGACGTTGGTGATGTGCGTGAAGAGCCGCTTGTTGCTCTCGAGCGTGGCGCTCAGGGCGTGAAAGGCGGCCTCGCGCTTCTTCTCGTCGCGGTCGGAGAGCAGGTGCAGCGTGCCCTCGATGGGCAATTCTTCGCCGTCGACCTCGAACTTGAGCGCGGCCATCGTCTCGTCGAACAGCCTGTTCCAGGCCTGCGCGCCCGTCACCGCTTTCTCGAAGAACAGCTCCTCGATCTTCTCGTCGAGCTGGTAAGGCTTGGCCTTCCTGAGCTCGGCGAACCAGTGGCGGTAGCGGGCAAGCCGCTCGTCGCCCGCCATGGCCGCCTCGAGAACACCATCGTCGATGCGGTTGAGCTCCAGTTCCCAGAACAGCAGGCCCGTCGACAGGTCCGTCAGGGCCTGGTTGATGTCGCCCAGAAACTTCGTGCGCGCCGGGTCCTGCGTATCCAGAGCGTATCGCAGATAGGCGAAGGCCGAGAGCCGGCCGGTCACGTCGCCGAGTTTCTCGGCCCGGTCGACCGCCTCGTAAAGGCGTCCCGACCGCGCGAGGTCATCGAGCTTGCCCTTGTAGTCGGCCTCGAATGCCTTGGCCTCCGACTTCGCCCAGTCGAGGTCGCGCTTGAGCTCGGGCGAGTCCGGAGCGGGGTAGAGATCGGACAGGTCCCAATGCGGCAAGGCGCCGAGTTCGTTGTGCCCTTTCTGGGCGGGAGCGGCGGATGCGTGGACAGGATCGGTCATGGGGGCCAGCGGGGTTGGGGAAGGCGCGGGACCATATCCAGCCGCGATTTGACGCTCAAGCCGCAAGGCGCCGTGTCGAAACGATCGCCCGGAGGGCGGTTGCCCGCCCAGGGGCGCTGTGGCGGACCCTTAAGCGCCCCTTAACTTCGGGTTCCGATCCTGTCCCGAAATGCCACAGCACGATTCGCTCCAGGGAAGGCGGGTCGCGCTCCGAACATGTCCGGGAGAGCCATGCCGCGCGTCCTTATTGCCGACGACGACCCTGTCCAGTTGCGTCTTACGGCGGAGGTGGCCCGGCGGGCCGGATACTCTGCGGTCACCGCTCCGAGCGGCGAGGAGGCGCTGCGGCTGCTGCGCTCGGACCCCGGTTTCAGCGCCCTGATCCTCGACCTGGTGATGCCCGATCGCGACGGTATGGCGGTCATGGATGCCATGCGGCGCGAGGCCATCGCCGTGCCGGTCATCATCCAGACCGGCCACTCCTCGCTCGAGGCGGTGGTGTCGGCCATGCGCAACGGCGCTGTCGATTTCTTCGTGAAGCCGGTCGCGCCCGAGCGGCTGATCGTGTCGCTGCGCAACGTCATGAAACTGGGCGAGCTCGAGACCATCGTGCGCAGCGAGCGGGCCCGCCGGGCGGGAACGTTGACGCTCGCGGACCTGGTGACCCGCTCGCCCGCTATGCATCGGGTCCTGGCGCTGGTCCAGAAGGCCGCCCGCTCGCCCATACCGGTGCTGATCGAGGGCGAGACGGGAACAGGCAAGGAGCTTGTGGCGCGCGTCATGCACGGTATGAGCGAGCGCGCCAGCCGGCCGTTCGTCACCGTCAACTGCGCGCGGATACCCGCGGGGCTGGTCGAGTCCACCCTCTTCGGCCACAGCAAGGGAGCCCTCGCAGGGGCGGCCGCCGATCATGACGGCAAGTTCGTCGAGGCCCACGGCGGCACGCTCTTTCTGGAAGAGATCGGCGAACTGGCGCCGGACATTCAGGCCAAGCTGCTGCGCGTGCTGCAGGAGGGGCAGATCGAGCCGGTCGGCGCCGGGCGCGCGCAGCGGGTCAACGTCCGGGTGATCACCGCCACCAGCCGGCGCCTGCTGGGGCTCGCCCAGAGCGGGCAGTTCCGCGAGGACCTCTTCTACCGTCTCAACGTCTTTCCGCTCTACCTGCCGCCGCTGCGCGACCGCCCCGAGGACATCGACCTGCTGGCGGATCGCTTCATCGCCTTGTTCGCGGCGGAAGCGGGAAAGCGCATTACGGGCCTGTCGGAGGCCGCGCTCGAGCTGCTCAGAGCCTATGACTGGCCCGAAAACATCCGGCAGCTCGAAAACGTGCTCTACCGCGCGATGGTGCTGTCCGACGGCGGACGGCTCGATGTCGCCGACTTCCCGCAGATCGTCGCCCACCTTCGGGGCCGCGAGGAATCGCTGCGCCTGACCGCCGCCCTGCCCGTGCCTTCAGCGCCCGTTCACATCGACACGGCTAGACCAGCCCGCGATGTGCAGGCGCGGGAGGCTGTCGCAGACCGCTTTCTCGATTCCGATGGCGACATCCGTCCGCTCGAACTGCTCGAGCGCGAGCTCATCGAGTTCGCCCTCAAGCGCTACGGGGGGCGCATGTCGAAGGTGGCGCGGGCGCTCGGAATCGGGCGGTCCACGCTCTATCGGAAGCTTAGGGATTACGGTCTCGACGCCGACGTCAGCGATGCGGCCTGAAGCTGGCCGAGACACCGGCAACGCCGTTGTTTCCGTTGCGCAAAGGCCACATCGGGGCGTCACAAAAAGGTGAGGAATTGCCCGCGTTAATGTTTGTAGCTTAAGCACGGAACATCCCGAAGGAGGCTGCGCCCTTCCCCGCCGCAGCTCACGGGCCCCGTGCAGATGACGGAGACGGCCGTGCGTGCGCTGATGGCGATTGTTCTGGCTGGCGTGACCCTCAGCGGGGCCGCGTTCCCCGCGCTGGCGCAAGGCGCGTCCGAGGCGCCGGCGGTGGTCGAGAAGGCCGCGCTCGTGGTGATCGCGCCGCCCCGGTCCGATCTGGCGCGCATCATCAAGGCGGCGCTGCAGAAGGCCTACTATTCGGCCAAGCCCGACACGCGCGCCTACGCCCAGGCCCAGAAGCTCTATTTCTTCTATGGAGCGCGCGGCTTCGAGCCGCTGTGGCTGTCGCCCAATGCCGACGGAACAACCAGCTTCTCGCCGAACGCGGCCAAGATCATCGAGGTGTTCAAGAATGCCGAGCTCGAGGGCCTGAGGCCGTCCGACTACCTCACGCCCGAGCTCGATCCGGCCGCCGCCGGCAGCGACCCGCAGAAGCTCGCCGATCTCGAAACCGCCTTCTCCAATGCCGCGATGCGCTACGCGCAGGATGCCTATGGCGGGCGCATCAACCCCACCGACGTCAATCCGCTGCTCACCATCGCCCCCAAGCGCCTCGACGCCGCCGAGGTGCTGACCAGGCTCGCCAGCTCCGAGGATCCCGCCAAGGTGCTCGCCGACCTCGACCCGCCGCATAAGGAGTTCCAGCTCCTCAAGGCGGCGCTGGCCAAGTTCTACGACAAGGATGCGGTGCAGACCGAAACCATCACCATTCCCGATGGGCCGACGCTCAAGCTCGGCATGAAGGACGAGCGCGTGCCCACGCTGCGCGAGCGGCTCGCCGTGCCGGCCCCCGAGATTCCCGAAGGGGCCACCGACGCGACGGTCGACACCACCTACGACAAGCCGCTGCTTGAGGCCGTGAAGGCCTTCCAGGCCGGTCTGGGGCTCAACGCCGACGGCGTGCTGGGCCCGGCGACCGTGGCGGCGCTCAACGGCGCCGGCCAGGTCAGCAAGGACGATATCATCGCCAATATGGAGCGCTGGCGCTGGGAGCCCAACGATTTCGGCGCGTTCCACGTCGAAGTGAACATCCCGCAGTTCACCGTGTGGATCATGAAAGACGGGGTGCCGGTGCATAGCACGCGCGTGGTTGTGGGCCGGCCGACCAACCAGACGCCGGTGTTCTCCGACGAGATCGAGGATATCGTCGTCAACCCGTACTGGAACGTGCCGCCCTCGATTGCGGTCAATGAGATCAAGCCGCACCTGATGGCCGACCCGTATTACCTGCAGAGCCAGAACATGGAGATGCTGTCGGGCAGCAAGGTGATCGACGCCTCGGCGGTGGACTGGTCGAGCACCAACATCAACAACTTCCACATAAGGCAGCGGCCGGGCGGGCTGAATGCCCTGGGGCAGATCAAGTTCCTGTTCCCCAACGAGCACGATGTGTATCTGCACGACACGCCCAGCAAATCGCTGTTCGCCCGGGCCTACCGCGCCTATTCGCATGGCTGCATCCGGGTGCAGAATCCGATGGATTTCGCCGGCGCCCTGCTCGAGACCAACCCGGACATCACCGAGGCCAAGCTCGAGGACATGGTGGGCAACAGCGAGAAGTGGGTGGTGCTCAAGCACCATATCCCGGTGCATCTGATGTATTTCACGCTGCGCGTGGACGATGACGGCACGATCCGCAGCTATGGCGACGTCTACGGCCACAACAAGAAGCTGATCGAGCTGCTCAACGCGGGTTCCGACGCGGACGCCTGAGCCCGCCGGCCCCCGGGGGCGATGCCCCGCGGCCACCATCCCCCGGTTTTCCTCCGCGTTTACCCAGGTTTAAGAGCTAAGCCTTGGTTCGGCCGTGTTTTTTGCCTAAAAGCGGGATCGTGCTGGACGGATCGGCCGCGGGGCTCGCGGGCGTCCGAGGACGGTTAGCGTTAACGGACTCTTGCAGGTCCGGGCGCTAGGCTGGCCGCCGGCGCAGGCGCAATGGGTCGTGCGGGGAAGTTGGGGAAAGCCGGACAAAGCTGGGTCAAGTGGAGCCTGCGCGCCGCGGTGACCGGCGTTGCCGCGCTATTTCTCGCCTCGCACGCGGCCGCCCCGGCCGCCGCCGGGGGCGAGGACCGGACCCTGTGGCTCTACCACACCCATACGCACGAGACGGCCAAGTTCACGTTCAAGCACAACGGCCAGTACGACCAGAAGGTGCTCGACCAGATGAACCTGTTCCTGGCCGACTGGCGCACCCATCGGCCCACCCGCATGGACCCCCACCTGTTCGACCTGCTGTGGGAAGTCTATCAGGATGTCGGGGCCGACCAGCCCTACTACATCGTGTCCTCCTACCGGGAGCCGGCGACCAACGCGATGCTGCGCGCGCGCTCGGCCAAATCCGGCGTGGCCGAGAACTCCCAGCACATGCTGGGCAAGGCGATGGACGTCTACATTCCGGGCGTGCCGCTGGCGACGCTGCGCGCCGCGGCCATGCGCCACCAGGTGGGCGGGGTCGGCTATTACCCGACCTCGGGCAGTCCGTTCGTCCATATGGATACCGGCAATGTGCGCGCCTGGCCGCGCATGACCCGGGCGCAGCTCGAAAAAGTCTTCCCCGACGGGCGGACGCTGCATCTGCCGGTCGACGGCAAGCCCCTGTCGGAGGCCGGCCGGCAATATGCGATGGCCCAGTGGAACCAGTGCCATATGGTGCCCTGCAGCGGGCCGATCTCCGAGCCGACGGTCGAGGAGGAGGGCGCGGTGCGCGTCGCCTCGCTCGATCCGGCGCAGCGGACCGTGCAGACCATCAACATCACCGCGCCGACGCCGGTGTCGTTCCCCGTGACGGCCGCCGCGCCCGACGCGGTGGTTCCGTTCAGCAAATCGCCGACCCTGCTGATGGCGACGCGCGGCACCCTGCCCATCGACGGGCAGACCGCGCTTGGCGCGATCGCCAGCACCCTTGCGCCGGATGGCGGGGCCCCCGCTCCCGCCTCGCGCGTGCTGATGACGCCCAAGGACCAGGTGCTGACCGCCTATGCTCCCGAGATCACGCCGGATCCCGGGGCCGAGCTCGCGCTCAGGATGCTGATCGAGCGCGAGACGACGGCCAGCGCGCCGGCCCCGGCGCGGACGGCCCCCGTGCCGGTTCCGGAGCTGCGCACCGCCTCGCTGGGCGGCACCAACGGCCTCACCGTCATGAAGAACATCTTCGACATGACCTGGAGCGCGGTGAGCCAGGCCAATGGCGGGCGCTCGGCGATCGCCAGCACGCTCACCAACGCCACCATCGATCCCGACCCGGTGGTCGGCCTGAGGCAGCGCGACGTCGATCTGGTGGCGCCCGAGATCGATCACGTCAACGAGACGCTCGCAACTCCGGTGCCGATGACCGACCTGCACTATGCCGACATGACCGAGCCCGAGGGCTACCTCGACAATGCCGCCGAACTGGGGCCGCTCGCCAACCGCATCACGCTCGAGTCCGATTTCGCGGCCCCGCCCCGCTACGACCGCTTCATCGTCCGCCGTCCGATGCTCGTCGCCCAGCGCGGCTGAGCCGGGGCGATCGGACGCCTCACCGGCGCGTGCCCGTCCGGTCGGTTCTTCCGAAATCTTGCCCGACTGTCCCCCCCGCGCCGGCCGCGCCGGCGCGACCTGCGGAGGCGGGCCCGCGTTGCTGAGCCCGTGCCCTTGCACGGCCCGCCCGGCAGGCGGATCGCTCCTCCTGCGGCGTTCCTGCAAGGGGTCTGCATAATGGTTGGTGTCTCAGTTCGAAGAGGGATCCGATTGCAGGTCGAAGACACGAACTGGCCGGGTTAGGCCCAACTTTCCGGACGATGGATGGGAGGCAAGCCAGGGCGGAGGATGACCGGGGGGAACTGAGCAGCCGCCAGTTCGGCGTCATCGATGTAGTGAACAAAGCTGGCAACTGCCGCCAGCGAAGGGGACGGCATAGGACTATCCGTGGGTTTGCGAGCACGGGCTGGTGCAACAATGCAGACCGGCTTTGCGATCTCCTGGACAACAATCCTGATGGGCTCGACCAGGTCGGTATCGTTCGTGATCACGTAGGCCACGTCAAAGATATTCAGAAAGCCGTCGCGAACCAAGTGTACGCCCAGGTTGACGTCGCTACCCTTTTCTTCGGTCTTCTTGACGTACACGACCTCTGGTGCTGGCTGTGCCCATTGATAGGGCTCCGGTTTGGCACGCGGGGGATGAACCAACCCGGCCCACTTCTCGGAATACAGAAACCGGCCGTAATAGATGCTGATCTCAGGGACAGTTCGCAGCGCCGCGAACAGGGCATTTTGCCTCCTGGGGGCGTCGTGATCGATCTTACCTGAGACCGGTGCCGTGTAGTATTTCACGGCCGTGACTGTCGTTCCCGCCGGGACCAACTGGTCCGCGAGTGCCTTCATATTTAGCCATTTGAACTGAGGCTGGTGCTTCGTGCGTCTGTAGTAAAAATTAAAGCCATCGATATAAAAAACAGCTCGTCTCGTCCCCACCTCCCCAGGACACGCAAAAGCCGCTCAGGATCGCTCCCTTGCGGCCTTTGGAGTGACAGCACGCTGCCACTGGTTGACGGCTCCCAAGATAGGGCTTGTCTCCCGCAAAATCAACGGATACGGCCCGCCGGCGATATCCGCACGCTGCGTGAACGGTCTGGCTCGACTGTTAACCGGGCGGCTCGACTCGGGCGCCGCAGCGTCGACCGTGCCGACGATACGATCCATGTCGGGAACGACGGTGCCGCCAGCGTCAAGCGGGGCCCATCCAAACTGTGACACTACCGCATAACGGTTCAGGTTGCGCCGGGGCCGTTGGCCCTCTAAATCATTGCCAACCAAAGGGATGACCTCGTCTTGAGCGCCAACGAACGGCCGGCCACACCGCTGCTCGACACCATCGGATCGCCCGCCGACCTCAAGGCGCTGAGTCGCGAACAGCTCAAGCAGCTCGCCGACGAGCTGCGCGCCGAAATCATCGATGCCGTATCGGTCACAGGCGGCCATCTGGGAGCCGGGCTGGGCGTGGTCGAACTGACCATTGCGCTGCACGCCGTGTTCAACACGCCCGAGGACCGGCTGATCTGGGACGTCGGCCACCAGGCCTATCCCCACAAGGTGCTGACCGGCCGGCGCGACCGCATCCGCACCTTGCGCCAGAAGGGCGGCCTTTCGGGGTTCACCCGCCGCGCCGAAAGTCCTTACGATCCATTCGGAGCGGGCCATTCCTCCACCTCGATTTCCGCCGGGCTGGGCATGGCGATCGCCCGCGACATCAAGGGCGAGACGCGCAACGTCATCGCCGTCATCGGCGACGGGGCCATGTCGGCCGGCATGGCCTACGAAGCGATGAACAATGCCGGCGCCAACGATGCGCGCCTCATCGTCATCCTCAACGACAACGACATGTCGATCGCCCCCCCGACGGGCGCCATGTCGGCCTATCTGGCCCGGCTCGTGTCGAGCCCCGCCTATCGGGGCCTGCGCAATGTCGGCAAGCAGGTCGCGGCCATGCTGCCGCCCTTCCTCAAGGACAAGGCGCGCCTGACCGAGGAATTCGCGCGCGGCTGGTGGACGGGTGGAACGCTGTTCGAGGAGCTCGGCTTCTATTACGTCGGCCCCATCGACGGGCACAATCTCGATCACCTGCTGCCGGTGTTGCAGAACGTGCGCGACGCCGAAAGCGGGCCGATCCTGGTGCACGTCGTCACCAAGAAGGGCAAGGGTTACGAGCCGGCGGAAACCAGCGCCGACAAATACCACGGCGTGGGCAAGTTCAACGTCATTACGGGGGCGCAGGCCAAGGCGCCGTCAAACGCCCCTTCATACACCTCGGTGTTCGCCGAGAGCCTCATCGACGAGGCGCGGCGCGACGAGCGGATCGTCGCCATCACAGCGGCGATGCCTTCGGGCACGGGGCTCGACAGGTTCGCCGAAATCTTCCCTTCGCGCATGTTCGATGTGGGCATCGCCGAGCAGCATGCGGTCACCTTCGCGGCGGGCCTGGCCGCCGAAGGCATGAAGCCGTTCGCGGCGATCTATTCCACCTTCCTGCAGCGCGCCTACGACCAGTTGATCCACGATGTCGCCGTGCAGAACCTGCCCGTCCGCTTCGCCATCGACCGCGCCGGCTATGTCGGCGCCGACGGCCCCACGCATGCGGGCAACTACGACAGCGCCTATCTGGGGGCGATTCCGAACATGGTGGTGATGGCGGCCGCCGACGAGGCCGAGCTTCGCCACATGGTGGCCACCGCCGCCGCCCACGATGCCGGGCCCATTGCCTTCCGCTATCCGCGCGGCGAGGGCGTGGGCGTCGAGATGCCCGAGCATGGCTCGGTCCTCGCCATCGGCAAGGGCCGCATCGTGCGGCAGGGCGCCGGCGTCGCGCTCCTCAGCTACGGCACGCGGCTGAGCGAGGCGCTGGCGGCGGCCGAGAAGCTTGCGGCTTTCGGGCTCAACCCCACCGTCGCCGACGCGCGCTTTCTCAAGCCGCTGGACGAGGAGCTCGTGGCGGGTCTGGCGCAGAACCACGACATGCTCATCACGCTCGAGGAATCGGGCATCGGCGGGTTCGGCAGCCATGTCGCCACCTTCCTTGCCCGCAATGGGCTCCTCGATGGAAAGCTCAAGTTCCGGCCGCTGATGATTCCCGACGTCTTCACCGAGCAGGCCTCGCAGGCCGACATGTATGCGGCGGCCGGGCTTGACCGGGCCGGCATCGTCGCCAGCGTGCTCAGTACGCTCGGGATCGCCCAGCCGCGGCTTGCCACCGGCGGCGAAACCCGGTGAAACCGAGTCCTCTGTCATGAAAATAGCCATGATCGGCGCCGGCTATGTCGGCCTTGTCAGCGGCGCGTGCCTGGCCGACTTCGGCCATGACGTGACCGTCATCGACAACAATCCGGAGCGCGTCGCCAGCCTTGGCCGCGGGGAAATTCCGATCTTCGAGCCCGGGCTCGACAGCCTCGTCAAGGCCAACGAGGCGGCCGGCCGCCTGCGCTTCACGGGCTCCCTCGCCGAAGGGATCGCCGGCGCCGCGGCGATCTTCATTGCGGTGGGCACGCCCTCGCGGCATGGCGACGGCCACGCCGACCTGAGCTACGTCCATGCGGCCGCGCGCGAGCTTGCGCCGCTGCTTGCGGGGTTCACCGTCGTCATCGACAAGTCCACCGTTCCGGTCGGCACGGGCGACGAGGTCGAGCGCATCATCCGCGAGGCCAACCCGGCCGCCGACTTCGCGGTCGTCTCCAACCCGGAGTTCCTGCGCGAAGGCGCCGCGATCGAGGACTTCACGCACCCCGACCGCATCGTCATCGGCGTCGAGGACGAGCGGGCCCGCGCGGTCATGGCCGAAATCTACCGTCCGCTGGCCCTCAACCAGGCGCCGGTGATGTACACCTCGCGCCGGTCGGCCGAGCTCATCAAATATGCGGGCAACGCCTTTCTCGCCATGAAGATCACCTTCATCAACGAGATCGCCGATCTTGCCGAGGCGGCGGGCGCCAATGTGCAGGAGGTGGCGCGCGGGATCGGCGCGGACCGGCGCATCGGGGGCAAGTTCCTCAACGCCGGCCCCGGCTATGGCGGCTCGTGCTTTCCCAAGGATACGCGGGCCCTCATGCGGACCGCCCAGGAGCTGGGGCGGCCCCTGCGGCTGATCGAGGCGACCACCGGCGTCAATGCCGACCGGCATCGGGCCATGACGGCCAAGATCGTGCAGGCCTGCGGCGGCAGCGTGGCGGGCAAACGCATCGGGGTGCTCGGGCTGACGTTCAAGCCCAATACCGACGACATGCGCGAGGCGCCCTCGCTGGCCATCCTCGCCGATCTCATGGATCAGGAGGCTCAGATCGCCGCCTACGATCCGGAGGGTATGGACAATGCCCGCCCCCTCCTGCCGGGCGTCGCCTTCGGGGCCGGTCCCTACGACATCGCCAGCGGGGCCGACGCGCTGGTCCTCATCACGGAGTGGACGGTTTTCCGCGCTCTCGATCTCAACCGGCTTCGGCAGGCCATGCGGACGCCGGTCTTCGTCGACCTGCGCAACGTCTATCGCCGGGCGGAGATGGCCGCGGCCGGCTTCACCTATCGCAGCGTGGGGCGCCCCAACGAGGACGTCGGCTGACCGCGAGATCCCGCCGATCAGTCGAGCGGCTCGAGATTGGCGAACAGGGTCGGCAGCAGTTCGCTCACCGTGGGATGAATGTGCATCGTGTCGGTGATCAGGGTATAGGGCGCGTCAGCCGC
>DASZSH010000164.1:0-8974 GCA_035548755.1 Devosia sp.
GCAATGCCCCAGCCGCCACCGAACCATTTTTCCTCGTGACATTGCTGCGCAGCCGAACTCTTCGCGCCAAGCATGATGCGATAGTAGGATCGGCTTGCGCTCATATTGGCCATACCTTCTCGGCAAGCAAATCCTGCATAGTATCCTGCTTGGTCTGAAGAACCTTGGCGGGTTTTCCAGCAGGCATTTCCCCAATAAATGGTAATCAAGACAGATAAGAAACGCGAGCTGGTCCTGAAATTCCCCTATTTTTAGTGGATTGCTGAGACGGCTTTCAAGCTATCAAGCCTGATTGACTCTACCCCTTCCAATGCGGCGGGGTCGTCTTCTCGTAGTAGGGCAGCTTTTCGATCGCACCCTTCCAGGCGCGCAGCTTCGGCGGCAGGCGGTCGTCAGGGAGGCCCTGGCCGGGCTTGCGGTCCTCGATGCGCTTCAGCATGCGGACGAACGGGAACATGGTGAAGTCGGCGATCGAGAGCTCGCCGGCGAGGTAGGGGCCGACGAAGGCAGCCTCGAAGGGCGCCAGGGCGTCGAGCATCTTCTGGTGCGCGTCGGCCAGTTCCTCCTTCGTGGCGGGCTTGTCGCCGTAGAGCACGAGCTCGGCGAGCGCGTTGCTCGCCTCCTTCACATAGTCGTTGATCTCGGTCGCGAGCCGGCGGACGGTCGCGCGCGCCCTGGTCTCCTTCGGCAGCAGCGGCTTCTGCGGATATTTCTCCTCGAGATATTCGAGGATCACGCCCGACTCCCAGAGCGCGAAGCCGTCGTCGACGATGGTCGGCACGAGGCCGCGCGGGTTGATGGCGCGGAAGGCGGGCGCCTTGGTGTCGCCCTTGTCGAAGGAGAGGAGCTTGAGCTCGTAAGCGATGCCCTTGTGCTCGAGGGCGAGCCAGACCTTCCAGGCAAAGGGGGAGCCGGAGCCGTAATAGAATGTGAGCGCCATGGGGACCTCATGAGTGCTTCCACCTTCGCCAAGGCTTCGGTGGACAGGTGGGGTTGAGCCGGTCATCGGGCGCCGTCGCTCCTTCCCCAAGCCCCTCGTTTGGCGTGATCGCTACGCTCTGCTCCCTGGCTTCGGGAGAGTTCTTCGATCAGGGCAAGGGGCAGGCCTGAGACGCTGGCTGCCCAAAGAATCGGCAATTCGGCCAGGAGCTTATACGGGTCGCGAAAGGCTGGCGACCCGGCCGGCAACAGGGTTATGCTGAATTGCTGCGCTGCGGCAGCAACCCGCCATTTACCTCATCTTCGGTTCTTTCCCCGCATCATGTCCCCTCGGAAATCCGGCCGGTTCGGCCCTCGCCCCCTCGACAAGGGCAGCCTTCGCAGGCGCGAAGCCGGCGCCCGGGCGACCCGAATCATGACAGTCTGGCGATAGGCCCCACCGATCCCCGAGACCGAGATCCGATACCCCGCGACCATGACCAGCACCACGCCCTCGCCCAAACGCTCCCCGTCGCCGGCCCTGCCGAGCAACGCGCCCCTGCCCCGTCTCCAGCCCGCGCGCCGGCCCGGCGTGAAGCATATCTCGCTGGCGCTCCAGGGCGGCGGCTCGCACGGCGCCTTCACCTGGGGCGTGATGCACCGGCTCATGAGCGAGCCGCGGCTCTATATCGACGGGATCAGCGGCACCAGCGCCGGCGCCATGAACGCCGTGGTCTTCACCGACGGCTTCATCAAGAGCCGCCGCCAGGGCGCCATCAACGCGCTCGCCCATTTCTGGGACCGCGTCGCCGATCTCTACCACCTGCCGCGCAGCGCGGCGCTGGCGATGCCGAGCCTCGGCCTGCCCTTCGGCCTCGGCGCCTTCGGCGGTCCCGCCAACGGCAATGGCTGGCAGGTCGATCGCGACCCGACCTTCATGGCGGTCGATTTCCTCACCCGCATCTTCGCGCCGACGCAGTTCAACCCGCTCAACATCAACCCGCTGCGCGAGGTGCTGGAGGATGTGGTCGATTTCGAGGGCTTGCGCGCCCATCCGCAGATCAAGCTCTTCGTCACGGCCTCCAACGTGCGCACCTGCAAGTCGCGCGTCTTCCGCACGCCGGAGATCACCGTCGACACGCTGATGGCCTCGGCCTGCCTGCCGCTCATGTTCAAGGCGGTCGAGATCGAGGGCGAGCATTACTGGGACGGCGGCTATCTCGGCAATCCCGCGATCTATCCGCTGATCCATGAATGCGCCAGCCGCGACGTGGTGATCGTGCAGATCAACCCGATGAACCGGCCCGACGTGCCGGTGACGGCGCGCGACATCCTCAACCGCATCAACGAGATGACCTTCAACGCCAGCCTGGTGCGCGAGATGTTCGGCGTCGCCACCATCACCTCGCTGGTCGAGAACGGCTCGCTCCAGAACGAGCATTACGCCGCGGTGCGCTTCCACCAGATCGGCGCCGAAGCCGAGCTCGCGAAGCTGGGCGCGCTCAGCAAGCTCAACACCGAGCGCGCCTTCCTCGAGCATCTGCACCAGCTGGGCTACGACACCGCCGACAAGTGGGTCGAGGAGAACATCGACCGCATCGGCTGGGAGAGCACGATCGATCTCGCGGAGAAGTTCGCGTAGGCGAAGGGTGCCTCGCCCACCGCTGCCCTTCCCGTTCGTCATTCTCGCGAAAGCGGGACTCCATGTGGATCCAACACGCCAAGCTTAGAGCCGGATCCCCGCATTCGCGGGGATGACGTGAGCCGGACTGTCGCTACGCGCCTCCCCCCTCATCGTCCATAGATCGCGGTGAAGCTCGCCTGGTCGAGCTTGTTGGCCTCGACGAAGATCCCGACCATCGCCGGCGTGGCGTTCGCGTCGACGGGGAGCTTGGGGGTCCTGAGCGCGGTGAGGACGAAGCGGTAGCGATGCGCCGTGCGCGCGGGCGGGCAAGGGCCGCCATAGCCCGGAACGCCGAAATCGGTGCGGGTCTCGATCGCGCCGATCGAGGCGATGCCGGCCCCGCTCGCGCCCGCCGGCAGGCTCTCGACCGACGCGGGGATGTTGACGACGACCCAATGGAACCAGCCGAGGCCGTTGGGCGCGTCCAGATCGAAGATCGTGAGCACGAAGCTCTGCGTGCCCGGGGGCGCGCCGGACCAGACCAGCTCCGGCGAGCGGTTCTCGCCGGCACAACCGTAGCCATAGGCCTTGCTCGAGAGCTGCGCCGGCTGGATCTGCCCATTGACGATGTCGTGGCTGTTGAGCCTGAAGGACTGCGCCGCGGCGGGCATGAGCGGCAGCGCGACGATGCCGACCAGCGTCAGGACCAGGATCGCGAACCGCCTCCCGAACCACCGCACGGCGCGAGCCTTTCCCCTCAGCCCGAAACGGGCTCACCGCTCATAGGTCGCGGCGAAGCTGACGGCGGCGATCTTGCTGCCGGCGATCGCGGCCGCCGCCATGGCCGGGGTGGCGGTCTTGTCGAGCGGCAGCTTCGCCACGGAGAGCGCGGTCAGGGTGACGATATAGTGATGGGTCTGGCCCGGCGGCGGGCAGGGCCCGCCATAGCCCGCCTGCCCGAAATCGTTGAGCGTCTGGAGCGCGCCCACGGCCGCAACCGCACCCGAGCCCGCGGCGCCGCGCGGCAGCGAGTTCACCCGGTAGGGGATGTTGACCACGACCCAATGGGTCCAGCCTTTGCCGTTGTTCGCATCCTGGTCGAACAGGGTGAGGGCGAAGCTCTGGGTCCCCTGCGGCATGCCCTCCCAGTTGATGTGGGGCGAGAGATTGCCGCCCTGGCAGCCGAGGCCGAAGGCGGCGCTCAGCACCTGATCCGGTTGGAACTGGCCGTCCTTGATGTCGTGGCTGTACACCCTGAAGTCCGCGGCCTGAAGCGATGAGGTCGCGGCGAGGCCGGCACCCAGCAGCAGAAACGCCGCGAGCGCAGACCGGATTGTCCTGGCGATCATAGGTCCTGATTCCCCTTCCCGGATCGGGCCGCCGCCAGTCTGCCACGGCTTTTCGCGGGTTGCGACATTCTCGCAAGCCCGACGCCGGTTGCGGTCCCGTGCCGGAACCGCTAGGCCATGAGCCCTGACAGCGTCAGGAACCGTTCGGAGCGGGGTGGCTTTCCCATGGCTGACTTCGATTTCATCGTCATCGGCGCCGGCATGGCGGGCGCTTCCGCGTCCTGCGAGCTGGCCGCCCAGGGCCGCCTGCTGATGCTGGAGCAGGAGGACCAGCCGGGCTACCACACCACCGGCCGCTCCGCGGCGCTCTATGCCGAGACCTATGGCAATGCCACGGTGCGGGGCCTTACCACCGGCGGCAAGCCGTTCTACCTCGATCCGCCGGCCGGCTTCGCGGCCCATCCCTTGCTCCTGCCCCGCGGCGTCGTCTTCATCGGCCGCGCCGACCAGCGCCGCTCGCTCGACGCCTTCCTCGCCGAGGTCTCGGGCCTGCGCAGCAACATCCGGCGCATCGCCCCGGCCGAGGTCGAGGGCCGCGTGCCGGTGTTCCGGCCGGGCTATGTCGCCGATGCCGTGCTCGATCCCGATGCGATGGATATCGACGTCCATGGGCTGCATCAGGGCTATCTCAAGGGCATGAGGGCGCGCGGCGGCCAGCTCCTGACGGACGCGCGCGTGACGGGACTGGCGCGGCAGGATGGGCGCTGGCGGGTCGAGAGCAAGGCCGGCTCGTTCTCGGGCCGCGTGATCGTCAACGCCGCCGGCGCCTGGGCCGACGAAATCGGCAGCCTCGCCGGGGCGGCGCCCATCGGGCTGGTGCCCAAGCGGCGCACCGCCATCCAGTTCCGGCCGCCCGCCGGCATGGACGTCATGCGCTGGCCCACCATCATCGATGCGGACGAGCAGTTTTATTTCCGCCCGGATGCCGGGAAGCTCATGGCCTCGCCCGCCGACGAGACGCCGATGCCGCCCTGCGACGTGCAGCCCGAGGATCTCGACATCGCGATCCTGGTCGATCGTCTGGAGCAGGCCGTCACGATGCCGATCCCGCGGATCGAGCATCGCTGGGCGGGCTTGCGCTCCTTCGTCGCCGACAAGACGCCGGTGGTCGGCTATGACGAACGGGTCGCCGATTTCTTCTGGCTGGCGGGCCAGGGCGGCTATGGAATCCAGACCGCGCCCGGCATCGCCAAGCTGGTCGCGGCGCTGGCACAGCGTAAACCGGTGCCGCAGGAGCTGGCCGATCTCGGCGTGACCGAAGCGGCGCTCTCGCCCGCTCGCCTCCGCCGATAGGAGGAGGCGCGTGCCGCCAACCGGCGTCGCGCCTTGACGCTCCCGGCACCCCGCCGGATACTGCCGACCGCGCCTGCCACGATTTTGCAATTCAACCGACAAAGATCATCCGCAGGCGATCGGGGACCGTTCCGCCGCGTCTTGATCAGCGCTCGATCCCGACAGCGCGGAAAAAGAACGGCGTCGCCTCATTGAGCACACAGGGAGAAACCCATGAAATTTGACGTGAAGGGCATGCTGCTTGGAAAAGCCATGCTGCTTGGGGCCGCCGCGCTGCTGGCCATCGCCACGGCCGGCAGCCTGCCGGCCGCCGCTGCCGGCGACCCGACGACGCTCGTCGTCGGCAAGGCCGGCGACGTGGACACCATGGATCCGGCCGTGACCGTGACCAACAACAGCTGGACCGTGACCTATCCGGCCTATGAGCGGCTGGTGAAGTTCAAGGTCGAGAACGGCAAGGGCAGCACCGAGGTCGAGGGCGACGTCGCGAAGTCCTGGACCGTCTCGGACGACGGGCTGCAATGGACCTTCACGCTCAATGACGGCCACAAGTTCGCCGACGGCACGCCGGTCGATGCCGCCGCCGTCAAATACAGCTTCGACCGCCTGTTCAAGGTCGCCAAGGGCCCGTCCGAGACGGTCGGCCCCGTGACCGAGGTCCAGGTGGTGGATCCCCACACCGTCAAGTTCATCCTGAAGGAGCCGTTCGGTCCCTTCCTCGCCGGCCTCGCCACCAACGGCGCCTGCATCGTGAGCCCCGCCGCCCAGCAGCATGAGAAGGACGGCGATCTCGGCCAAGCCTATCTCGCCGAGCACACGCTGGGCTCCGGTCCCTACCAGGTGACGAGCTGGGAGAAGGACCAGCAGGTGGTGATGGAGGTCAATCCGCACTATGCGGGTCCCGCGCCCTCCTTCAAGAAGGTCGTGGTCAAGATCATCAAGGAAGCCTCCGCGCGGCGCCTGCAGCTCGAGAAGGGCGATATCGACATCGCCGAGGACCTGCCGGTCGACCAGTTCGACGCGCTGAAGAAGGCCGAAGGCGTCACGGTCGTCGACGAGCCGAGCTTCCAGGTGACCTATCTCTATCTCAACAACACCCGTAAGCCGCTCGACGATGTCCGCGTGCGCCAGGCGATCTCCTACGCCGTGGACTATAAGGGCATCATCGACGGCATCCTGCTCGGCAACGGCGTCCAGATGCGCGGGCCCGTGCCCGAAGGCCTCTGGGGCCATGACGATGCGAGCTTCCAGTTCACCACCGATGCGGCCAAGGCCAAGCAGCTTCTGGCCGATGCCGGCGTGAAGGACCTGAAGCTCGGCTATCTCTATTCGAAGAAGGACCCGAACTGGGAATCCATCGGCCTCATCCTGCAGCAGAACCTGGCCCCGCTCGGCATCACGGTCGAGATGCAGGAGTTCGCCTATCCCACGATGCGCGAGAAGCTGAACAGCAGCGATTTCGACATCGCGGCCGGCAACTGGACGCCGGACTATGGCGACCCCTACATGTTCATGAACTACTGGTACGATTCCAGCCTGCACGGCCTGCCCGGCAACCGCGCCTTCTACACCAACGCGAAGGTCGACGATCTGATCCGCAAGGCCGCGACCGCCGCGAATGTCGAGGAGCGGAAGAAGATCTATGCCGAGGCGCAGAAGATCGTGATCGAGGAGGCGCCCTATGTCCTCCTGTTCCAGGCGAACTACCAGGTCGCCATCCGTTCGGACGTCAAGGGCTTCATCTATAACCCGATGACGCTCCAGATGTTCAACTTCGAGACCATGTCGCGGGCGCAATGAGCGCCTGAGGAAGCCCTGGGGGCGGGTGCGGCCGAGGCCGTGCCCGCCCCCGAATGTTTTCCGACCCTTGTGGTCTTGCCCTATTGCCAACCGCTGCTCTTATCGTCATCCCCGCGAAAGCGGGGATCCATCTTGATCCAGCGGCACAAGTTGAGCGTTGGATCCCCGCTTTCGCGGGGATGACGTGAGAAGCACAACCTTGATGGCCGGTTCGGGAGCAAAGAAAACACCACCGCCATGTCCTTCCTGAACATCGTCCGCCGCCGGCTGCTGCTGCTGGTCCTGGTCGTCGTCGGCGTCTCGATCGTCACCTTCGTGATCTCGCACATGATCCCGGGCGATCCCGCGCGGATGATGGCGGGCGATCGCGCCTCCAACGAGCTGGTGGCGGCGATGCGCGCCAAGCTCGGCCTCGACCGGCCGCTCTATGTGCAATATCTCAGCTACGCGCGCGACCTGCTGTCGGGCGATCTCGGCATCTCGATCCGCACCCAGCGTCCGGTCGCCGACGACATCGTCCGTTTCTTCCCCGCCACCATCGAGCTGGCGCTGGCCGCCATGGTCTTCGCCATCGCGCTCGGGATTCCCCTTGGCGTCATCTCCGCCGTGGCCAAGGACCGCGCCATCGACCAGGTCACCCGCACCCTTTCCGTCACCGGCATCTCCACCCCCGCCTTCTGGCTGGGCCTCCTGCTGATCTACCTCTTCTACGGACGGCTCGAATGGCTGCCGGGCTCGGGGCGCATCGACAGCGCCCTCACCCCGCCTCCCTTCGTCACGGGCTTCTATACGCTGGATGCCGCTCTGGCCGGCAACGGCGCCGCCTTTGTCAGCGCGGTCAAGCATCTGCTGCTGCCGGGCATCACGCTGGGCTTCCTCCATCTGGGCATCGTCACCCGTCAGATCCGTTCCTCCATGCTGGAGGTGCTGACCGAGGACTATATCCGCACCGCCAAGGCCAGCGGCCTGTCGCGCCGGCGCATCCTGTTCGATCATGCGCTGCGCAACGCCCTCATCCCCTCGGTCACCATGATCGGGCTCGCCTTCGGCGACCTGCTCTATGGCGCGGTCCTGACCGAGACGGTCTATGCCTGGCCCGGCATGGGCAACTATGTCGTGCAGTCGATCAACGCGCTGGATTTCCCGGCGATCATGGGCTTCACCGTGGTCGCCTCGACCGCCTATGTGCTGCTCAATCTCGTGGTCGATCTCACCTACATGTTCCTCGACCCGCAAATCCGGGGCGTGGGCTGACCATGGCCAGCGACAGCACCGCGCCCCTCACGCCGGGACCCACGCCAGCTGTCGCCGCGCCCGCGGGCCGGATCGATTTCGCCTATATCTGGTATCAGCTCCGCGGCAGCCCGCTGACCCTGATCGGGCTCGGCATCATCCTCTTCGTGCTGCTGGTGATGCTGCTCGCCCCCTGGATCTCGCCCTACGATCCCAACGCGCTCGACTTGCGCGCGCGGCTCGCGGCACCGGGCGCGATGCACTGGCTCGGCACCGACCAGGTCGGCCGCGACCTGCTCTCGCGCATCATCTGGGGTTCGCGCGTCTCGGTCACGGTCGGTATCGCCATCGTCTTCTTCTCGATGAGCATCGGCACGGTGCTGGGCGCCTTCTCGGGTCTCGTGGGCGGCAAGACCGACACCGTCATCATGCGGTTCATGGACGTGCTGCTCTCCTTCCCCTCCTTCGTGATGGCGATGGCGCTGGCGGCGGCGCTGGGACCCGATCTGATCAACGCCATGCTGGCGATCGCCGTGGTGCGCATCCCGTTCTATGTCCGCCTCGCGCGCGGCCAGGCGCTCTCCTTGCGCGAGCGCGCCTATGTGAAGGCGGCGGTCACCTTCGGCGCCTCCAGGCGCCAGATCGTGCTGCGCCACATCATCCCCAACGCCATGGCGCCCATCATCGTCCAGAGCACGCTCGATATCGGCGGCGCCATCCTGACCGCCGCGGCCCTGAGCTTCATCGGGCTCGGCGC
>DASZSH010000165.1:0-7755 GCA_035548755.1 Devosia sp.
CGGTCGTAGCCGAGGCTCGCCTGCAGGAGCTGCTGCGTATAGGCCTGCTCGGGCGTCCGGGTGCGCAGGGCCTCGACCGGCAGGGATTCCACGATGCGGCCGACATTCATGACGATGAGGCGGCTGCACATATGCGAGATGATCGCGAGATCGTGGGTCACCAGCACATAGGTGAGCCCGCGCTCGTGGCGCAGCCGCATCAGCAGGTTCAGGATCTCCGCCTGCACCGAGACATCGAGCGCCGAGGTGGGCTCGTCGAGGAAGAGGAGCGCGGGCTCGAGCATGAGGGCGCGGGCGATGCCGACGCGCTGGCGCTGGCCGCCCGAGAGCTGGTGCGGGTAGCGGTAGCGGAAGCTGCGATCGAGCCCCACCGCCTGCAGCGTGTCGAGGATGCGCCGGTCGCGCTGGCCGACACCGTGGATCTCGAGCGGCTCGCGCAGGCAGCGATCCACCGTCTGGCGGGGATGGAGCGAGCCGTAAGGGTCCTGGAACACGATCTGGACGGTGCGGCAGAACGCGCGGTCGGGCGGGCGCGGGACCGGCTTGCCGTCGACCTTGACCTCACCTTCCCAGGCGGCGTTGAGGCCACAGATGGCGCGCAGGACCGTGGTCTTGCCCGAGCCGGATTCGCCGACGATGCCGAAGCACTCGCCCTTGCCGACATCGAAGGAAACGCCGCGCACCGCATGGACCTTGCCGGCCCCGTGGCCGAACACGACATGCAGATCCCGCACTGAAAGGAACGGCGCCATCAGTTGCCTCGGAGCCAGGCCGGATCGCGCTTCAAGGTCGGCAGCACGTCGCGCGGATGCTCGATGCTGGGCATGGATTGGAGCAGCCCGCGGGTATAGGGGTGCCGGCAATTCTGCAGCTCCGACGCCCGGCAGGTCTCGACGATACGCCCGCCATACATGATGAGGATGCGGTCGCAGAAGGAACCCACGAGGTTGAGGTCGTGGCTGATGAAGATCAACCCCATGCCGCGTTGTGTGACGAGATCGTCGATGATGGCCAGCACCTGCATGCGCACCGTCACGTCGAGCGCCGAGGTCGGCTCGTCGGCGATCAGCAGCAACGGATTGGTCACCAGCATCATCGCGGTCATGACCCGCTGGCCCATGCCGCCCGAAAGCTCGTGCGGGTAGGCGTTGTAGACGCGCTCGGGATCGCGGATGCGTACGGCCTTGAGGATCTCGATCACCCGCGCACGGCCGGCACGGCCACGCGTTTCACCATGGATCGCGAGCGCCTCGAGGATCTGGTCGCCCGCCCGCATGATCGGGTTCAGCGAATATTTCGGATCCTGCAGGATCATCGAGATCTGCTTGCCGCGGATGAGGCGCATCTCGGCCTCGCCGAGATTCCGCAGGTCGCGCCCCATGAAATCGAGCCGCGTCGCGGTCAGGCGCGCGGAGGAGGGGATCAGCTTCAGGATGGCGCGGCCGAGCGTCGATTTGCCCGAGCCGGATTCGCCGACGATGCCGAGCTTCTCCCGGCCGAGCTCGAAGCCGACGCCCTTCAGCGCCTCGACGCTGCCGACCGCCGTCGCATAGCGGACGGTGAGGTCCTCGACGCGCAGCAGGGGTTGAGCGGTGTCGGTCATGGGCGGCGCCTCAATCGGTCTTCGGGTCGAGCACGTCGCGCAGCCCGTCGCCCAGCAGATTGAAGCCGAGGCTGACGATGAAGATGGCGAGGCCCGGTGCGGCCGCGACCCACCATTGATCGAGGATGTTCTGGCGGCCGACCGAGATCATGGCACCCCATTCCGGCGTCGGCGGCTGGGCGCCGAGGCCGAGGAAGCCCAGTCCGGCGGCGGTCAGGATGATTCCCGCCATGTCGAGCGTCGCGCGCACGATGACCGAGGGCAGCGACAGCGGCATGACATGGCGGGTGATGATGCGCCAGCTTCCGGCGCCCTGCGCCTTCACGGCGGCGATGAAATCGCTGCGCCGCACCGCCAGCGTCTCGGCGCGGGCGACGCGGGCATAGGCCGGCCAGGCGGTGAGCGCGATGGCGATGACGGCGTTGTCGAGGCCCGGCCCCAGCGCCGCCACGAAGGCCAGCGCCAGCACCAGGCGCGGGAAGGAGAAGAAGATGTCGGTGATGCGCATGAGCACGCGGTCGGTGCGTCCGCCGATATAGCCGGCGGTCGATCCGACCAGGAGTCCGATGGGAGCCGCGATGACGAGCGCCAGACAGACGATATAGAGCGTCACGCGCGCGCCATAGACGAGGGCGGAGTAGGTGTCGCGGCCCATGCGGTCGGTGCCGAGCCAATGGTCGACGCTGGCCGGCTGCAGGCGTTGCGTCAGGTCTTGGAGCGTGGGATCGGCGGTCGCGATCCAGGGCGCGAAAGCGGCGCAGAAGACGAGCGCCAGGATGATGCCGAGCCCGATCAGCGCCAGCGGGTTGCGGGCGAAGACGAGCCAGCCGCGATAGAGCCGGCCGCAGAAGGCCTGGCGGCCGGATTCCGGCGCATCGGTCGTCAGCCAGGCGCGCCAGCCATTGGCGCCAGGGGGCGTGATGGCGGTCATCGCGCGCGCGGGTCCACGATCTTGTAAAGCAGGTCGGAGAGCAGATTGACCCCGACGAAGACGGTGCCGACCACGATGGTGCCGCCGAGCACGGCGTTCATGTCGGCGTTCAGGAGCGCGTTGGTGATGTAGCGGCCGATGCCGGGCCAGGCGAAGACCGTCTCGGTCAGGACCGAGCCTTCCAGCAGGCTGGCGAAAGAAAGGGCGATGACCGTGATCAACGGCACCAGGATGTTGCCGAAGGCATGGCGCCAGACCAGCCGGCGGCGGCTCACGCCCTTGATGCGGGCGGTCAGGAGATATTCCTGGCCGAGCTGTTCCAGCATCAGGCTGCGCGTCATGCGGCTGATATAGGCGAGCGAGTAGTAGCCCAGCAGCGAGGCCGGCAGGACGATGTGGCTGAGCGCGTTGCTGAAGACCTCCCCGTCGCCGGCGATCGCGGAATCGATCAGGATCATGCCGGTCACGGTCGGCACCTGGCCGTCGAGATAGACCTCGATGCGTCCCGGCCCCGACACCCATTGCAGCTCGAGATAGAAGACCAGCAGCCCCATGATGCCGAGCCAGAAGATCGGCACGGAATAGCCGACCAGGCCCAGCACCCGCATGACATGGTCGATGAGGCTGTTGCGGTAGACGGCGGCCCAGACGCCCAGCGGCACGCCGGCAACGATGCCGATCAGGATGCCGACGATGGAGAGCTCGGCGGTGGCCGGGAAGACGCGCAGGAGATCCTCGGCCACGGGGCGCGCGGTCAGGACCGACATGCCGAAATCGCCGCGCAGCACGTTCCAGGCATAGATCAGGAACTGCCGCCAGATCGGCAGGTTGAGCCCCAGCTCCTCGCGGACGCGGTTGTAGGTGTCCTCGCTCGCCCGCTCGCCGACGATGGCGAGCAGCGGGTCGACCGGCATGAGCCGGCCGATGACGAAGGTGACGAGGAGCAGGCCGAAGAAGGTGGCGGCGACCGAGACCAGCGTCTCCCAGCCGGCCAGAAGCATGTGCCGCGCCCTTTGCTGGGACGTGGCCACGCTTCCGGCCGGCGGGGCGCTGTCGATCTCCGTTGCCGAAGCGGCCGAGGGCTTCGACATCGATCGGCGGCTCTTATCGGTCCGCCGTCATTCCTTGCTCACGCCGACATAGAGCGTGGTCTCCGCCGACGGGCCCAGATAGAAGTTCTTGACCTTGGGCAGGAGGGCAGCGACCTGGACCTCCTGATACAGCATGGCGAAGGGCGAGATCGGCTGCCATGCCTTGATCAGGTCCTGATAGCCGGCCTTGCGCTTGGCTTCGTCGCGTTCCATCAGCAGGGCCTGGGCCTTGGCCGTCAGGTCCGGATCGATCCAGCTGTTGCGCCAGGAGAGCGGCTTGCTCGCGGGCTCGTCCGAATTGTCGGTGTTGACCACGAACACCATGTTCGTGTTCGGATCGAAATAGTCGACGCCCCAGGTTCCGAGATAGAGGTCGTGCTTGCGGGCGCGGTAGGCGGTCAGCGCGGTCTTGGCATCCTCCGAGAGGATCTTCAGCTTGATGCCGACCTGGGCCATCGTCCCTTGCAGGCTCTGGGCGATGTCCATGCGCTCCTGGAAGGTCGAGGCGAGATCGACCGACAGCTCGAAGCCGTCGGCATAGCCGGCCTCGGCCAGCAGCGACTTGGCCTTGGCGATGTCGAGCTTGTAGGGGTTGGAGTCGACATAACCCAGGAAGCTGCTGGGCAGGAAGGTCTGGTTGGTGACATAGCGCTCGCGCAGCGCCGTCTTCTCCAGCCCCTGATAGTCGACCAGATAGCGGATCGCCTCGCGTACCTTGGGATTGGCCAGATACTTGTTCTTCAGGTTCAGGCCGATATAGAGGCTGGTGCTCTGGGCGGTCGAGGTCACCTCGAAGCCGCCCTTCTGGCGCAGCCCGTCGAGCTGGTCGGCCGAGAGGTTGCGGGCGATGTCGACATCGCCCGATTCCAGCAGCAAGCGCTGCGCCGATTCCTCGGCGATGTTACGCCAGACGACCCGCTTCAGCTTCGGCGCGCCGCCGTAGTAATCGGGGTTCGCCTCGATCACGAGCGTCTCGTCGGGCTTCCAGCTCTTGAGGATGAAGGGACCGGAGCCGGCCGAGTTGGTCTTGAGCCAGCCATTGCCCCAGTCGTTGTTGGTCTCGTGGTTCTTGAGCAGCTTGCTGTCGACGATGGCGAAGTTCGAGGCCGACAGCACGTTGATCACGTAGGAGGGGGCGTAGGGCTTGTCGACCTTGAGCTGGAAGGTCAGGTCGTCCACGGCCTTCAGCGTGTCCTTCGCGTTGTCCGCGGAAATGCCCAGATCCTGGATCAGGAAGGCCGGCGCCAGGTTGAGCACCGTCATGCGCTGGAACGAATAGACGACGTCGGCGGCGGTGAGCGGATTGCCGCTGTGGAACTTCTGGCCGGGGCGCAGCTTGAAGGTATAGGTCAGGCCGTCGTCGGAGACCGACCAGCTCTCGGCCGCGCGCGGGACGATATGCGAGGTGTCGTGCGGATCGATGGAGATCAGGGTCACATAGACATTGCCCACGAACTCGTAGGTCGAGATCTCGTACATCTCCGCAGGGTCCAGCGAGATGATGTCGTCGAACCGCCAGGCCTCGATCAGCGTGTCCTTCGGTGTCTCCGCATGAACGACCGGCGCGCCCAGGGCCAACCCCGCCCCGATCGCCAACGCCGCAAGCAGCTTCTTCATGATGATGTCCTTCCCATCGGCGCTCGTTTTTTCATTCAACCTTCCCGGGAGCGGAGCCTGCCCGCCGGGAATTCCTTTCAGGCACCGGAGATGAGCGCATGTAACCCCGATGAGGCTCAAGAGGAATTATGCGGGGAAGGAGGGCTCATTCGGCGGAGCGAGGCAGCGCGAACCGTCCCTGCGGCCGCACCCTCCCGACGGAGGCGCCACTGAACCGAGGCGGCATCCGCGATTCAAGAAAGGAAGATTGCCCGGTCGCGCGAGATTATCTTTCGCGCGAGCTCATGCGGTCCGTCGATCGAGAGCCTCGGTCGGGCGTCAGCAGCCTTTCGGCATCGGCTTGTTGCGCACCGTGGCGGCGAACTCGGGCCAGGACATCTGGCCGTCGCAGTTCGCATCCATATCGTCGAACTGCTTGCGCCGCGGCGCCTCGAACTCCTCCGGAGTCAGGCTGCCGTCCTGGTTCTTGTCGAGGCTGGCGAAGCGCGTGGTTTCCTTGGCGAGCTTGTCGGGCTTGCTCTGGACCTCGGCCGTGAACTCCTCGAGCGACAGCTGGCCGTTCTTGTCGGCGTCGAGCTGGGCGAAGCGGCTGCGCTGCTTGACCGAGAATTCCTCGTAGGAGATGACGCGGTCGTTGTTGGTGTCGAAGGGCTTGAAGAAGCCGTCGATCATCTCGTCGCTGGCGCCGGGGGCGATGATCTTGTCCTGGGCCAGCACGGAGAGGCCGTTCAGCAGCAGCATCCCGCCCGCGACCGCGAAGCTCAGCACGAGGACGGCGGCGGTGGTCACGGATCTGATCTTCATGGTCCTGCTGTTCCCTGTCGGCCCTTGAGCGCGGGTTCCCCGGCCAAGAAGCCGGTCAGCGAGGCCGCCGATGCTGGCGGGCCCATTCGTAGAGCGCAATCGCGGCGGCGTTGGACACGTTGAGTTGATCGATCGGCCCCCCGGTCGGCAGGCGGAGCAGGAGGTCGCAGCCCTCGCGCGTCAGGCGGCGCATCCCCTGGCCTTCGGAGCCCAGCACCAGCGCCACCCGGTCCGCGAGCTTGGCCTCGGGCAGGCTGTCGGGCGCATCGGCCGCAAAACCCAGGCACCAAATATTGGCCTTTTTAAGGAGCTCGAGCGCCCGGGCCAGGTTGGCGACCCGCACCAGGGGCACCACGTCCAGCGCCCCGCTGGCGGATTTGGCCAGGGTGCCGGTCTCGGGCGCCGCATGGCGCTCGGTCACGATCACGGCGCTGGCGCCGAAGGCCGCGGCCGAGCGCAGGATGGCGCCGACATTATGGGGGTCGCTGACCTGGTCCAGCACGACCAGGAGCGCGGGGGCGTTCGGGTCGAGGTCGGCCGTCAGGTCCTCGAGCGCGATATAAGGCAAGGGCTCGACCCGGGCGGCGACGCCTTGATGGACGGCGCCCGTCGGCAGGAGCCTCCCGATGGCGTCCTTGTCCATCGATTCCGGGGTGGGCAGGGGGCGGGGCCGGGCGGAGCGGTCGATGCCCTCGAACAGCTCGCCGGCCAGCTCCCGGATCACCAGGATCCGGTGGATATGACGGCGGGGGTTGGCCAGGGCAGCCCTGACCGCATGCAGCCCGAACAGCCAGAAACCGCTGGTTCCGGCGCGTTCGGGCGGCGGGCGGCGGGGGCGGTCGCGCTCGGGTTCAGGGGCGAGGGGGCCGGGGGCCGGCCCGGCGGGCCGGCGCGGCGAGTCGGCCCCGCGCCCTCCCGGCGATCGGCCGGGCTTCGCGCCCGGGGGCGGCGGCGCGGCCGAGGAACGGTCGGTTTCGGGGCGACGGTTTGAAGCAGAGCGGGATTGCGGGAAACGCGGCTTGCCTTTGCGCATGGCCCTGATTACATTGCCTTCCACAATTCGGCTACCAAGATCCGCCCTCGACCGTTGCCTCTGTGGTGTGGAACGGACGACGGGGCGCTTTTCGTGTGTTTAGACGTTGACAAGCTGCTGTAAATCCACATAGTTCGCAACTCCGTCGCGCGACCGGAAAGGGCGTACGGAGGGGTGCCCGAGTGGCTAAAGGGGACGGGCTGTAAACCCGTTGGCGTCAGCCTACGTAGGTTCGAATCCTACCCCCTCCACCATCCTCTTCGGCCACGTGAGCGGTGACGCGAGCGCTTTTGAGGGTTCACAGCGGTCCATGGAATCGAGCGGTACAGCGCGGGTGTAGCTCAATGGTAGAGCTCCAGCCTTCCAAGCTGGCTACGCGGGTTCGATTCCCGTCACCCGCTCCAAACCACGACGATCAGGCGCAAGGGTCGAAGCCCGTCCGGGGGCTCTAAACCGGCAGAAGCAAGAACAGGCGTCGGGCCCGCTGAGGGCCGATGCCACCAGACAAGGCTCAAGTCAGCAGGAACCGACCACGATGGCGAAGGCGAAATTCGAGCGGAACAAGCCGCACTGCAACATTGGGACGATCGGTCACGTCGACCACGGGAAGACGTCATTGACGGCGGCGATCACGAAGGTGCTGGCGGAGACGGGCGGGGCGACGTTCATGGCCTAC
>DASZSH010000166.1:0-4095 GCA_035548755.1 Devosia sp.
GCCGGGGCGCCTCATAGGACCACGCGGCCCGTAGGCTGCGCGCGTCGCCACGAACGACGTCGTAGAACTGTACGCCGTGTGGACACTGCAGATCGCGCTCCGTCCTGGGCGCGAGCTCCAGCAAATCCATACGCACCGTCTCGCGAGGGAAGTAGGTGTAGCCACCCACCTCGAGTGTCCGCTCACTTTCGGCCAGCACCTGGCCGCGCCATATTGCTCTCAAACCGACCATCCTATGTCGACGACTGACAGCTGACCTGCTACTTGGTCGCTCGGCCCCTGCGCTTTCAACCCCCGCCGGCATCGGTAGCGGGGCTCAACGCGAGGGGATTCTGCTCGGAAAGGGAAACTCCTAGCTCTGCTCATGCGGCAACGTCGGGTACTTCTCGGCCACATCGCAGGCGCGCACGGCATCAAGGGCGACGTGCTGGTCAACACGTACACCGGCGAACCGCAGAACATTGCCGCCTATGGGCCACTATCGGACGAAAAGGGACAGCGGACCTTCACCCTGAGGGTGCGCCGCGTCACGGCCAAGGGCGTCATCGCCAGCATCGACGGAATCGAGGATCGCACCGCCGCGGAGGCACTGAAGGGCACACGCCTCCACGTCGAGCGTGACAAGCTGCCGCGAACAACCGGCGACGAGTACTATCATGCGGATCTCGTCGGGCTCTCCGCAGTAGCGAGCGACGGAACCCCCGTCGGCACAGTCAGTGCCGTACACAACTTCGGAGCCGGCGATCTCATTGAGATCGCACGACCGGGCTCGCGCCGCACGGAGCTTCTCCCGTTTACGGAGGCCTTCGTCCTGGAGGTGGATCTCGACTGCGGCAGGCTGATCGTAAAGCTGCCGGAGTGACCTTCGGCCAGCAAAAAAATTGCGGGCCTTGGGAGGTCGCTCCCAAAGCTTGAGCGCCGTCGGCATGTGACGGAATATGGGCCGACAATCCGGGGGAGTGGCGGGCGGATGACGGCGCGGACGCGAGCCGAGACATGGAGCTGGTCAGCACGAGCGCTGGCCGATGTCCGGCCGTGGCTGAGGCGGATGGCCAACTTCGGAACCGAACGCTATCCACCCGCGGTGGCGCGGCGCCTCAAGATTCTCAACGTCGTTTGCTATCTCATCGCATTCTTCACTGCCGCCTACGCCGTGCAGCACATCTTTGTTGATCGCAGCACCTGGGCCCCCGTCATCCTCATCAATTTGGCACTCGCTGCGATCGCGCTGCTGGTGCCCTTCCTGCATCGTTTCAACGAGCTGGCAGGCGGGCTTACCATCGCTGGAGCGGAGCTCGTCGCGCTATTCGTGCTAACGGCATACGTTGGGCATTCGTCGGGGATCCACATCCAGTACGTTGCGTATGCCGCCACCCCCTTCGTCGTCCTCGGTCTCGGACGGATTTGGCTGATCGCGGCACTCGTGATCATCGCTCTCGTCTTGCATACCGCAGCCTGGTTCTTGTTCGCCGATGCGCATGCACTGATCAAGGCGAGCGCATTCGATCTGAACTCTCTATACGTAACGGCCGCAGTGACGACATTCGGCGTCATTGCCGCGACCGTGTACTACGCCTTTCATCTGGCCGAGCGGGCCGAGGCGGAAACCGACGCTCTCCTCCACAACGTCCTGCCGGACTCGATTGCCGATCGCCTCAAGGCTGACCCTGGCGCCACGATTGCCGACACCTTCGAGGAAGCCTCGGTTCTGTTCGCCGACCTCAAGGGTTTCGTCCCGTTGGCCAAGACGCTCGGGGCCGCCGCCACGGTTGAGTTTCTCAACAAGCTGATGACCGAATTCGACCAGCTTGCCGAGCGCCACCGTGTGGAGAAGATCAAAACCATCGGTGATGCCTACATGGTCGCGTGCGGCGTTCCCAAGCCGGACCCCGATCACGCGCTGCGGCTCACGCACATGGGTCTCGACATGCTGGCAGCCATAGAGGTCGCGTCCGCGGAGGCCGGCATGCCCCTGTCGATCCGGATCGGGATGGCGTCGGGGCCGGTGATGGCGGGGGTGATCGGCGCCAAGCGCCTCACTTATGACGTGTGGGGCGACACGGTGAACCTCGCCGCGCGCCTCGAGAACCGCGGTGAGCCCGGGCGCATTCACGTCTCCGATCACACGCGCAAGCTGCTTGAAGGCACGTATGTGCTGGAGCGCCGCGGGCCACTGGACCTCAAAGGCTTCGGCGTGGAGCAGACCTGGTATCTGGTGGGCCCACACGGCAGCGCCGCGACACGCGTCGCTGCATGCGCGACAGACCTCACGCCATCTCGCCCCTGAGAAGCCGCGGCACCTCGCCGGTGAGCCCCGCGGCCTCGCCGACCAGGGCTTGCTTCAAGGCGGGCGACCGGTCGACCAGGCCCAGGCCGACATCGCGAATGGCGCGTACCAGGCCGCTATCGTTGGAGAACAGGCGGTTGAGCGCCTCGAAAGCAGCCGCAGCCTGAACCGAGTCGAATCTTCGCCACCGCTCATAGCGCTCGAGCACGATTGAGCTGCCAGGGTCCAAGCCGAGACGCATGGCCTCGGCGACACATTGCGTCAGCGCTGCGACGTCCCTGAACCCCAGGTTTAACCCTTGCCCTGCAATCGGATGCACGCCCCGCGCGCTGTCCCCGGCCAAAGCCAGGCGCGGAGCCGTCATCGTGCGCGCCATATGGAACTCGAGCGGCCACGCCGCTCGCGGCCCGGCAAGTGCAATTGTACCGAGCCGGTATCCGAAGCGCTGCTGCATCTCGGCCAGGAAGGGCTCGTCCGGCAATGCGACGATAGCGCGGCCGCGCTCCTTGTCTTCACTCCACGTGATGCACGCCCGATTGCCACGCAGCGGGAGGATCGCAAACGGACCGCTGGGGAGGAAATGCTGGACGGCGCGGGCCCCATGAGGCCTTTCGATCGCGACCGTCGTGACGATGCCCATCTGCGGCTGGGCCCAGCGCACGAGCTTGATGCCCGCCGCATCCCGGGCCGGCGAATCTCTGCCGTCCGCGGCGATGACCAGGCTGGCGCGGATAACCTCCCCGTTGGCGAGCGCGACCTCGATGCCCGTGTCGTCGACGGTCGATCCCAGCGCTTCGAGCGGGGCGCGAACCTCCAGACTTGCGGTGTTGCGCGCCACGCCGAGCAACGCCGACCTCAGGCGGGCGCCCTCGACAATCCAGCTCGCCGGCTCGGACCCCTCTATGGTGTTGTCCCAGCTCAGTAAAATCGGGCGGATCGCGTGTTGCAGGGCCGAGTCGGTGATGTCGATGGCCTCTACGGGCTGCGCGTGCAGCGCAAGGCCCTGCCACACGCCAAGCGCGTCCAGCATGTGCTTGGAGCCTGCCGAAATGGCGTAGGCTCTGGGGTCATGGCTTGGCGCGTCATCCAGGCGCCTGCGGTCGAGAATGGCGATGCGGACCTCGTGTCGCAGGGCCACGGACAGCGCGCGACCGACGGCGAGGCCGACATAGCTGCCGCCAAGGACGACGATATCGAACGAATCGGCTCGACTATGGGCGCGCATAACTCGATTTCGTGTGCCTCAGGCGACCTCCCGCGGTCTTGACAGGAGGGCCCGGCTCCACTCCCTTGCACTGCGACAAGTCCCTGGGCCACCCGGGAGTGACAGGTCAAGCATGCCTAGCAGAAAGCCGAAAGCGCCCCAAGCCGTGGACAAGCTTTTGTCCATTCTCGACCTCGAGCCCCTGGAGCAGAACCTGTTCCGCGGACGGGGACCTACGGAAGGCTGGCAGCGGGTCTATGGGGGCCAGGTTCTTGGGCAGGCGCTGGTCGCAGCGGTCCGCACCGTGCCGGAGGACCGCATCGCCCATTCGATGCACGGCTATTTTCTGCTGCCCGGCGATCCCACGCAGCCCATCATTTACGATGTCGAGCGTATCCGCGACGGCGGCAGCTTCTCGACGCGCAGGGTCAAGGCGATCCAACACGGCCGCGTCATGTTCTTCACGAGCGTCTCGTTTCACAAGGCGGAAGACAGCTTCGACCATCAGTCTGCGATGCCGGAGGTTCCGGCGCCCGAGGATCTGCCGAGCGAGGCGGATCTGCGCGGACGACTTCTGGAGCATCTGCCGGACTATATCCGCTCA
>DASZSH010000167.1:0-16665 GCA_035548755.1 Devosia sp.
GACCACCACGCGGTCGTGCAGGGGACGGAACTTCATGAAGCTTCCTCCATTCAAATCAGAGAGTTGAACTCCGCAGCGGGGCACGCGACCGGTGCCCGCGCGACATGGAGCTAGGACCATCGTTGCGAGCGTCAAGTGGCCCGCAAAGATTTTTTAGCACTCGGGCATACCGAGTGCCAAAACGCATTAGCAGGCCCTTACGACTGCTGCTAAGCAACTGAATTGCAGCAGGAATTTTGTTCTCACCTCTTGCCGGATCCGGCGAACACTGCTGTCATCCGGCTGTCACCTGGAGGTTCGACATGACCCTGTCGTCCCATGAGGCCAATGCGGGCTTCGGCCTAACGACCGCGCAGATCGTCTATCGTGTGCCCGATCACATGGAATTGCTTCAGGAGTTCATCTGGCAGAAGTACGATCTGTTCCCCGAATTTCCCGCCCTCGAGCGGTTCCTCGCCTTCTGGGAAGAGCAGATCGAGGGGCCGATTCACTCCGTCACGGTGGCGCATGCGCGCCTGATCCGGCCCGCAGAGCTGCGCAGCCTGAGGCGCCCGCTGAACTGACCGCTACTGGCCGAGCCTCTCGCGCTCGGGTCGGGGGATGTTCATCTGCCCGGGCGGCGCCATCTCCGGCACCTTGGGGTGGACCGCGACGCTCGGTTTGTGGCCGAGGTCGAACCGCAAGGCGATCCCCGTAAACAGCACGACCGCACAGGCTGTCAGGACGGCCGCGCCGATGAAGGGGGCGCCCGGAAAATATCCCGGCGAGCCCTCGCCATAGGTGAAGTAGGCAAAAACTTGCGTAGCGAGCAGCGGCCCGATGATCGTGGCAAGGGAGTTGGCCGCATTGACCGCCCCTTGCAGCTCGCCTTGGGCGTTGTCCGGCACCTGCCGCGACAGCACCCCATTGATGGCCGGCGCCGCCAGGCCGCTCACCGCCCCGATCACGATATAGAGATAGAGCCACTGTTCGTGCCGTATGAAGGCGATGCCCGTAAAGGCGACCACCGCCGCTGCCATGCCGATGACGACAACAGGGGTTTCAGTGAAGCGCTTGACCAGCGGACCCACGCCAAAGGCCTGGAACAGCGCAAAGACCACGCCGAAGAGCCCCAGGGTACGGCCGATCTGCGACGAGCTGAAGTGGAAGACCTCGATGGTGAAGTAATTGTAGACCGACGGAAAGGCCTGCGCAGCGGTGGTGAACATGAAGAGCGCCAGCATCAGCCAGAGCACGACGGGAAACTTCCTGAGCGACAGGAGCGCCCCGAAGGGGTTGGCCCGGCGGATGCTGAAGGGCCGCCGGTGGACCTTGTCGAGGCTTTCGGGCAGCACGAACAGCCCGAACAGGAAGTTGGCGAAGGCGAGAACGGCCGCTGCGTAGAACGGAACCTTCGGCCCGAATTCGCCCAGCTCGCCGCCGATCACCGGGCCGATGATGAAACCGAGTCCGAACGCCGCGCCGATGAGTCCGAAGCGCTGCGTCCGTTTGGTGGGATGTGTGATGTCGGCCATGTAGGCCGTGGCCGTGGCGACCGCCGCGCCGGCAACTCCCGACACGAACCGGCCGATGAACAGGTACCAGACCACAGGCGCAAAGCCCATCATCGAGTAGTCGAAGGTGAGCCCCAGCAGCGAGCCCAGCAGCACCGGGCGGCGACCGAAGCGGTCCGAGAGATTCCCGAGCACCGGTGAAAAGATGAACTGCATCGAGGCATAGACGAACACGAGCCAGCCGCCGAAGACGGCAGCTTCGGCGACGCCGCCGCCGGTCAGGTCCTTGATGAGCTCGGGAAGCACCGGAACGATGATGCCGTACCCCACCATGTCCAGCAGGATGGTGATCAATATGCAGGCGAGGGTGAGGCGGGAGTCTTTTCGATCGGCGGCCATAGGGCCTCTATGGTTGCGAGGGCGGCAGTTGACACAGCCGTTAGGGGCAGCGCAAGCGCTAACCCCGGTTGCTCCCCGTCATCCGCTCCAGGCGATCGGGTCGGCTGACGTCGGGTTCGGGGGCGGCGTCGTATCCATAGAGCCAGTCGAGGCGGCGCAGATGGCCGTGTGGCCCCTGCGCCTTCAGCACAAGATTGCGACCGACCGAAAACGGCCACTCGAGATGATAGGCGAAGCCGTTGAAATTGGTGATCTTTCGCACCCGGTTCAGGCGCGGCCTGCGTAAAGCTTCAAATCGGCGGAAGGCGGAGGGCGCATCCGGCTCGGTCATGAGCAGCGGGGCGAGTATGGCAGCATCCTCAATCGCCATGGCCGCGCCTTGTGCCTGGAAGGGAAGCATCGCGTGAGCGGCATCCCCGATCAGGCCGACTCCGCCATCCGACCAGATCGGGGAGTCGACCGTGTTGACGACCCAGTAGCCCCATCCGCCGCGGCCGACCGAAAGTATGGCCTCGAAGGTGCGCGAAGGCAGGGCGGCCCAGGGTAGACGGGGCTCGCGCGGCGCCTCGGCGGCATCAAGGCGGCCCGCCGGCTCCTTGGTGAAAAGGGCGACGTTGAACACCTTGCGCTGCGGCAGCGGGTAACAGACCGCGTGGTATCCCGGCGCGAGCAACAGTGTCGTGCGGTCGGGCGCCAGCACGCCGGAAAGCAGGTCCATGCTGATCGTGGTCCGCCACGCGGCGAAGCCCGAATAGCTGGCGGGCGGCCCGTTCAGCACCCGCGTCCGCGTTTCGGAGTTGACGCCGTCGGCACCCACCAGGGCATGAACTCGGGCGCTGCGACTTTGGCCGCCGGCCTCTTCCACCACGAGCGAGGTGCCCCGTGCGTGGTTGACGGCGTCGAAGCTTCTCACGCCAAAGAGGAGGTCGATATTCGCAAAGCGCCGACAGGCCCTGTAGAGGATGTCGGCGAGGTCCGCGCGGTGCATGACCGCATACGGCACGCCGTGCCGCTCGCGCATGATCGGCCCGAGCTCGAGGCTGACCAACGGCCGCGGCGATCTGAAAGAGTGAACGTCGATGGCTGCGGGCTCGGCGCTTTTCGCGGCGATGGCGCGATCGAGCCCGAGCTGGTTAAGTACGCGACGAGCATTCGGGCTGATCTGCAGGCCCGCACCCACCTCCTGGATGCGCGGGTTGCGTTCCATCACCACGACGGTGGCCCCGAATTTGGCCAGGGCGAGCGCCAGCGTCATGCCGGCAATGCCGGCGCCGGCGATATAGATCGTCCGGCCGGCGGCCATCGGGATCTTACGCGCGGTCGGCCTGATAGACGGCCGAAAGCGGCTGCGAGGTCCCCGGCGCGAGCTCTGGATTGAAGACGTAGTGAGTCGAGCAGTACGAGCACACCGTCTCGTTATCCTTGCCCATGTCGATGAAGATGTGCGGATGGTCGAAAGGTGGCAGGGCACCCACGCACATGAACTCCTTGCTGCCCACCTCGATGCGCTTTAGCCCCTCGGTGTTGTGAAAATGCGGGGTGCTCGAATGGGCCATCACTATACGCCTTCGATCTTGAGGTTCGCGAACGGGGGCGAACATATCCAAGCCCTTATGGCTTTTGAAGGACCGCGTGGCTATTAACCGCGGACCATGCCGACTTTCCTCTCCGACGGGATCCAGATCGCCTATGAGGTTCACGGCGAGGGCCGACCGATCCTGCTGATCCATGGTTTTGCCTCGTCCGGCGCCATCAACTGGGTTCAGACGGGATGGGTCGAGGCCCTCAAGGCCGCGGGGTGGGGGCCCATCACCATTGACAATCGCGGCCATGGCGCTTCGCGCAAGCTCTACGATCCGAAGCTCTATTTCGCCCACGACATGGCCGACGACGCCGCGAGGCTTCTCGACCGGCTGGGGCACGGCGTCCTGCCGGTTATGGGATATTCCATGGGCGCGCGGATCTGCGCCTACCTCGCCATCCGCCACCCCGGGCGCATCCGCTGCGCCGTGTGGGGCGGCATGGGGATCAATCTGATCACCGGGCTCGAGGATTCCGAGGAGATCATCGCCGCCCTCACGGCGGAAACCCTCGCCGATGTGAAAGGCGCGACCGGACGGCAGTTTCGCATCTTTGCAGATCACTCCAAGGCCGACCGGGCGGCACTGGCCGCCTGCATGATCTCGTCGCGGGAGCCCATGCCTGAGGGCGAGGTTCGCCGGATCGGTCAGCCGACCCTCGTCGCCGTGGGCGAGGCCGACGACATGGCCGGCAGCCCCGAGGCCCTTGCGCGACTGTTGCCGCACGGCGAGGCCTTCGTCATTCCGCGTCGCAATCACATGCTCGCCACCGGGGATGCCCGCTTCAAGGCGGCGGCTTTGGCGTTTCTCGCGCGCCACGGCTGAGCTCGAAACATCCAAAAGCGTGAACCATTTTGGCGCGAGGGGCTTGGTCTTGAGAAGCAGAATGTCCTATATCGGCACTCTGCGATGGAGGCCTGTGTGAGCGTATCGGTCCAGTCTTCGGCCCAGGTGACGGCGGTTGACCCGGTCTGGGACGCCGTGCGCGAGAATGCGCGCGAGATCGTCAGAAGCGAGCCTGGACTGAGCTCGATGGTGATGGCCAATGTGCTCAATCACGAGACCTTCGAGTCCGCGCTCGCCCATCGGCTTGCTGAGCGGCTCGACCACACGGATGTCCACGCCGATCTGATCCGGCAGGCCTTTCACGATGCCCTGGACTTGCGTCCCGAGATCGGAGCGGAGGCCAGGGCCGACCTTGCCGCGACGCTGGAGCGGGACCCGGCGACCCACCGCGCGATTGTGCCCTTTCTCTATTTCAAGGGCTACCAGGCGATCCAGACGCACCGCTTCGCCCATGCTCTCTGGAAGGCCGGGCGCAAGGACTTCGCGCTCTACCTGCAGAGCCGCTCGAGCCAGGTGTTCCAGGTCGACATCAATCCCAATTGCCGCATCGGCAAGGGCATCATGCTCGACCATGCGACCGGCTTCGTCGCGGGCGAGACGGCAGTCATTGGCGACAATTGCTCGATCCTGCAGGGCGTAACGCTGGGCGGAACCGGCAAGGCCGACGAAGACCGGCATCCCAAGCTCGGCAACGGCGTGCTGATCGGGGCAGGGGCCATCATCCTGGGCAATATCCGCATCGGTGATTGCGCCCGGGTGGGGGCGGGTTCGGTGGTCGTCAAGGACGTTCCGCCCCGCGTGACCGTGGTGGGCGTTCCGGCCCGGATTGTGGGAGAAACGGCCGGTCCGCAGCCGGCTGCAGTCATGGACCAGGTGGCCTCATTCCTGGATTCGAGCGGCTGAAGCAGCTCCATTCCTGGGTGGTCTGGCGCCCGGGCCCGGCACGTAAATGCCTGGGCGGGATTGCCCTGAGCGTGCGAATGCCTATTGTGGCGCGCATCGACCCCCCAGGAGCGGCGACTTGAACCATCCCGAGATCATAAAGCTGCAGAAGTATCTGCAGGCGAAATTCAACAATCGCGCCATCGACGTTCGGCCGCGGAACCGGCAGAACGACAGCGTCGAGGTCTATCTGGGGGAAGAATTCCTCGGCCTCATCTATGTCGACGACGAAGACGGCGACAAATCCTATAATTTCCAGATGGCGATCCTCGAAGAAGATCTCGACGAGGTGAAATGATCGTCGTCACCACCAACGATGTACCGGGCCACCGCATTGTTCGCACGGTTGGCCTTGTGCGCGGTATCACGGTGCGCTCGCGTAGCGTGATCGGGACGATCGGCGGCGCCTTGCAGTCCCTGGTGGGGGGCAACGTCACGCTGTTTACGCAGCTCGCCGAAACCTCCCGTAAGGAGGCGCTGGACCTCATGGTTGAGCACGCCAGTCAGATGGGCGCCAATGCTGTGATCGGCATGCGCTACGATTCCAACGAGATCGGCGAAGGGATCACCGAGATGCTCGCCTACGGCACCGCCGTCGTGATCGAGGAGTCCAGCCCCAGCTAGACCGCGCCGATCTGGCTCAGCAGCGGGTGCATTTCGGCATCGAATTTTCGCCAGTTGGGCAGAATGTCGTCGTCGAACTGGTACACCGCGGCAATCCCGGACTCGAGGTAGACGGTTCTCAGGCAGCGTCCGGCCTCTCCTTCGGCGACCGGCGACTGGCACTTGGCGACGAAAGGAGAGGACGCAATCGGGTCATACCAGACCGTTTCGTTCTCGTAGCCCTCGGCGGGCATCATGGGCTTGCCGATCAGCCCCGGCGGGCCACTGACCTGTTCGGGCCGGAACTGGTGCAGATAGACCCCGTCGAGCAGCGAGGCGCTGGGTCGGACCCGGCTGCGCTGCGTCAGCGTCACATCCACGCTGCGCATGGCGCCTCCGGGCCCGAGGGGCAAAGTCACGCGAAGGTCCACCTGCTTGGCGAAGCCCGCCGAGGGGTCGCCCGGATCGATGAACCATGAGGCCGGGATCGATAGCGTGGTTCCTCCGAGGGTTCGGGCGACGAGCGTGTGGTCAGTCGCCGCGGCTCGCGACGCCCGGCCGGCCGCGTCGATTCCGTAGGCAAGTGCCAGACCCGCAAGGGCGACCCCGAGCGCGATGACACCGAGGTTGAAGCCGACCGAATGGACCGGGCGGGAGGCGGCGAGGGCGGAGCTTTCGGTCACGGACGAATTAACCAGTCGATCCAGCAATAGATGACATCGGATCAGACCGCTCTTATGATTAACGATTAGTTAACAGGCCGCGCGAAACGACGCGGCTCGGCGAGGCACGAAGTCATGTTCGAGTTGCTGCTGGCTGGGTTCATCATGGCGGTCGGGCTGTCGATCGCGGGCGCCGGGACCTACTTCTATCAATGGGTGATCGGCCAACAGGCGATGCTCCGCTACGACGGCAAGACATTCGTCCACACGCTCGGGCACCTGCTGATGAGCTTTGTGTGCGGCCCCTTCATCATGCTGCAGATGGGCTGGCACCAGGAGGACGACGGCACGCTCTCGATTGGCTCGGTGCTGCTGAGTGCTCTCGTTGCCTTTGGCTGGAGTTTCATCACCGGCCTGCTGTTCCTCGGACTTTATTTCGCCATCACCGGCTGAACCAAAGGGACGGGGCCGGCCTCGGGGAGAGGCCGGCTCCTTCACGGGCCCGCTTGATCAGGGGAGGGCCCGCAATACCTGTTGGGTGGAATCTAGTTCGTCGCGGCCACCACGGTCGCCCTGTCGTCGTTGAGCGCCACCCACTTGCCGGCGTCGGTCTGCGACTGCCGCTTGATGAACTCGTAGTTGGTGTCCTTCCACAACAGGACGCGCCCGTTCTGGTTGTCGAGGACGAGATCGCCGCGATCGGTGCGCACCATCAGCACCGCATGGCCGCTGCCGTCGCGCTCGCGTACGACGGTCATGAGCAACGTGCTCGGGTCCCATCCGCTTTCGATCAGGCGCTTCTGCTTTTCGAGGGCGATATCCTCGCAGTCGCCCCGGCCGTCGGGATACGTCCAGTACTCGGCGACGTGGTAGAGATCCTCGTCCGTTTCTGGAACGATGCTCTGGTTGACCTCGTCATTGACGGCGATGAGCTGATCCCAGCTCGCCTGCGTCAGCGTCTCGACGTCCACGACATGGGCATTGGGAAGGCAGGCCTGCCGATCCCGCTTGCAGAACTCCGCCGCACCCACCGGGATGCTGGTAGGGCCCGACACCGGGGCAAACGCCGGATTGGAAAGGTCGACCGGCGACGTCGCCGAGGCGGGCGAGGTGAACATGACGCACGCGATCAGCGTGCCGCCGAGGGTGACCCTGATGGTATTGGACATTGCGTACTCCCCTGATCGGGAGCCACGATGCCGCCTCCAAATTGCCTCGTTCGGAAAACTCTGGCGGAGTTTTTATGGAAGTTTTATCGGCGTCGGCAAGGTCCGGTTAACCGTCCCGGACGCGTCAGTTGACGCGCAGATTCTGTTGCACGACCGTCAACATTTCCTGCGCCGAGGTGAATTCCACCGCGACGCCGTCCTGGAAGTGCCGTACCACGCGGGCGCGCATGCGTCCCAGGGTCACGGGCGTGCCCATCGCCGGGCGCACGGCGAGCTCGATGGCCGCTCCCGACAGCGAGATGTCGATGATCTTGCAGTTGTAGCGACGACCGTCGTCGAGAACCACCGTGGAGTGCCGGTTGTCGGGCACCACGCGCTCATGCCGCCGGTCCTCCGGCAGGTTCAGCACATCCTTGTTGGCGAGCCAGGTCAGCTGGGCGGCCATCTTGTCTCGCTTGCGCGGGCTGGCTGCCACGTCCATCACGAAGCCGCCCTCGATCGACTCGGTGATGGTTCCTTCCACCCGGCCGAGATGGTCGAGATAGGCGATGACTTTTTCACCGGGATTGCCCGCCACAGGCGCGATCACCACCGCGTCGCCGGGAGACATCTCAAGGACCTGGCAGGGAAATTCGCGCCGGTCGGCCAGCATGTAGCGGCCAAGCACCGACACCTTCACGCGCTGAAACCGCGGCAACTGCGCATAGGAGCGCGCCGGCCTCGAATTGCGCTGCGGTATCGGATTCTCGGTCAGCATAGGCCAGCGTCACTCAATTTGGCATATCGACGCTAGCCAGTTTTGGTTAACCGAAGGTGACGGAGGTCGCTCGAGGACACCGCAAAATCAGCAGAATATCAGCGTCGCCCGCCGTCGATGACCGCAAGGTGCGCATAGCGCCGGGCCTGGCGCCCGAATACCGTGGCCGCCATCGGACGCGGGGCTCCGCCGGCGGCCGCCGCAAAGGCGACGTCTGGGATCACCGTCGCCGCGACATCGCGGGCCATCTGACCGTGCGGCTGATCATCCGGCCAGATCAGGCGCAAGCCGCTGATACGCTGCTCCACGACCGGCTGCACCCCCAGCCAGTACGGCTCGTCGATGGCGGTCATGGCGCCCAGCAGCCGGGTCTGGGTCGAGCCGTTGTGGCGAACGGGCAGGAGGATGGTTTCCACCTGCATCCGCGTGTGAATCGCCGTAAGGCCAGTGAATGTGATCAGGGCGACGGCATGGTCCTCGGTCACGGCGCGGATCAGCGTGCCCATGGCATCACGGTCCCGCGGATGCCAGAGACGGCTGAAGGAGCGCGCCTTGAGCTCGCGCGCGTAGATCGAGCACAGATGGGACCCGGCAAGACGGAAATCGAACTCGCCCTGGTCGTTGAGCTCGAGAATGAATGTGTTGGCCAGAGCCGAGCGAATCTTGGTGGGGTCGAGATCCCGCCGGTCGGGTGCGCTTCGGGAACCTCGGAGCGCGTTCCAGTAGTCGTAGAGCGCTTTTGTGCTCTGTTTTTGCATCGACGCCAACCTACATCCCAAACCTCGGCCAGCGCCTGCAAAGGCCGTCCCGCCGCAACTCTCGAACACTCGCAAAAGCTTGGGCGGAAATCGCCCTTAAAGCTTTCTTAAGGTTAACGGCACGGTCGTGGTGTGAATAAGTCCGTGCATATGTCCCTAAATGACTGACCGGCTTGGAGAAGTTATGAGCAAGGACGAAAAACCTCAGCCAGATCAGGCAGTTACCGCACAAGCATCACGCCAGCCCGTGCTCCTTCTGCCTTTCCCGGTCACCGCGCTTTGCGGCATTCTCCTGGCGATTCAGTTCGCCATGAGCCTGGGCCTTAACGAGTCTGGGCAGGAAACAGTGCTGAACTGGTTCGCTTTTGTGCCCGATCGCCTGCTCTCTCCCGATCGGTTTGAGGGAGGCGTCTGGCCCCTGCTGTGGACGCCGTTCACCCACGCCTTCCTCCATGCTGGCTGGGAGCACGTGGGGCTCAACGCGATTTGGCTCGCGATCTTTGCAACGCCGGTCACCCAGCGCTACGGCGGCGGCAGGATGCTGGTGCTCTTCCTGGGCGGCGCAGCGGTCGGGGCGGCAGCGTTCGCCGCGACCACTCTGCCTCAGCCTGAGGTCCTGGTCGGCGCCTCGGGCGGCGTAGCGGCGCTGACGGGCGCCGCCGTGCGCTTCATCTTCCAGCCGCCGGTGGTGACCATCGACGAAGCGACGGGCGAGCGCCGCGTTGTGGGGCGGCACCTTGCCAGCCTGGCAGAATTCATCCGCAGCCCGGCCGCCCGCTTTTTCTCGGTGACCTGGCTTGTCCTCAACGGCCTTGTGCCGCTCGTGCCGATGTTCACCGGTTCGACCGACCTGCAGGTCGCCTGGCAGGCCCATATCGGCGGCTTCCTGTTCGGTCTGCTCGCAGTGCCGTTGCTTGAAAGGAGGCGGAGATGATCGACCCCGAGCGCCTCGAGAAGCTCGAAACGACCCTCGCCTATCAGGAGCAGGCGATCGAAGATCTGAGCCGCACAGTGACCGCCCAATGGACCGAGATCGCTGAGCTCAAGCGGCTGATCGCCAATCTTGGGGCGCGACTGCGAGAAATTTCCGACAACCCCGCTTTGGCGGAGCCTCCCGAACCGCCGCCGCCCCACTACTGACGGACATAGTGCAGCTGCTGGAACTGCCGGCGGTAGTGGGCGGTGCGGGGAGCGACCGCAACAGGATCGTTGGCCCGCAGGCCCTCTGCGATCAGAGCGGCGAGGCGGGGCATATCCTCGACGCGGAGGCCCCAGCGCACGAGCTCGGGCGTCCCGATACGCAGGCCGTTCATATCGCCCGCGATCGTCTTGCCCGGCAGTCCGATCCCGCAGGCCAGAAGGCCCGCCTTGCGGAGTTTTCGGCTTGCCGCCTGCCCACCCCCGAACGGCACGGCGTCCAGGGCGAACTGATGCGAACGCGTGAAGCCATGCTCGCTGCCATAGACCGCAAGCCCTTCTGCAGCCAGCGCCCTGGCCAGCGCCTGGGCCGTCTCCACCATTGCCTGGGCATAGCGCGCCCCGAACTCGCGCCAGTCCAAAAGCGTGATCGCCAGCGCCGCCGACTTGGCGGCGTCGAAATTCGCCGTCATGCCGGGATAGGCGATGGCGTCGAGCCGCTCGGCGATCGTGGCGTCGTTGGTGACGATGAGTCCGCCGGCCGGGCCGCCCAGGCTCTTGTACGTGCTCATCGTCATGACATGAGCGCCCTCGGTCAGCGGGTTGGGGAACGTGCCGCCGGCGATCATGCCGCATTGGTGCGCCGCGTCGAACAGCACTTTCGCCCCGATTTCGTCGGCGATTGCGCGAACCTCGCGGACTGGATGCGGAAAAAGGTTGAGACTCCCCCCGACCGTGATGAGCGCTGGCCTGTGTTCAAGGGCCATCTGCCGAAGTGCGGGGATGTCGAGCGTGTAGTTGGCCGCATCCACCGGGGCATCCAGGGTCTTGAGGCCGTAGAGCCCGGCGCAGCCGGCGGCGTGATGTGTCACATGTCCGCCGATCGAGGCTGACGGAGCAATGATCGTGTCGCCCGGCTTGGCGAGCGCCATGAAACCGTAGAGGTTGGCGAGGGCGCCCGAGCCGACGCGGATCTCGGCATAGCGGGCGCCGAACACCTCAGCGGCGAGTTCCGCGGCGATGACTTCGATCTCCTCGATCGCCTCCAGGCCCATCTCGTACTTGTCGCCGGGGTATCCCAGTGAAGGTCGCGACCCGAGCCTGCGGCTCAGCGCCGCCTCGGCTCGCGGGTTCATCACGTTGGTGGCAGGGTTGAGATTGAAGCAGTCCCGCTCGTGAATTTCCATGTTGCGGACAATGAGCCGTTCGATGCGATCATCGACCTCGGCGCTCGTCTGCTGGGCAGTGCGCTCCGCGATCGTCTGAACAAACGTTTCAGTGGGCACCCAGGGGCGGGCGGCGAGGGCGGTCATAGGCGTTCTCCTGTCACTTCAGCAGGAAAACAGCCTTCGTTCCGCGACGCTAGGCTTTCGAATAGACCTTGGCCGGGTCGAACAGCCGCACCTCGCCGGTGTCGGCGAGAGCGCCATTCTCCAGGACCCGGTAAAAGCAGCTCCGTCGGCCCGTGTGGCACGCCGCGCCGCGCCCGGTCTGCTCCACCGTCAATAGCAGCGCGTCCTGATCGCAGTCGACCGCGACCTTAAGAAGCTTCTGAATCTCACCGGATGTTTCGCCCTTCTTCCACAGTTTCGCCCGAGAGCGCGAGAAATAGTGGACCTCTCCGGTTTCGAGCGTTCGCTGCAGGGCTTCCGCATTCATGTGCGCGACCATCAGGACGCGCCCGGCTTCATCCTGCGCGACGGCAGTGATGAGGCCGTGGGCGTCGAAGCGGGGCGCAAAAACGGTGCCCTCTTCAATCTGCTGGGGCGTCAGGGAATTGGGGTCGGCGAGAAAGCTGCGCATGGCGCGGCTTTTACCCCGCGCCCGCCCGATTGTAACCAGCACATCGTGCGGGCGCGCGCCTCAGGCGAGCAGCTTGACCCAGATCTCGACCGTTCCCATGCCGGTGGAGGGCTCGAAGTCCGGCCCGTAATACTCGACGAAGCTGAACCAGCGCGTGTCGGGTTCGCGTCCGAGCGCTGGAAGCCCGGTCTCGTAAACAGCTTCACAGGTCGAGCGGATCGTCGAAATATGGCCGTCATGTCTGAACCGGGCATAGACCCCGGCCGGAAGGGTCATCTCTGCGAGGCCCGGCAGCAGCTCGCGCCCCGGCGGCAGGGGAGCCGCCGCGAAATAGTCGAAGCCGTCGCTACCCTCCGGCATGGCGCCGCATACGCCGAAGGCCGGCGGCGGGCCGTCCACCCGCATTTCCGGCAGAAAGGGACCGAACCGCTGCCAAAGATGGGGAATCTCGTCCATCGTCCTGAAGGTGAAGTAGCTTCCCAGTCCCGCTATGCGCAGGGCAGGGCGGCTGTCCACTGCCGGGGCCGGCAGCGCCACTTTTTGGGATGAGTTCATTCTCAGGGGCTCCACGAGATCGAGCGTTGCGAGCGAGCGTCGCCGCCGCACCTCGTCCGGGGTGAGGCCGAACTGGTCGCGAAAGGCGCGGGTGAATGCCTCATGCGAGCCGTATCCGGCATCGAGCGCGACATGGAGAATGTCGGGAGCGCCGTTGGCCAATTCCTTTGCCGCTTCGGTCAGGCGGCGGCCGCGCAGGTAGCTCGAAAGCTGCATCCCCGTCGCGATCGGGAAGATTCGGGACAGATGGGAGCGCGAGACGCCCGCATGCTCGGCCATCGCCTCCAGCGACAAGGTATTGTCCCGAAAACGGGTTTCGATGAACCACACGGTCTTGAGCACGGCAGACATGGAGCACTCCGCATGAGGCCCTCAGTCTATGCCATGCCGCGGCCGGCCTGGTTTGATCGATGTTGCTGGCTCAGCCGCGCCGGATCATCTGGAAGAAGCGGTCCTGCTCGGCCTTTTCCTCGGCGAACACGCCGGTGAAGCGCTGCGTGACGGTCAACGCGCCGTGTGCCCGCACGCCTCGGATCGACATGCACATATGCTCCGCCTCGAGCAAAACCGCCGCGCCGCGCGGATTGAGATGCTCGTTGATGGCGTCGATGATCTGCGCGGTCAGCACTTCCTGCACCTGCAGGCGCCGCGAGAAAACCTCGACCAGCCGGGCGAGCTTGGAGATACCCACCACCCCGTCGTGGGGCAGATAGGCGATATGCGCCTTGCCGACGAAGGGCACCATGTGGTGCTCGCAGTGAGAGGAGAACGGGATGTCCTTGACCAGAACGATGTCGTCGTAGCCGCCCACTTCTTTGAACGTCTTGCTCAGGATCGCCTTGGGATCTTCGTCGTAACCGGCAAAGAATTCTCGATAGGCCTTGGTGACCCGGCGCGGGGTATCGAGCAGGCCCTCTCGCGACGGATCGTCGCCGGCCCAGGCGATGAGCGTGCGCACGGCGGCTTCCGCCTCTTCGCGGCTGGGACGCAGCAGCGGCTTTGGGGACAAAGCCTTGACAGATGCGGGCTTGGCGCTGACGTCCATCGTGATTTTCCTTGCTTTTCGCCGGTTAGATGCGCGGCATGCCCGAAATGTTCCGGACCTTCTATCGCCCGGAGGCACGCTGACATGGGCCTTGCCCGCTACTATATGAGTTGAGGCAAAAGTCCCTCAAGAAACAGCCATGTGACTGAAATGGAACTGAGCGATCTTTATTCCCAGAAGATCCTCGAAATCGCAGCAAATCAACCCGTTCCGGGGCGCTTGGCCTCGCCCGACGCCACGGCCCGGCGGGTGAGTCGCGTCTGTGGATCCTCCATCGAGGTCGACATTTGCGTCTCGGGCGGGCGCATCAGCGCCTACGGCCACAAGATCTCGGCCTGCGCCCTGGGTCAGACCTCGGCGGCCGTGGTTGCGACCAACATCGTGGACACCCCCGTGGGCGAATTTCGCGAACTGTGCGACCAGATGACCCGGATGCTCAAGGAAGGTGGCCGGCCGCCAACGGGCCGCTGGGCCGATCTGGCCTATCTCGAGCCGGTGCGGGACTATCCGCCCCGCCACGCCTCGACACTGCTGGTTTTCGACGCCGTGGTGGATGCCCTGGACAAGATTGAGGCGGAACAGGCGGTTGCCGCCGCCGGTTGACTCGACCCGTGAAGACGCTTTGGCGCATCCTCGATTGGCCGTTCAAGCTTCTGGCCTATGGCCTGATCGAGGCTTACCGCTACTCGTTCTCGATGTTCATGGGGCGCAACTGCCGGCACGCGCCAAGCTGCAGCGAGTACACGCGGGACGCGATCTGGCGGTTCGGCTTCTGGCCGGGCGGGTGGATGGGGCTCGCCCGCATCAGCCGCTGCCGGCCCGGCGGCACGCATGGCTACGACCCGGTCCCCGAGACGCTGCCTGCAGGGTCGCGCTGGTACATGCCCTGGACCTATGGCAGCTGGACCTCGATTCCGCCGGTCAGCCATCCGGTGCGTCACTGACGCTAGGACCGGCGGCCTCGGCGATCCCAAGGGCGGGATGACACATTTTGCGAGCTCATGATAAGAGCCCGAACCCCGCCAGTGACGGCGGCTCAACAGGAGAATCCAAATGATCAAGGTGACGTTCCCCGACGGTGCAGTACGCGACTATGCGCGCGGCACCACCGGGACCACCGTGGTCGAAGGCATTTCTCCCAGCCTCGCCAAGAAGACTGTGGCCATGAAGTGGAACGGGGTCCTCACGGATTTGTCCGATCCGCTGCAGGAAGACGGCAGGATCGAGTTCGTGCCGCGCGACAGCGCCGACGGGCTTGGGCTCATCCGGCACGATGCGGCCCATGTGCTGGCCGAAGCGGTTCAGGAGCTCTGGCCCGGCACGCAGGTCACCATCGGCCCGGTCATCGAGAACGGCTTCTATTACGACTTCAAGCGCGACACGCCGTTCAGCGAGGAGGAATTCCCTGCCATCGAGAAGAAGATGCGCGAGATCATCGACCGCGGGGCCACCTTCACCAAGGAGGTCTGGAGCCGCGACGAGGCCAAGCGCGTGTTCGCCGCCAAGGGCGAGAATTTCAAGGTCGAACTGGTCGATGCCATCCCCGCCGACCAGCAGATCAAGATCTACAAGCAGGGCCAGTGGTTCGACCTCTGCCGTGGCCCGCATATGCGGACCACCAGGGATGTGGGTCAGGCCTTCAAGCTTACCAAGGTCGCAGGCGCCTATTGGCGCGGGGACAGCAACAACCCTGTGCTGTCTCGCATTTATGGAACGGCGTTCGCAACGCAGAAGGAGCTCGATGACTATCTCCGGATGATGGAAGAGGCGGAAAAGCGCGACCATCGCCGGCTTGGCCGCGAGCTCGATCTGTTCCACCTGCAGGACGAAGCGCCTGGGTCGGTGTTCTGGCATCCCAAGGGCTTCGTCATCTACAACCAGATGGAGGAGTACATCCGCCGCCGGGTGAACGCCGACGGCTACACCGAGGTGAAGACGCCGCAGCTGATGTCCTCGAAATTCTGGGAGGCCTCGGGCCACTGGGGCAAGTACCGCGAGAACATGTTCGTCGTGCCCGACGAGGTGCCCGGAACCGAGGAGGAGGGGCCGGTGCTCAGCGGCAAGGCCGACCTCATGGCGCTCAAGCCGATGAACTGCCCGGCGCACATCCAGATCTTCAACCAGGGCACCCGCAGCTACCGTGACCTGCCGATGCGGCTCGCCGAATTCGGCTGCTGCCACCGCAACGAGGCGCATGGCGCCCTGCACGGCCTGCTCAGGGTTCGGCAGATGACGCAGGACGACGCGCACATCTTCTGCACCGAAGATCAGATTCAGTCCGAGACCGAGCGCTTCGTTCGCCTGCTCTACTCGGTGTACGAGGACATGGGCTTCTCCGACGTGATCATCAAGCTCGCCACGCGTCCCGAAAAGTTCGGCGGCACCATCGAACGCTGGAACGCAGCCGAGAAGGCCCTGGGCGATGCGCTGCGCGCCACCGGCTACGACTTCGTGATCGCCGAAGGGGAAGGGGCGTTCTACGCGCCAAAGCTCGAGTTCCACCTCAAGGACGCAATCGGCCGGTCATGGCAGGTGGGCACGCTGCAGCTCGACTACGTGCTGCCCGAACGGCTCGATGCGACCTACGTTGCCGAGGACGGCTCGCGGAAATACGCCGTTATGCTGCATCGAGCGATCCTGGGGTCGCTGGAGCGCTTCATCGGCATGATGATCGAGAGCTATGCCGGCAGGATGCCGATATGGCTGAGCCCCGTGCAGGTGGTCGTTGCGACCATCGTCTCGGACGCCGACGCCTATGCGGGCAAGCTGGTCGGCCAGTTGCGCGCCGCCGGTATCCGGGCGGAGCTCGACACGCGCAACGAGAAGATCAACTACAAGGTCCGCGAGCACTCGACCCAGAAGGTGCCGTTGATGTTCGTTGTGGGCAAGCGCGAGGCCGAGGAGGGCACTGTCTCT
>DASZSH010000168.1:0-6377 GCA_035548755.1 Devosia sp.
TGGTCTTGGCCCAATCGTAGCCGCTCTCCTCGGGCGGGTAGAACATGTATCCGGCGAGCGAGAAGTCGGCGATGGTGGGGCTGTTGCCGACCATGAACTTCGAGGCCCCCAGATGCTTCTCGACGATGGCGAGCGCGGGCTCGAAACGGCCTTTGAGAAAGGCCAGAACGTCTGCCGAGGGCGTCTGCGGCAGGAACGAGCGCATGAAGCGATAGGTTGCGAAATAGCTGGTGAACTTGTGGTTGTCGAACATGATCCAGCGCAGGGCCTCGAGCTTCTCGTCCTCGCTCGCGGGTTTGAACTTGCCTGTCGTGTCAGCGAGATGGCTGAGGATCACGCCGGACTGCGACAGCTTGCGGCCGGCCTGCTCGAGCACGGGGGCCTCCCCCATCTCGTTGACGGTCTCGCGCCAGGCAGGGTCTCGCGTCGCGCCCTTGAAATAGTCCACCAACACCGGCTCCCAATCGAGGCCCGCGCAGTTGAGATAAAGCGCGACCTTGTAGGAGTTTCCCGATTGACAGAAGCAATGCAGCTTGTACGTGGCCACGACGTGCCTCCCGAAGCTTGCCGGACGCGGGCCGCACTAAAGGCGGATTGCCGGTTCGGCGTCAACCGAAGAGAGAACGATGCGCGCTGCGCCCGCCCTGATCACTGGAATGGGGCTCGGAGCCGGTCTTGCTTTCCTTGCCGGCGCGTTTCCTCCGCCGAGCCGGCTCCCGGCGGCTGGCGCCTGTCGTCCCCCGGCGCAAGCCATGGCGCGGATCGAGCTGCTGTTCGGCATGGGCCGACAACAGAGCGGCGAAATCAACGAGACCGAATGGCGGGCATTCATGGATGCCGAGATCACGCCGCGCTTTCCCGACGGCCTGACGGTCCTGACCGGCTACGGTCAATGGCGCGGTGCGAGCGGTACCCTCGTCAAGGAAACCTCGCGGGTTCTGCTCGTGTGGATCAAGCCGGATCCCGGCAATAACGAAAAAATTGAAGCTATCCGCGCTGCCTGGAGATCGGCCTTTCATCAGGAAGGCGTGATGCGGGTCGACGACACATCATGTGTCTCTTTCTAAGTGACGGTCCGTTCATCCCGCACAGGCTATAGTGCACGATGGCTGAGGCAGGCGGACGCGATGGGGGGCTCCTTTGACCGAGGCGGTCGTTCGTTTTCTCGAGCGGGAGCGTGACGCGATCCTCGAGCGCCTGAAAGCGGTGCTGCGCATGCCGAGCGTCAGCACCGATCCGGCCTATGCCGCGGGCATGATTGCGGCGCGGCAGTTCTTCATGGATCGCCTCACCGCGGCCGGTCTTCGGGACGTGCAACTGCTGGATGGCGGTGGGCAGCCGGCCGTGTATGGCGCCTGGGACGGGGCGCCCGGCGCGCCCACGCTCATCGTCTACGGCCATTACGACGTGCAGCCTCCCGAGCCGCTGGAGCTTTGGAAGAGCCCGCCGTTCGAGCCCACCATACGTGACGGGCGCCTTTACGCGCGGGGCGCATCCGACGTGAAGGGCTCGACCATGATTGCCATCGAGACGGTTGCGGCGTTCCTTGCCGTCGACGGTCGCTGTCCCGTCAACGTGAAGTTCTTCATCGAGGGCGAGGAAGAGATCGGCAGCCCCAGCCTGCACGGGCTCGTGGGGCGGCATCGCGGTCTCCTCGCTGCGGACGCAATGATCTCGGCGGATGGCGGGCGTGCCAGCAACCAGGTGCCCACGCTCAGCACCGGCTCGCGCGGAATTGCCAAGCTCGACGTGAGTGTGCGCACGGCTTCCAAGGATCTTCACTCCGGCCGCTATGGCGGGGCCGTACGCAACGCGTTGCACGAGCTGGCGGCGCTGATGGCGTCGCTGCACGATGCCGATGGGCGCATCGCCGTGTCCGAATACTTGGCGAGCGCTCCGGAGCTCACGGCCCAGCAGCGGGCGGACGCAGCCGCGTTGGCGATGGACGAGCGCGCCTTTTACGCCGAGATGGACGGCGCTGCCTACGGAGACCCGAATTATTCGCTGCGGGAGCGGCTGACCCTGCGCCCGACCATCGAGATCAATGGGATGTGGGGAGGCTATACGGGGCCGGGCAGCAAAACGGTGATCCCCTGTCAGGCCACGGCGAAGCTGACCATGCGCCTGGTGCCCGGGCAGAGCCCTGCCGCTGCCATCGACGCGGTCCGCAGACACCTCGAGGCGCAGTGCCGGGACGGCGTCGAGCTGACATTCTCCAACATGGACGGCGGCGCACCCGCCGCGTCGCTGGAGGAAGGACACCCGCTGCTGGTTGCCGCCGACGCGGTGTTGCAACGCACGACCGGACGGCGCCCGGTGCGCGCCCGTCTCGGCAGCTCCATTCCGATCACGGCAATCTTCAAGGAGACGCTGGGCCTGGATACCCTGACGTTCGGCCTGGCATCGCCGGACGACGATGTGCATGCGCCCAACGAATTCTTCCGCCTTACGTCACTAGCCGAAGGCCTCGAGCTCTGGCCCCGGCTGCTGGCAGAGCTGGCAAGGTTCAAGCCGGAAGAGTTCCGCCGGAGCGCCTGATCCCGCGCTGATCGATGAAGGTCGGCCGGAGCTGCGTCGCTCGCTCCGGGGCCGCCGTCAGCGAGCCCGCACCAGAATCCCGCCGGATGCCTTGACCGATCCGGAAGCCGCCCCTGCGTGCAAAAGCTCCGGGAACAGTCCTTCCCCGGCAAGCGTTGGCAAACGACGCAAGTCTCGGATCAGGCGCGTGAGACATGGAGATTCTCGATGCGCATCATGTCCTTACTGGTCATTATCGCGTTCGCGGGGCCGGCCGCGGCGGAGGGCCTGCATCCCGACCTGACGGCGGATCAAAGCTCGCGGCTGCAGGCCGCGCTGGATGCACAAGGCTGCGCCGGCGGGACCGTTCGCGTTGGCACAACCGAATTTGCCGTAAGCGGGGCGCGGTGCGGGGGCGATCGGGAGTACGATCTCGTCTTCGACCGCGAGTACAAGCTCCTGCGGAAGGATCCGCGCGGTTGACGATTGGAAAAGGTCGGTGGGCCGGGTGTCTCGGCGCCGGGATCCATAACCCCGGCCGGTCTCGGCTTCAGGCTGAGGCGCACGTGCACCTCAGCCCTTCGACCTGGCTTCAGCTACCGCATCGTCGGGATGACGAACTCGGCACCTTCTTTGACGCCGGAAGGCCAGCGCGAAGTGACGGTCTTGGTCTTGGTGTAGAAGCGCATGGAGTCGGGGCCGTGCTGGTTCAAATCGCCGAAGCCTGAGCGCTTCCAGCCGCCGAAGGTGTAGTAGGCGAGCGGCACGGGGATCGGCACATTGACGCCGACCATGCCGACATTGACCTTTGTCGCAAAATCGCGTGCAGCATCGCCGTCGCGCGTGAAAATGGCGACGCCATTGCCGAACTCGTGCTCGTTGGGCAACCGCAGCGCCTCGCCGTAGTCCTTGGCGCGAACCACCGAGAGGACGGGCCCGAAAATCTCCTCCTTGTAGATGCGCATGCTCGGCTTCACCTCGTCGAACAGGCAGCCGCCCATGTAGAAGCCGTTCTCGTAGCCCTGCATCCTGAAGTTGCGGCCGTCGACCTTGAGCTTGGCGCCTTCCTTGATGCCGAGGTCGACGTAGTCCTTCACCTTCTTGACGTGGGCCGCGGTCACCAGCGGGCCGAAGTCCGCGTCGGTAGAGGTCGACGGGCCGATCTTCAGGCTCTCGACGCGTGGAATGAGCTTGTCGAGCAGTATGTCCGCCGTCTTCTGGCCTACCGGGACCGCGACCGACACCGCCATGCAGCGCTCACCGGCCGAGCCGTAGCCGGCGCCGATCAGGGCGTCGACGGCCTGGTCCATGTCGGCATCCGGCATGACGATCATGTGGTTCTTGGCGCCTCCGAAGCACTGCACCCGCTTTCCTGCGGCGCAGCCGCGCGTATAGACGTACTCGGCGATCGGCGTGGAGCCGACGAAGCCGACCGCCTGGATGTCGCGGTCGTCGAGGATGGCGTCGACGGCCTCCTTGTCGCCGTTGACGACGTTGAGGATGCCGGCGGGAAGCCCGGCTTCCAGCATCAGCTCGGCCAGCATCAGGGGCACGGACGGATCGCGCTCGGACGGCTTCAGGACGAAGGCATTGCCGCAGGCGATCGCCGGGGCGAACTTCCACATCGGGATCATGGCAGGGAAGTTGAACGGCGTAATGCCGGCCACCACGCCGAGCGCCTGGCGCATCGAGTAGATGTCGATGCCCGGGCCCGCGCCCTCCGTGTACTCACCTTTGATGAGATGCGGCACGCCGCAGGCGAACTCGGCCACCTCGACACCGCGCTGAATGTCGCCCTTGGCATCGGCAACCGTCTTGCCGTGCTCGCGGGCCAGCTTGTCGGCGAGCTTGTCGTTGTCGCGGGCGACGAGCTCGATGAATTTCATCAGTACACGGGCACGGCGCTGCGGATTGGTGGCGGCCCAGGCCGGCTGGGCGGCCTTGGCATTCTCGACGGCTGCCCGCACCTCCTCCTTGCTCGCCAGCGGAACGCGGGCGGCCACCTCACCTGTCATGGGCCAGAATACGTCGCCGAAGCGGCCCGAGCTGCCCTTGACCCGCTTGCCGCCAATGAAATGGTAAAGCTCCTCAGCCATGGCGCCGTTTCCTTGTGCGTGATCCTTGCGGAGTTGGGATTTCGGGCATCCTAAGTGCCGGCTGCGCGCGTTCCAAGGGACTTTCGTGGGGGGAGCGCCAAATCGCGCATATGCAGCGTTACAGGGGGCAGTTGGACCAAAGTCGAGCCGCTGCGATCTGTGGTGCCCTTGCGTCATCCTTTTGTCTAGATTAGAGGATCGGCCCAACAACAAGGACAGCCGTGGCAAACGGCGATTGCTCGGGAGGAGTGTTCAGACGTGAACGTTGCGACTGCTTATGCAGCCGGCACGGTAGCCAGCACCAAGTGCGATACCATACCTAAGCTCCTGCTGCGCAACGCGGAGCAACACGGCTCGCGGCCGGCCTTCCGCGAGAAAGAATTCGGTATCTGGCAGACGTGGACGTGGGCCGAGGCCCGGGACGAGATCCGGGCTTTCGCGATCGGCCTCGCGAAGCTCGGATTAAAGCGTGGGGACACTCTCGCGATCATCGGTGACAACCGTCCGCAGCTCTACTGGGCGTTTACGGCCGCACAAAGCCTCGGTGCCATCCCGGTGCCTGTGTATCAGGACTCGGTGGCGGAGGAGATGGCCTACGTGCTCGCGCACGCCGAGGTGCGCTTCGCCGTCGTCGAGGACCAGGAGCAGGTCGACAAGCTGATCTCCATCGCGGAGAAGGTGCCCTCGCTTGCAAAGGTGGTCTACGACGACGCGAGGGGACTGCAGAAATACGACCCGACCAATCTTCATTCGCTGGAGAGCGTCCAGGCTCTCGGCAGGGAGGAGCTGAAGACCAATCCACGCGCGGCCGACGATTGGGTCGCCGGGATTGGCGCCGGCAAGGGGTCGGATGTCAGCGTCATACTCTACACGTCGGGCACGACGGGCCAGCCGAAGGGCGTGATGCTGACGCACGAGAACGTCGTGGTGTCGGGCGAGAACGCCAACAAGTTCGACCACTTCACGACCGACGACACCATGATCGCGTATCTTCCGATGGCGTGGGTCGGCGATCATATTTTCTCTTACGGCCAGGCCTATGCGGGCGCATTGTGCATCGCCTGCCCCGAGAGTCCCGAGACCATCGTGGAGGATCGGCGCGAGATCGGTCCCACCTATTTCTTCGCGCCGCCCCGGGTGTTCGAGAACCTGCTCACCCAGATCATGGTGCGCATGGAGGACGCCGGGCCCTTCATGCGCGGCATGTTCCATTACTTCCTGAAAGTTGCGCGCCAGCACGGCGAGAAGATTTTGGACGGCGAGGAGGTCGGCGCCAAGAACCGCTTGCTGTACGGCCTTGGCAACCTCCTGGTCTACGGGCCGCTCAGGAACCGCATGGGCTTCTCCAACCTGCGCGTCGCCTATACCGCTGGCGAGGCGATAGGCCCCGAGCTGTTCAGCTTCTTCCGCTCGCTCGGCATCAACCTGAAGCAGCTCTACGGGCAGACGGAGGCAAGCGTCTTCATCACGCTGCAGCCGGACGGGGAGGTCTATCCCGAGACCGTCGGCAAGCCGGGTCCCGACATCGAGATTAAGATTGCCGACAACGGTGAGGTGCTGTTCAAAAGCCCTGGCGTGTTCCTCAAGTATTACAAGAACGATGAGGCTACCGCCGCGACGAAAACGCCCGACGGGTGGGTGCGCACGGGCGATGCAGGCTTCATCGATCAGCGCGGGCATCTGCGCATCATCGACCGCGCCAAGGATGTCGGCCGGCTCAACAACGGGGCGCTGTTCGCGCCCAAGTACATTGAGAACCGGCTC
>DASZSH010000169.1:0-14877 GCA_035548755.1 Devosia sp.
GTTCTCGAATACCGCCTCGATGATGAGATCGGCGCCGGCCAGATCCTCGAGCTCGAGGCCCGTTCTCAAGTTGCCGATGCGCTTCCTGCCTTCCTCGGCCGAGATGCGCCCGCGCTGCACGTTGCTCTCGATCGTCTCGCGGATGCGGGCAGCGCCCTTATCCAGCGCCGTTTGCTCGGCCTCCACCACCGTCACCGGCAAGCCGCCGTTCAGGACGGCGAGCGCAATGCCCGTGCCCATGGTGCCGGCACCGACGATGCCGACGCTTCTGACATCGCGCGGCTTCACGTCCGCGCCGATGTCGGGGATGTTGGCCGCCTGCCGCTCGGCGAAGAACGCGTACTGCAGCGCCCGCGCGTAGGGACCGCCGGCAAGCTCGGAGAACAGCTCACGCTCCCGCTTCAGCCCCTCGGCGAAGGGCCTGTCGGTCGAGGCCTCCACGGCCGCGATGCAGTTCTTGGGTGCCATAGGGCCCGACGGGTGCCGGCCGAGCGAGGCACGCTTGCGGTCGAACACTCCGGCCGGGATTGAGCTCGCCTCCATCACCCTCTGGCTCGCGCGCCGTGCGCCCTTTCCGGACGCGATCAGCTCCTTGGCGAATGCGATCGCCTCGCCCACCACATCCTGGTCCACGACGCGGTCGACCAGCCCGGACTTGGCGCCCGTCTCCGCGCTGACGGGGTTGCCCGACACGATCATGTCGAGCGCTGCCTCCACGCCGACGATGCGCGGCAAGCGCTGCGTGCCGCCGGCGCCAGGCAGGATGCCGATCTTCACCTCCGGCAGCCCGAGCTGCGTCACCGACCTTGCCGCCACGCGGTAGTGACAGCCGAGCGCCACCTCCAGCCCGCCGCCGAGCGCCAGCCCGTTGAGCGCCGCAACCACCGGTTTCTCGGATCCCTCCAGCCTGTTGATGACCTCACCGAGCGCCGGCGGCTTGGGCCCCGACCGAAACTCGGTGATGTCGGCGCCTGCCGAGAACGCCCTCCCCTCGCCCGTAACCACGATCGCCTTGATGCTCGCGTCGGCGTTGGCCTTGGCGATCGCGCCCTGCAGCCCTTCGCGCACGCCGTGCGCCAGCGCATTCACCGGCGGGTTGGAGAGTGTCAGGACGGCGATCTCACCCCGTGTCTCATATTTGACACCGGCCATCGTGGGCTCCTCGGTTTCAATTGTGGCTCGCGGTCGATGCCGCTTGGCGGCAGCCTAAGGCCAAGTTTAGGCTGGAGCAAACAAACGGGAGAAAACGCGGAAATGCTCCAAGGGATGATGATGGACCGGCCATTGCTGGTCTCCAGTGTGCTCGATTACGCCGCCGACGTGCACCCGGGCATCGAGATCGTCTCAGTCACCGTCGAGGGCGGCGTTCACAGATACGGATATGCCGACGCGCGCAAGCGCATCGCCAGGCTGGCGAACGCGCTGCTGGCGCTCGGCGTCAAGCCAGGGGACCGGGTGGCGACACTGGCGTGGAACGGGTACCGGCATTTCGAGCTGTACTACGCCATCGCCGGCATCGGCGCGGTCTGCCACACAATCAACCCGCGCCTGTTCGCCGAGCAGCTCACCTACATCGTCAATCACGCCCAGGACACGCTGCTGTTCTTCGACGTGACGTTCACGCCGCTGGTGGAAAGCCTGCAGCCGACCTTTCCCGCCTCGCTGCGCTACGTCGCGATGACGGATCGTGCGCACATGCCGGACAAAACCTCGCTGCCGGGCCTGCTTTGCTACGAGGACGTGCTCGCCTCCGGCGCGCCCGAGATCACGTGGCCGGACTTCGACGAGAACGCCGCTTGCGCGCTCTGCTACACGTCCGGCACCACCGGCGAGCCCAAGGGCGTGCTGTACTCGAACCGCGCCATGGTGCTGCACGCCCTCTTCGTCATCGCCTCGTCGGCGAAGACGTTCCAGGTCGGCGGGCGGATTCTGCCGATGGTTCCGCTGTTCCACGCCAACGCCTGGGGCCTGCCCTACGCCGCACCCCTGGCAGGCTGCGCGCTCGTCTTTCCGGGCGCCAAGCTCGACGGGGAAAGCATCTTCTCGCTGATGGAGAGCGAGCGCGTCACCGCATCCTGGGGCGTGCCGACGGTGTGGATGGGCGTGCTCGCCGAGATGAAGAAGCACGGCCGCAAGCCGGCGGCGCTCCAGCGCGTGCTGAGCGGCGGCTCCGCGGTGCCGTCGGCCATGATCGCGACGTTCGAGCGCGACTACGGCCTCGATGTCTGCCACGGCTGGGGCATGACCGAGATGAGCCCGGTGGGCACGCTCTCCCGGCTCAGCCCCGAGGAGGAGGCCATGGATCTGGACGCGCGCGTCGCGCTCAAGTCCCTGCAAGGGCGGCGGATGTTCGGCGTCGAGCTCAAGCTCGTCGGCGCCGGCGGCAAGCGCCTGCCGCACGACGGGCAAGCCGTCGGCGAGCTGCATGTCCGCGGGCCAGCCATCGTCCGCGGCTATTACAATAACCCGCAGGCGACCGCCCAGGCCCTCGATGCCGAAGGCTGGTTTGCCACGGGCGATGTCGCCCGCATCGGCCCTGACGGCTCGCTCGCCATCGTCGACCGCACCAAGGATCTGGTGAAATCCGGCGGCGAATGGATCAGCTCGATCGATATCGAGAACATTGCGGTCGGATGCGAGGGCGTCAGCAACGCCGCGGTGATCGCCGTTCCGCATCCGAAATGGACCGAACGGCCGCTCCTCGTCGTGGTCAAAGCCAAAGGCGCGGAGCCCACCAAGGAGGGCATCCTGGCCCAGCTCGCGACAAAGCTCGCCCGGTGGCAGCTTCCTGACGATGTCGTTTTCGTCGATCAGCTCCCGCTGACGGCCACCGGCAAAATCTCCAAGCGCGAGCTGAGGGCCCGCTTTGCCGACTACAAAGCGCCGGGATGACCCCCTCGGCACCCCCCAAAAGGGGCTGCGAAATGCCAATAGACTCGCCTCCGGCCTGCTGCTAAGGACCCCCAATTGCGGGTCCGGGGCTCATCGTGGCTCGGGCGCAGTGGCACAAATCCTTCTGCGCTCAGAGCGTTTGTGGCGGCTCGATGCCGCGGCGCACACGCGCCGCCTCAGACTCCGATGGAGCGAACCCCGAAGGAGCGGACAATCCATGAAGTCACGTGACAAGAAATTCAGTCGCCGGAGCTTTATGCGCGGCGCCGGTACGGCGGCCGTAGGCACGGCTGCGACAGCGGTTGCGGCACCGGCGATCGCGCAGTCGATGCCGGAAATCAAGTGGCGTTGTACATCGAGCTTCCCCAAGTCGCTCGACACGATTTTCGGCGCGGCCGAGGTCTTCTCCAAGTCGCTGGCCGAGATGACGGACAATAAATTCCAGATCTCGGTCTTTGCCGCGGGCGAGTTGGTTCCGGGCCTCCAGGCCGCGGACGCCGTCACGAACGGCACGGTCGAGGTGGCCCATACGGCACCCTACTATTACTTCGGCAAGGACGAGACGTTCGCCTTCGCCACCACGATTCCGTTCGGACTCAATCGCCGCATGCAGAACGCGTGGTGGTTCGAGGGCGGCGGCCAGGCGCTGATGAACGAGTTCTACGCCAAGCACAACATCTACGCGCTGCAAGGCGGCAATACGGGCGCGCAGATGGGCGGCTGGTTCAACAAGGAGATCAAGTCGCCCGCGGACTTGAAGGGTCTCAAGTTCCGCATCGCCGGCATGGCCGGACGCGTCCTGCAGAAGCTCGGCACGGTGCCGCAGCAGATCGCGGGCGGTGAAATCTACCAGGCCCTCGAGAAGGGCACGATCGATGCCGCCGAGTGGGTCGGTCCCTATGACGACGAGAAGCTCGGCTTCGGCAAGGTCGCCAAGTACTACTACTATCCCGGCTGGTGGGAGGGCAGCGCGCAGATCCAGTTCTACATCAACCTGGCCAAGTGGAACGAGCTGCCCAAGCACTACAAGGCTATGGTGACGGCGGCCGCCTCCCGTGCAGACGAGGCGATGATGGCCAGCTACGACGTCAAGAACCCGGCCGCCATCAAGCGTCTTCTGGCGAGTGGCGTTCAGCTGAAACCCTTCACCACGGAGACGATGGAGGCCTGCTACCGGGCCGCCAACGAGGCTTACGCTGAGACGGCCGCGAAAAACCCGAACTTCAAGAAGATCTACGATCAGTGGGTCAATTTCCGGAAGGAGCAGTACCTCTGGTGGCAGGTCTGCGAGCTGAGCTTCGACGCCTTCATGTCGAGGACGCTCAACAAGGCGACCTGAGGTTCAAGCGCCAAATCGATCGACGCTGGCAATGGCCCTGGCCCAACGGTCGGGGCCATTGCATTTCCGAGGCCAGGTAATTTCGCATTTCCGGGACCGGCGATTTCGTATTCACACGGCCCGTTGCGGTCGGCGCTCTCGCACTTGCGAGAATATTGTTGCGCGGACTGCAACCGCGTAATGTCGCTGCGGGTCAGGCTCGAACAATCAATCAAGAACAGGAAGCCTGCACGCTCGTTTGGGCCGCTCGGCCTGGACTGTTGCAACCACTAGGGAGGTTCCCGATCAATGTCTCGAATAAGCAGGCGGAAATTCTTGAAGGCATCGGCCGCTGGCGGCGTCGCCAGCGCCGGCATCGCCGCGCCGGCGATCGCGCAATCGATGCCCGAGCTCAAATGGCGCTGCACCTCGAGCTTCCCGAAGTCTCTCGACACGCTCTACGGCTCGCTGGAATTTTTCTGCAAGCGCGTCGCCGAGATGACCGATAACAAATTTCAGATCCAGCCCTTCGCTGCCGGCGAGATCGTCCCGGGATTGCAGGCGCAGGACGCGGTCACGAACGGCACCGTCGAAGCGTGCCAGACCGCCAGCTATTACTATTGGGGCAAGGATCCCACGTTCACGTTCGGGACCTCGCTCCCGTTCGGTTTCAACCCGCGCGGACAGCACGCCTGGTGGTATCACGGCGGCGGCGCCGAAATCATGAACGAGTATTTCAAGAAGTACAACATCTACGCCATCATGTTCGGCAACACCGGCGGCCAGATGGGCGGCTTCTTCCGCACCGAGCTCAAGAATCTCGATGCCCTCAAGGGCCTCAAGATGCGCATCGGCGGCTTTGCCGGCATCATCGTGCAGAAGCTCGGCCTCGTTCCCCAGCAGCTTGCGGCCGGCGACATCTACCCGGCGCTGGAGAAAGGCACGCTCGACGCGACCGAGTGGGTCGGCCCTTACGACGACGAGAAGCTCGGCTTCCACAAGGTTGCCAAGTACTACTACTACCCGGGTTGGTGGGAAGGCAGCGCGACCGGACACCTGTTCATCAACGACAAGAAGTGGGAGGAGCTGCCGAAGAATTACAAATCCATCGTGCTGGCAGCGGCCGGCGAAGGCCACATGTGGCAGCACTCCAAGTATGACGCGGTGAATCCCGCCGCGCTCAAGCGGCTGCTCAGTGCCGGCATCCAGCTGCGGCAATTCCCCGAGGACGTGCTCGATGCCTCCTTCAAGGCCGCCAATGAGATCTATGCCGATCTGGCGGCCAAGAACCCGGACTTCAAGAAGGTGTACGATCACTACAAGCCGCAGCGCAGCGATTGGTTCACCTGGTACCAGATCACCGACTACACGTACGACACCTACATGATCATCCAGAACCGCAAGAAGCTGCTCTAGCTTCGCGCTTCCTGCAGGGCGGCCTGGCGCTCACGCGCGAGGCCGTCTTCTTTTTTGCGCTACTGCTGGCCTGGGAGGTTGAGACTCGGCATCTCGATCTTCGGCAGGTTCAGCTCGATCTTGGTCGGATCAATCGCCTGGTGCTCCGGCTTCTTGGTGATGACCATTGCCGGCACCAGCATCACCAACGCCACCATGATGCACTGGATGACGACGAACGGGATCGCACCCCAGTAGATCTGCCCCGTCGACACGCCCTCGATCCACTTGCCCGTGACCCGATCGACATAGCGGTTCCGCGGCGCCACGGAGCGCAGGTAGAAGAGGGCAAACCCGAACGGCGGATGCATGAAGCTCGTCTGCATGTTGACGCCGAGCATCACGCCGAACCACACCATCATGGCCTTTGTCACGTCCTCCGGCGAGCTGATGTCGAGATTGAAGCTCTTGGCAATCTCGAGCGCCTGCAGATCGTGGGTGAACAGATACTCGACCGCCGGCTTCAGCAGCGGGATGACGATGAAGGCGATCTCGAAGAAGTCCAGGAAGAAGGCGAGCAGGAAGACCGCGAAGTTGACGATCAGGAGAAAGCCGTAGAGCCCCCCCGGCAGCGATCGCAGGTGATCCTCGACCCACACGTGGCCGTTCACGCCGTAGAAGGACAGCGAGAAGATGCGGGCCCCGATGAGGATGAAGATGACGAAGGCGGAGAGCTTCGCGGTGCTTTCCGTGGCTTGAAGCACGATGCTCCAGTTGAAGCGCGCCGGATTGCGATCCAGGATGCGCTTGAAGGCGGCCAGGATCAGCGCGCCCGTTGCACCCATCGCTCCGCCTTCCGTCGGGGTGGCGACGCCGATGAAGATGGTTCCGAGCACCAGGAAGATCAGCGCGAGCGGCGGCACCATCACGAACGTCACCTGCTGCGCCAGCTTGGAGAGAAACCGGTAGCCGGTCAGCTTGTAGAGAACCCAATTGACCACCGCCACAGCGAACGAGAACGCAACGCCCACCGACATGGCGAGGATCACGAAGTCGGCCCCATTCTTGACGTCGGTCTCCTTCAACGCCGCGTAGCCGACGAATCCTGAAATCACTGTCAGTATCGCCAGAGAAATGAGGCCGCGCCGGCCGCTCTCCTCGCGATAGCCGATGGCTTCGACAGGCAGGCCCGGCGCCGCGTCCGGCGAGATCATCGACCGGACGAAAATCCATCCGGCATAGAGGCCGGCAAGCACGATGCCCGGCACGAACGCGCCCTCGTACATCGAGCCCACATCGGTCGACAACTGATCGGCGAGCACGATCAGAACCAGCGATGGCGGGATGATCTGTGCGAGCGTTCCGGAGGCCGCGATCACGCCCGAGGCGAGGCGGCGGTCATACCCGTACCGCAGCATGATCGGCAGGGAGATCAACCCCATCGAGATGACGGACGCCGCGACGACCCCGGTCGTTGCGGCGAGCAGCGCGCCGACGAACACGACGGCGTAGGCGAGACCCCCGCGCGCGGTGCCGAACAGTTGCCCGATGGTGTCGAGAAGGTCCTCGGCCATCCCAGAGCGTTCGAGAATGAGGCCCATGAACGTGAAGAACGGGACCGCCAGCAGCACCTCGTTGTTCATCACGCCGTAGATGCGCTCGGGCAGCGCTTGCAGAAGCGGCCAGTCCAGCGTGATGGTGCCGTGGGAGAGCGGCGCCAGCTCGACGCCGATGAAGAAGTAAAAAAGCCCGCATGCAGCGAGCGAGAAGGCGACCGGATAGCCCAGCAGCAGAAACACAACCAGCGACGCGAACATGATCGGCGCCAGGTTGTGGGCAAGAAATTCAGCCATATGCGGATCTCGGCTTTCTGGTAAGGGTTAGCGTTTGTCGGTCGAGACCGGTGCAGCAGGCTCAATGCCGCCTTCTTGCACGGCCTTGAGCAGTCGCTCGGCTTCCGCCTCCGCCGCGCCGTGCGGGGCGACCGCGTCCAATGGGTCGGGTATGCGCCCCGTGGCAACGCCGATGCGCTTGATGACCTCCGAGATCCCCTGTGCGAACAATGCAACAAAGCCGAGCAGGATGAGAAGCTTGCCCGGCCATATCACGAGGCCGCCGGCGTTGCCCGATTGCTCGTTGCTCTCGAAGGAGCGGACGAAGAACGGCCAGGACAGATAGGCCATGACCGCCGCCATCGGCAGCAGGAACAGGGTATGGCCCACGAACTCGATGGTGCTGCGCAGCCAGCGCGGGAAGATGGCGCCCAGAATGTCGATGCGGATATGCTCGTTCTGGGTCAGCGTCCAGGCCGCGCAGAGCAGAAACACGGCGCCGAACAGCAGCCATTGCAGCTCGAGCCACGCGTTCGAGCTCGTCCCGAACACCTTGCGGATCGTTGCGTTGATCGCGCTGACCAGAATGGCCAACAGGATCAGCCAGGCGGTCGATCGCCCGATCCAGGTGTTGACGAAGTCGATTCCACGACTGATCCGCAGTAGAGTGTTCATCAGCATGTCGCCTTCCGTGTTTCCGCGGTGTTCTTGCCAAGGCTGACGGAAACCGCAAGAGCGTCGGCGTGCGATGCAAGGCCGCGAGCGGGCCCCCGCAGCGCACGACATCCGCCAGGGCGATGCGCCGAAATATTACGGCCAGTGTGAGCGAGCCTATCCCCCATGCGGCCTTCTCTCCCTTATTTCGTGGTCGCGCTTTTTGGGGCCGGAAGATATCAGGCCCACATCCCGCCACAAAGCAGCAAAACGAAAGCGTCGCATTAGCGTTAGTGCGGATTGCCCGGGTGGGCGGGGTAGACTTTAGTCGGCCGATCCGCGGCGCCGGCGCTTGCCCCCCTATCTGCCGGCAAGGCGCAGCTTCTCCCCGATCTCGGCGATGGCGCCCGAGAAGGGCGTGAACTCGAAGCGCACGAGGTGCTTTCCGGCCCGGACGTTCACGGCACGGAACATGACGTTGGCGCGGTGGATCACGCCCGGGACCCCATCGACATCCACACGCCACCAGGGATGCCAAACATCATTGAGCACGACGAAGCCGTCGGTCGGCGCATCTACGTCGATCTCGACGATGGTGTTCTCGTAGTGCCTGATACGCACGGGAGGGCCCGAGCCCTCGATCTGCGGCTTGGGTTGGCTGGTGCCCGCAATCTCCGGCTCTCCGTCGAACAGCACGGTCTTCGTCGGGTCGAAATCCGGCCAGCGCCCGTCGGCGATGATCTGCTCGAAGTTGGCGTGCTGCCAGTCGGCGACGAACATGACCCGCGGCAGAGCCTCGACATTCTCATAGATGTAGGCGTCGCTCGTGCGGGCCAGGAACTTCAGATCGCCGCGGTTCAGGTGCTTGTCGACCTGCTCGATCGGAACGCTGCTGGCGATGAAGCGCAGCCCGAGAAGGTTTGCCAGCATCGACCGATACGATGGGAACAGCGGGCTGAAATGGCGCTGATCCGGCCCTGCAATGTAGTCGCGGGCGCCTACTGCCCTGGCGACGAGCCCGATGCGGAGCGGATTGTAGCCGAGCGTGTTGTCGAGACCGTGAACGAGGCTCGCGTTGGGCCATTCGAAGCCGAGCCCGACCAGCTCCACGCGATCGCGCCACTCCGAGCCCGGCCCCCGGTAGACCTTCGCTTTCAAGAAGCGGATCGTCTCGTTCTTGCAGTCGGGCCGCAGCACCTCGAAGTTGACGCTCGCGCTCTGCATCGCCGTCGATTCGTTCGGCCCGTTATTGGCGGCGAGGTCCGCGGTCATGAGCAGCGCCGGCGCAATAATCAAGGCTGCGCCGCCGCGTCTGACCCAGGCCGCAGGGGCCGCCAGCAGCAGCGTCGCGACGGTGAGCCAGCCCACCGAGGTCAGAATTGGCTTCCACGCGATTGCCAGCTTCTCCTCGTCCAGCGCGATCAGGATTCCGGCGATGACGAGACCGACAACGACACCGACCTCGGTCAGCTGGCGGCGTTGACTGGCGGCTGGCAGCGAGCCCGCGAGCCAGCGATGCACGAGATAGCCGCCGAGCAACGACAGCATGCCGCCGATCAGGAAGGACGCGTCTGCCGGCCTGCGGAAGAGCGAGACCCCCGGCAGAACATCGTAGAAGAGGGCGTAAGCCGGGGTGTAGGCGCCGACGCCGTAGAGCACCACGAACGCGAGGATGACGACATAGCTGCGGATCTCGCGCGCCCAAAGCGCGCCGCGCGTCACGCCGGCCGTCAGCACCAGGAGAATGGGCAGCGTACCCACGTAAAGCTGGCCCATGTTCTGAGTGAGCGTCAGGTCGTCCTTGTTCCAAGAGACGCTGTAGGGACCCCAGTAGTCGACCTTGGGATCGAACGCTCCGTACAGATCGGACACGAGCGCCGTGATCAGGGATGCGGGATGCAGCGATCCGTGGATCGCCTCGCTGTAGGCGATGGTCGGGCGATTGGAATCGTCGACGTAGAGAATGCACAGGGCAAGCGGCACGGCGACGATCAGCAAGGCCACGCCCATGGCCCACGCCATGGGCTTCAGGCTGCGCCTGAATGCGCCGCGCGGGTCGTCGTGCAACACCCAGTGGCCCATGAGGCAGCCCGCGAGCGCATAGGCGCCGAGCAGAGCGACCTGGTTCGGCTCGGCCAGCATCAGGCCTGCGGCAAGTCCCGCGAGCCCGCCCCACAGCGGCGAGGACCGATCGAGCGCGCGATGCAGGAGCCAGAGCGCGACGCCAAAGAAGACATAGCTTTGGATCTGCCCGATATGCTGGATGCGCCAGGCTGCCGAAGCGCCGAAAGCGAAGGCGATGGCCGCGACCACGGCGCCACCGGGATGCCAGCCGCGATCGGCAAACAGCCTCAGGATCGCCAGCGCGCCGACGCCGAGCAGGATGAGAACATAGGCATCGAGCTGCTGGAACGTCGGCACCGCCTCGAAGTAGGCAAGCAGAAAGGCCGGCGAAAAGATCAGCGACTGGGGATCGGCAATCTGCGGCGTGCCGACGAAGACGTTCGGCGTCCAGAACGGCGACTGTCCGGTGTGCAGCGCCGTCGACAGGAACTGGATCTGAGCCTGGAAATGGGCTTTGGCATCGTACGGAATCGTGACGAATCCGAACAGCCACGGGGAGGACAATGCCAGCCACGCCAGGACGACAATCAGAGTTGCGAGCCGATACCCGGAGCCGAGGAAGCGGAATATCATAGTCGAGTACGTGCAGCAGCGCAGGTACGACGAGGAAGTGCTGGCATCTCGGTCAAGCCATCAGTCTGCCGAACAATCCATCATGCCCGCGGGCGGCTGGACGTTTGCGCGTTCATTTTCCCCCTCCCGCAGGCAATTTTGATCGTGTAGCGCCAAATTGGAGTCGGGAAAGTACAGTCCACACCGTGCGACCGCAACTTTGCACTGCACAAGAAGGCGGCACACAGAGGCCGCTCGAGGCGCTTTCGGAGGGTAAGCCCCATGAAATGGCTCGATTTCTGGAACGCTGACACACCCATTTATGTGAACGACCGGCACAAGGCCGTTCACTATCGGCTCGTCGCCGGCGACATCCTCCGGCTGCTGCCGGGGCCTGCCGCCCGTGTCATGGACTATGGCTGCGGGGAGGCTCTTTGCGCCGACCAGGTGGCAGGCCGCTGCGCGCACCTCTATCTCTGCGACGGCGCTCCGTTTGTGCGCGATCGCTTGCGCGCCCGCGTCTCGGCCATCGGCAATGTCACGGTCCTGGCGCCGGAGGAGCTCGAAACGATCCCCGCCGGCTCGCTGGATCTGATCGTTGCCAACTCCCTGATCCAGTACCTGTCCCACGATGAGCTGAAGTCGGCCTTGTCGGCGTGGCGGCGCCTGCTCGCAAGCGGCGGCAAGCTCGTCATCGCGGATGTCATTCCACACAACGTCAGCGCGCTGACCGACGTGGCAGCGCTGTTGCGCTTCGCCGGCCGCCATGGCTTCCTGCTGGCTGCCGCATCAGGCCTCGCGCGAACCTTCTTCTCCGATTATCGCCGCGTGCGCGCCGAGCTGGGTCTGACGCACTACGATGAAGCCGAGCTGCTCGCCATCCTGCGCGGGGCGGGCTTCAGCGGGGAGCGGCTTGCGTGGAACTTCGGGCACAACCCGGCGCGCATGGCGTTCGCGGCGACCCCAAGCGTGGCAGGCAACGCCTGAAAGGCGCCCCATCTGCTCGGGTGCGTCGCTCGCGGCCGACGCGGCGATATCACATGCCTTGCGCGCCGCGGCCCATGGCTGCGATGCCGGTGCGCGAGATTTCCACCAGGCCCAGGTCCTTCATGATCGAGATGAACTGCTCGATCTTGGAGGAGCGCCCCGTGATCTCGAACACGAAGTGCCCGGTCGATGCATCGATCACGTTGGCGCGGAAGATCTCGGCCAGCCGCAGCGCCTCGATCCGCTTCTCGCCTGTTCCTGACACTTTCACCAGCGCCAGCTCGCGCTCGAGCGGCTCGCCGATCACCGTCAGGTCGATGACGCGATGCACCGGCACCATGCGCTCGAGCTGGTTCTTGATCTGCTCGAGCACCATCGGCGTGCCGGTCGTGACGATGGTGAAGCGCGACAGGTGCTTCTCGTGCTCGGTCTCGGAGACCGTCAGGCTGTCGATGTTGTAGCCGCGGCCGGACAGGAGCCCCGCGATCCGCGACAGTACACCCGGCTCGTTGTCGACCAGAATGGACAGCGTATGTCTCTCGGGCGCGTCCTTGCGCTCCTCGAGGAAATAGGCGGAGCCGGTGGGTTTCTCGCTCATGACGGAGCTCGCGGTGTGTGTCCTCGAATGAAAGGGCTTCTCAAGCACTCGGCTTGTGGAAGACCTCGGCGACCTCGTGGCCCTCCTCGTAGTGCGGAAGGCTCCATGGCTCCTCGAGCGCGCTCGTGCGCCAGGCAACGAATGCGGGGTGCGTGAGCACGGCATCCATGTAGCTGCGCGTGTCGGCATCCACCGCGATCTGATAGGTGTCGAGGCGTGTGACCACTGGCGCGTACATGGCATCGGCCGCGCCGAAGTCGCCGAAGAGAAACCGGCCGCCGCCGAAGCGCCGCCGCGCCCCGCTCCACAGCGCACAGATGCGCGCCACGTTGGCCGCCACCTCGGGCCCGTGATCCTTGGGCTTGAACCGCTTGCCGAGATTCATGGGGCACGCCTGCCGCAGCGCCTGAAAGCCGGCGTGCATCTCGCTGGCGATCGCCCTCGCCTCGGCGCGCGCCACCGGGTCGCGCGGCCACACCCCGCGATCCGGAAATTTGTCATGCAGGTACTCGATGATGGCAAGGCTCTCCCATACGGCCGCGTCGCCGTCGATCAGCACGGGCACGCGGCCCGCGGGCGAATACTTCGCGATACGCTCCGCGGCATCGGGCCGGTAGAGCGGGATGACGGTCTCGTGGAACGGAATGCCCAGGGCCTCCATGAGGATCCACGGGCGCATCGACCAGGACGAGTAGAGCTTGTTGCCGATGATGAGTTGCATATGATTTCAAAGCGGTTCCTGAGCCGTTGGCTCACACCAGAACCTTGCCCTCCTTGCCGATGGCCTTTTCGATCTCGGCCTCGGAGGCCGCTTCGCCGAGCAGCATCTCGTTGTGCGCCTTGCCCGACGGGATCATCGGGAAGCAATTGGCGAGGCTCGCAACGCGGCAATCGAAAATCACCGGGCCCGGCGTGCCGATCATCGCCTTGATGGCATCGTCCAGATCGGCGGGACGGTCGCAGCGAATGCCGGTCGCCCCGTAGGCGTCAGCCAGCTTCACGAAGTCCGGCAGGGACTCGGTATAGCTCTCCGAATAGCGGTTGCCGTGCAGGAGCTGCTGCCACTGCCGCACCATGCCCATGTACTGGTTGTTCAGGATGAAAATCTTGACCGGCAGCTTGTACTGCACCGCCGTCGACATCTCCTGGATGTTCATCAGGATCGACGCGTCGCCGGCGACGTCGATCACCAGCGACTTGGGGTGCGCGATCTGCGTGCCGATGGCCGCGGGCAGGCCGTAGCCCATGGTGCCGAGTCCGCCCGACGTCATCCATCGGTTCGGCGCCTCGAACTTGAAGAACTGCGCCGCCCACATCTGATGCTGACCGACCTCGGTCGTGATGAACACGTCCTTGTCCTTGGTCAGGTCGTAGAGCCGCTGCAGAGCATATTGCGGCATGATCACATCGGAGCTCTGCCTGTAGGCGAGGCAGTTGCGGCCGCGCCATTGCTCGATCTGCTTCCACCAGGCTCTGTGCGCCGCCTTGTCGGGCTGCGCGCCCTTGGACTTCCACAGCCGCAGCATGTCCTCCAGCACGTAGGCCGCATCCCCCACGATCGGGATGTCGACCTTGACGTTCTTGTTGATCGAGGAGGCATCGATATCGATGTGGATCTTCGTCGAGCCCGGCGAGAAGGCATCCAGCCGTCCGGTGATGCGGTCGTCGAAGCGCGCTCCGATGTTGATCATCACGTCGCAGCCGTGCATCGCCATGTTGGCTTCGTAGGTGCCGTGCATGCCGAGCATGCCGAGCCACTGCTTGTCGGACGCCGGATACGCGCCGAGCCCCATCAGCGTCGACGTGATCGGATAGCCGGTGAGCCGAACGAGCTCGCGCAGGAGCTGGCTCGCCTTCGGCCCCGAGTTGATGACACCGCCGCCGGTGTAGAAGATCGGCCGCTTGGCCGCGGCGATGACATCGATCGCCTTCTGCAGCACGGGCTGGTCGGCTTTCAGCTTGGGCCGATAGCTCTTGTGGGACATCAGGGCGTTGCTCGGCCCCACGTAGGTGCCGGTCGCAAACTGCACATCCTTCGGAATGTCCACGACCACGGGGCCCGGGCGGCCGCTCTTGGCGATGTAGAACGCCTCGTGCAGGATGCGCGCGAGGTCGTTGACGTTCTTGACCAGCCAGTTGTGCTTCGTGCAGGGCCGCGTGATGCCGACCGTGTCGCACTCCTGGAAGGCGTCGTTGCCGATGAGATGCGTGGGCACCTGTCCGGTGAGGCACACCACGGGAATGGAATCCATCAACGCGTCGGTGAGGCCGGTCACCGCGTTCGTCGCACCGGGACCCGATGTTACGAGCACCACGCCCACCTTGCCGGTCGAGCGGGCGTAGCCTTCCGCGGCGTGCACCGCGCCGCCTTCCTGGCGCACGAGAATGTGGCGCACCGCCTCCTGCTGGAACAGCTCGTCATAGATCGGCAGCACCGCCCCGCCCGGATAGCCGAAGACGTGCTCGACGCCCTGATCTGCCAGCGCTTTGATCACCATCTCGGCGCCGGTCATCGTGCGTGCCAT
>DASZSH010000170.1:0-2024 GCA_035548755.1 Devosia sp.
CTCCGCCTTCGCCGCGATGTCCCTTGTGCTTGAAAACTTCATCACGCGCGCGCCGTGCGTCTGCCCCAGCCGCACCAGGAGGCGCTCGCGGTCGGCGAGCAGCGCTCCCTGAAAAAAGTTCAGCGCGCAGTAGTCCCTGAAGCCCTGGATGAGGACGACGTTGCGACCCTCCATCGTGTAGCAGGGCTTGCCCCACTTGCGCTCCTGCTTGAGTGCAAAGCCGGAGAGGATGGCTTGCAGCGCCGCGATCTCGGCCTCCCATCTTTCCCGATAAGCCATCTCCATGCTGCGCCTCCCTGGGGTCGGGAACGCCGTGTCCGGCGGCCTGAAAGATCGTTGGTCGCCGGTCCGCGTGAACTTGCCCTCCGAACCTGATCGTTGTCAGCCTCGAGATCAAGAAGCCTCCTGCTTCATCCCTCTGGGGAAGCGTTGGCAAGTGAAGGCTTGATCGGGCGCTTCGAAAGCGAAATAGCAGGGCGGGCGCACCGATGGGGAAGATGCCGCTCCGCCGATTGCGCCGGAAGATCGGAAGGATTCGATGAGTTCACGCCGAAACCACCTTGCCTCCCGCGAGCGGCAGATCCGCCGGCTGCTCGGCCGGCGCAATTACGACCTTTTGAAGCCTCTCAAGCTCACGCCGCGGATCCAGGCCCATGGCGGCTACAAGGTCCGCGACGCCGCGACCGGGAAGATCGTCTTCGGCGAACAGGGCTACGAATTTTCCGCCACGCTCGAAGAGATCGAGGCCTGGCTCCAGTCGTTGGACGGTTCCGGAACCTGATGCCTCAGTCGGCGGTCTCGGCCACGTCTTCAAGCCGAACGAACCGGAAGCCCTTGGCCTTGAGGTCCAGCACGCCGCGGATCACGCCGGCGCCCGCGGCCCGGCCCGGCTGGTTGACGTGCGACAGGATCACATCGCCGCTGCGGGCCGAGGCGATGCGCGTTTCGGCCGTTTGCTCCGAGGCGGTGGCGCCCAGATCGCCATTGAGCGAGAACCCACCGATCCTCAGGCCCATCGCCGCGATGAGCTCCAGCGCATCCTGCGTGTAAAGCGCGGCCGCCCCGCGATACCAGCGGGGCGCGGCGCCCGTGGCCGCCTGCACCGCCTGGGCGCCGCCCATCACCTCGTTGAAGACGCCGTTGGCGGTTCCGGCCGGGGTCAGCCCGTATGGCCGGCTCGTTCCGATCACCGCCGGCAGGTGCTCGGCGCCGTGGTCTTCGATCTCGAACAACTCCGGATGCGACACCAGCAGATGCACCACCTTCGGGTTGTGCGTGAGCCAGCGGCGCGTGGCAAAGATGGTCGCGGGGATCGCATTGGCGACCAGGCCGTCGATGATCCGCATGTCGGCGGCGCCCATGCAGGCGTCAAGGGTCAGCGCCACTTCGGGCACGCTGGCTGGGGGCACGATATGCATATGCGGCTCGATCAGCCCCGTCTTGGCCAGAACGGGCGAGGCGACAAGAACCAGGCAGGTCGAAATCAGGATCAGCTTGCGCATGGGCCACACGCCCGAACCCTACGCCGGCCCTGCCGCGGGAGCCATGCGGCGGTTTAGCTTCGGATCAGCATCACCGTCGTATTCTGCATGCCCACCTGCTTGACCAGATCGTAGAGCACCTTGGCGTTGCGTGGGTCCAGCCGCACGCAGCCATGCGAAGCAACATGCCCCAGATGCTTGATATCGGTGGTGCCGTGGATTGCGTAGCCGCCATGAAAGAAGATCGACCAGGGCATCGGCGCGTTTTCGTATTTCGATGAATACCAGATTTCGTGCATGCGGATCGGCCTGAAGCGCCCGATGGGGGTCGCATGCCCCGACCGCCCGGTCGACACATCCCAGGTGTAAACCGTGCCCCAGTCGTTCTCGACGGTCATTTCCTGGGTGGAAATGTCCACGGTGATCGTCAGGTGGCCGGCTGGGCCGGAATCCGTCTCGGCCAGAGCATGGCCTTCGGCCCCGGGCGAAAACAGCTCGCCCAGCAGCGAGGGCGTTGCGGCAAGGCTGCCCGAGGAAAACAGT
>DASZSH010000171.1:0-24466 GCA_035548755.1 Devosia sp.
TCGCAGGGGCGAGAGGTCGAACACGTCAACACCAGCCTTACGCGGGAGCAGTTCGAAGCCTCGGCGGCCAGGCGTGGGAGGATGTGATGGAGGTCACGCTCGCAACGCGCCGGCTGGTGCTGCGACAGCCGCGCCCCGACGATGCCGGGGCGATGGCGACCTATCTCAACAATTTCCGGGTGGCGGGGTGCCTCTCGCGCGTGCCCTACCCCTATCGCGAGGCCGATGCGGTCGGCTGGCTCAAGGCCTGGCGCCCCGGCAGCCCGCCGGGCGAGACCGGCTTCATGCTTGAGCTGCCCGGCTCGGGTGCGATCGGACATGCGGGCTTTCACCCCGACTCCCGGGGGACGGTGGTGGGCTACTGGCTGGGCGAGCCGTTCTGGAACCGCGGCTTCATGACCGAAGCGCTCAAGGCGATTCTCGGCTGGTATTTCGAGACGACGCAGGCAGTTGTGATTGCCTCGGGCGTTTTTGCCTTCAATGGCGCTTCGCTCGCCGTGCAGCGCAAGCTCGGCTTTACCGAGACGGGAACCTCTTTTCGCCATTGCCTTGCGCGCAAGCAGCAGGTGCGCCATATCGACACCGAACTGACGCGCGCCCGGTGGGCCGAAAGAGCCGCGCGAGAGGACGCCGTGCCATGAAATTTCTCGACCAGGCCAAGGTCTATGTGCGTTCCGGCGACGGCGGGGCCGGCGCCGTGTCGTTTCTGCGGGAGAAATTCGTCGAATTCGGCGGGCCCAACGGCGGCAACGGCGGCCGCGGCGGCGATGTGATCGTCACCTGCGTGGATGGGCTCAACACGCTCATCGACTACCGATACCAGCAGCACTTCAAGGCCGGCACCGGCACGCATGGCATGGGCAAGGACCGGCACGGCGCCAAGGGTAAGGACGTGGTGCTGCGTGTGCCGCGCGGCACCCAGATCTTCGAGGACGACAACGAGACGCTGATCGCCGACTTCACCGAGGTCGGCCAGACCGTCACACTGCTGCATGGCGGCAATGGCGGCTTCGGCAATGCGCATTTCAAGACCTCGACCAATCAGGCGCCCCGCCATGCCAATCCCGGACAGGAAGGCACCGAGAAGTGGATCTGGCTGAGGCTCAAGCTGATCGCCGATGCTGGCCTTGTCGGGCTCCCCAATGCCGGCAAATCGACGTTTCTTGCAGCCGTCTCGGCGGCCAGGCCGAAGATTGCCGATTACCCGTTCACCACGCTGCATCCCAATCTGGGGGTGGTGCGGATCGGCGAACGCGATTTCGTGCTGGCGGACATTCCGGGCCTGATCGAGGGGGCGCATGAGGGCGCGGGGATCGGCGACCGGTTTCTCGGGCATGTGGAGCGCACAGGCGTTCTCATCCACCTGATCGACGGTACCCAGGACGATGTGAAGGCCGCCTACAGGACCATCCGGAACGAGCTGGTCGCCTACGACGCGGGGCTTGCGGAAAAGCCCGAGATCGTGGTGCTCAACAAGGTCGACGCGCTCGATCCCTCGGATGTCCGGAAGAAGATCGCGGCGCTCGGCCGGGCCAGCAAGGCCAGCGTGCTCGCGGCCTCAGGTGCGACCGGCGAAGGAGTCGACGCGGTCCTATATCGCGTTATTTCGATTCTCGATGCAGAGAAGGCCGAAAAGGCGGAAGCCGCGCGTCGGGAAGCGCAGCCGCATTGGGCGCCATGATGGCCGACGCGCTCGCACCCTATCGTCGCCTCACCATCAAGATCGGCTCGGCGACCATTGTCGATGGCGCCTCGGGCAGGGTGCGCGGCGAGTGGCTGTCCGCGCTCGCAGAAGATCTTGCGGCGCTCAAGGCGCGGGGCGTGTCGCTGGTGGTCGTTTCTTCCGGCGCGATCGCATTGGGCCGCGGCATACTGGGGCTCGACGCGGTCAATCTGTCGCTCGAACAGCAGCAGGCGGCCGCGAGCGCCGGACAGATCGCACTCAGTCAGGCCTGGGCAGAGTGCCTGGGGCGGCATGGAATCGTTACCGGGCAGATCCTCATAACGCCCAATATCACCGAAGAGCGGCGCTATTTCCTCAATGCTCGCACGACGATCACCACCCTGCTGGGCCTCGGGGCGGTGCCAATCATCAACGAAAACGACACGGTGGCCACGGCCGAAATCCGCTATGGCGACAACGACCGGCTGAGCGCACGCGTTGCCACGATGATCGAGGCCGATTGCCTGGTGCTGCTCTCGGATGTGGACGGACTATATACCGCCCCACCCGAAAAGGACCCGGCGGCGCGGCACATTGCCCAGGTGCCGCAGATCACGGCCGAGATCGAAGCCATGGCCAAGGGTGCCGCAAGCCATCTCAGCCGTGGTGGGATGACAACGAAAATCGAGGCGGGCAAGATCGCGACGCAGGCCGGTACGGCCATGATCATCGCACGCGGAACGGGCTTGCATCCGCTGCGCGCTCTCGAGGAGGGGGCGATGCACACGCTGTTTCTCGCGGCGGAATCGCGGGCCCAGGCGCGCAAGCGCTGGATCATGGGGACGCTGGCGCCGCAGGGGCAGATTCATGTCGATGCGGGCGCCGCACGCGCGCTGCTCGACGGCAAGAGCCTTCTGCCGATCGGGGTCACGCGGGTGAAGGGCGACTTCGTGCGGGGCGACGCCGTGGCGATCCTCGACCCGGATGGCCGCGAGATCGCGCGCGGCCTTGTGGCGCTCGACCGGGCCGACGCCGACCTGGTCAAGGGCAAGAATTCCCGCGCAGTGGGAGAGTTGCTGGGGCTTGGCGGACGATCGGAACTGGTCCACCGTGACAATCTGGTGGTGCTGCTGGGCGCGGAGGCGAAGGCATGAACGCGATCGACCCCGAAGTGAAAACCATCATGTCGGCGATCGGGCAGCGCGCGCGCAGGGCCGCACGCGCTCTCGCCTTCGCCGGAACCGACGCCAAGAACGCGTCGCTCAAGGTGGCTGCCGATGCGATCGTGGCGGAGACGCCCACGATCATGCATGCCAACGCGGCCGATCTCGCCGCGGCCAAGCAACGCGGAATATCGAGCGCCTTCCTCGACCGGCTGACGGTGACGCCGCAGCGGCTGGCCGGCGTCGCCCAGGGCCTGCGCGAAATTGCGGCCCTCCCCGATCCCGTCGGCACCGTCACCGCCCAATGGAGGCGGCCCAACGGGCTCGACATTTCGCGGGTGCGCACGCCGCTTGGGGTCATCGGCGTCATCTTCGAAAGCCGGCCCAATGTCACCGCCGATGCAGGGGCGCTGACGCTCAAATCGGGCAACGCAGTGATCCTGCGCGGAGGATCGGACTCGACCGAAACATCACGGGCGATCCACGCCTGTCTGCTGCAGGGCCTCGAAGCAGCCGGGCTGCCGCTCGATGCGATCCAGCTCGTTCCCACCGCCGACCGGGGCGCAGTGGGCGAAATGCTGCGCGGCCTCGACGGCAATGTCGACGTCATCGTGCCGCGCGGAGGCAAGAGCCTGGTCGCCCGGGTGCAGGAGGAAGCGAAGGTTCCCGTCTTTGCCCATCTCGAGGGCCTCTGCCACACCTACGTCGACCGGAGCGCGCAGTTGCAGATGGCAATCGATGTCACCGTCAACGCTAAAATGCGGCGGACCGGGATCTGCGGGGCAACCGAGACGCTGCTGGTGCACCGGGATGTGGTTGGCACGCATCTCAAGCCGATCATCGGCGCGCTGGTTGCACGCGGCTGCGAAATCCGCGGCGACGAGACTGTGCGCGCGGCCGTCCCCGAGGCGCGGCCGGCCACGGAAGAGGACTGGCACACCGAGTACGAGGACGCGATCCTCTCAGTCAAAGTCGTTCGCGATGTGGGCGAGGCCATCGCGCATATCGAGCACTATGGCTCGCACCACACCGAGGCGATCATCGCCGAGGACCCGGTGGCCGTCGATCGCTTCCTGACCGAAGTCGACAGCGCGATCGTGCTCCACAATGCCTCGACGCAATTCGCCGACGGGGGTGAGTTCGGTTTCGGCGGCGAGATCGGCATTGCGACCGGGAAATTTCACGCGCGGGGGCCGGTGGGGCTCGAACAGCTCTGCTCGTTCAAATATGTGGTGCGCGGCAACGGGCAGACGCGCCCCTGATGCCCGACCGCGACCCGCCTCCCTCGCCGCCGGGCCTGCGCATCGGACTGTTCGGCGGCAGCTTCAACCCTCCGCACGAGGGTCACCGCCTGGTGGCGCTGCAGTGCCTCAGGCGGCTTCGGCTCGACCGGATCTGGGTGCTGGTGAGCCCGGGCAACCCGCTCAAGGACCACGGGGAGCTGGCCCCGCTGCGCCAGCGCGTGGCGGACACCCGCGCCTTGATGGACGACCCGCGGCTGGTTGTGACCTCGTTCGAGGCGGCGCGCGGCTTCACCTACACCTATCAAACCATCCGCTTCCTCACCGAGACGCGCCCCGACACGAGATTCGTCTGGATCATGGGAGCGGACAGCCTGGCGACCTTCGATCGCTGGGAACATTGGGAAGAGATCGCCCGCCGGGTGCCGATCGCGGTCTACACCCGGCCCGGGGCAAGCCTGCGCGCCACACGCTCGCCGGCGGGGACAGCGCTCGACTATGCGAGGCTGCCCGAGACGAGGGCGGCGGCGCTGGCGGATGCGCCCCCGCCGGCCTGGGTCTATCTGCGGGGTCTCACCTCCGGCGCATCTTCCACGGCGATCCGTGCCGCGAGGGCTCGGGCGACGACGAGCTAGCTTCCCGTGGGGCGCGGGCAGTGGCACATTCATGGCTCCTGCGGAGGGATCACAGTGCTCGTGCGCGCGGCCGGCATCGCCCTGCTCCTCAGCCAGCCGGCGCTGGCGCAGTCGTTCAGCTTCGGGGCGGGCGGCGGTGATGGTTCGAGCGCCACGGTCACCACGCAGCAGGCGCTCCCCACATTCGAAGGCCCGTTCGTGAGCGCGACGGTGCTCAGCGGCGTCAATGTCCGGAGCGCTCCGACCTCGCACGGCTCCACTGTCATCGGCACGCTCGAGGCTGGCGACGTGGTGTCGGTCCGCTGCCATTTCGGCTGGTGCGAGCTTGCCAACAATGGCGGCTATGCAGCCGAGAAGTTCCTCAGCCTCGAGGGCACCGCGCAAAGCTTCGAGGTGGTCGAACCGCCGGCAGAAGGGGCGCAGAGCACGGGGGATGCGCCGCCGGTCACGACCTCGGTCGATACCGCCGAGGTGCCGCCGGTCGCGGCGAATTTCGACGGGCTGTGGACAGTGCTCGACCCCGACGGCAAACCCGGGATGCCGCTGATCCTCAAACAGAGCGACCGGAGCGTCACCGGCACGCTGCAAAGCCCCAACCGGCTCACCAAGATCACCGGCGAGATCGAAGGCAGCAAGCTGACCTTCACCTATCAAATGCTCAACGAGAAGGGCGGCAACGTCGCGGCGGGCAACGGATTTTTCAACCTGCAGGGTGGCGGCCAGTCGCTTTCGGGCGTGTTGATGCTCAATGGCCTCGTCATCACCAACATCAAGGCGACGCGCTGAATCGGGGGCACCCCAGTGGCGCGGCCTTCATCACAATGAGACCTTCGCCTTGCACAATGGCCGGCGAATCCCCATTATGGGGCCGTGACCAGGGTCACTCACAGGGACTGAAGACCATTCGCTCTTGGCGAAACCATCGTTCCCACGTCTTGCAAGGAATGCTGATACCCGCATGACTCATGCACGCGCATGGGCGAGGATGGCTTGATGCCTGCATCGCCCAGAAAGCTGGCCCCGGAGCCAGAACCAACTCCTCAGGCAAAAATGATCGACGTCGTTCTGCACACCCTTGAAGATGCCAAGGCGGAGGAAACCGTCGCCATCGATATTGCCGGCAAGTCCTCTCTCGCGGACCATATGGTGGTCACCTCGGGGCGCTCGAACCGTCATGTAAGCGCGGTGGCCGACCAGGTGATCAAAGCCCTGCGCGACAACGGGTTCGGCAAGCCGCGCGTGGAGGGGCTGCCGCACGCCGACTGGGTGCTGGTGGATGGCGGCGACGTCATCGTCCACATCTTCCGGCCGGAAGTGCGCGAATTCTACAACATCGAGAAGATGTGGCAGGCGGATTTCGCCGCCGACGCTCACTAAGCCGTTGTGCGGATTGGCATTCTCGCCGTCGGCCGGATGAAGCAGGGGGCCGAGCGCGAGCTCGCCGGACGCTATCTCGAGCGCGCCGCCATGAGCGGCAAAGCGGTTGGCCTTACAGGCTTTTCCGTCGTGGAAGCGGGCGAATCCCGGGCCGGCGGAGCGACCACCCGGAAGCGCGAAGAGGCCCGTGCCCTGCGTGAGCTTGTGCCCCGGACGGGGCGCCTCGTCGTTCTGGACGAGCACGGGCTGTCCATGGGGTCAGAGGCCTTCGCGCGGCGGCTGGCCGGCTGGCGCGACGAGGGCGTGCCCGAGACGGTCTTTGCGATCGGGGGCGCGGATGGCCTCGATCCGGACTTCGTCAAGGAGGCTGACCTTATCCTCGGCTTCTCGCAACTCACCTGGCCGCATCAGCTCGTGCGCATCATGCTGGCCGAGCAGCTCTATCGGGCCACCACCATCCTCAGCGGCCACCCCTATCATCGCGAGTAGGCCGCCTCGGCCATCCAAAAGCCAAAGAACTCGGGGTTAATCGGCAGGGCTGCTAGGATTTGGGCGGCTGATTCGGCGAGTTCACGGGGCTTGATGACAGAGCGCGTCCACTGGACGATGGCGACGGCGCTGGCGCTCGCGCTGGCGGCGGGGCCCGCGCTGGGGCAATCCGCGCCGCAGGCAGGCCAGCCGCCGCAGGGGGCCGACGCGGCTTCTGCGGAAGCGCCGGTCGGAACCGGCGTGCCAAGCTGGATCCGCGAGAAATCTGAGGACAGCCAGGCGGAACTGAAGGCCCTCGAACAGTCGCTCAGCCTCAGCAAGGACAAGACTGACCGGCTCAAGGCCGAGATAGAGGCCATGAAGGGCGACCGCGACAAGCAGAATGCGGCGCTGATCGCCGCCAGCGCGCGGGTGAAGGCGGCCGAGGCCGACATCGCCGCCGTGCAGAACCGGATCGGCGACCTCATTGTGCAGGAGCTCGACACCCGCGGGCGGCTCGACGGCGCGGATGCCTCGATCAGCAATGTGCTCGCCGCGCTCGAACGCATCTCGGAGAGCCCGCCGCCGGCCATCATCGTGGACCCCTCGGACGCGCTCGGATCGGCCCGCAGCGCCATCCTCATCTCGGCCATCCTGCCGCAGCTCAAGGCAAAGGCCGAACAGGTCACGGCCGATCTCAAGCATCTGCAGGACATCAAGGCGCAGGCGCAGGCGCAGGAGGAGAGCCTCAAGGCCAATTTCGACGTGCTCGAAGAGGAGCAGTTGCGGATCGCAACGCTGATCGAAGCGCAAAAGCAGAACGAGGTCACGGCCACCGCCGCGCTCGCCGACGAACAGAAGCAGGCGGCCGATATGGCCGATCGGGCCGCGGAACTGAGACAGATGATCGCCGACCTGGGCAAGCAGGCGCAGGCGGTCGCAACGGCGGCGGATGCGACGGCGGCGGCTAATGCGGGGGGTAAGGCGCCCAAGCTCGACAGCGACACGGTGAGGCTGGCGCTCGCCAATCCGGCCCGACAGCAGCCGGCGGTGCCATTTACGGCGGCCAAGGGATTTCTCGATTTTCCCGTGTCGCGCGGCGTCAACGTCGTCGGCTTCGGGGACGGGGACGGCCTGGGCGGGATATCGCAGGGCATATCGGTGGTGACCAATGCCGACGCGCCGGTGCTGGCGCCCGCCGATGGCTGGGTCCTGTACAGCGGAAACTACCTCAATTACGGCCAAATCGTCATTCTTGATGCCGGGCAGGACTACACCATCCTGCTGGCCGGCCTGGCCCGCGTCGATGTCAAGCCCGGGCAGTTCGTGCTGATGGGCAAGCCGGTCGGCGTGATGGGTTCACGAACAATTGGCCGCACCGTTGCCACCAGCGCTGGCGCGCAACGGCCGACCCTTTATGTTGAGATGCGAAACAAGAACGTGCCCTTCGACCCAAGCGGCTGGTGGGCGACTTCCGAAACTCCGACCGAAAGTGGATAGACCGATATGCGTCTGACCTTGCCGCGCGTCGCGCTCGCCGCCCTGGTGCTGGCGATGCCGCCTGCCCTCTACGCCTTCGCGCAGGACCAAGCGCCTTCGAGCGCGCCGGCTTCGGCCGAGCCCAGCGCCGCCCCCTCGAGCGCGCCGGCTCCCGCCTCGTCGGAACCCGCGGCGCCGGCCTCGTCGGAACCGCAAAGCGGGCCGCAGGACCAGCCCGCGGACGAACCGATCGTGCCGGCTGCCAAGCCGGACCGTCATCCGCGCAGTTCGGAGGAAATCTACAAGGATCTCGACTTCTTCGGGCAGGTGTTCGACCGCATCCGCGCCGAATATGTCGATCCGCCCGACGAGCAGGAACTGATCCGCGCCGCGATCCAGGGGATGCTGACCTCGCTCGATCCGCATTCGAGCTATATGGACCCGGCCGAGTTCGATCAGACGCAGCAGGACACATCCGGCCAGTTCGGAGGCCTGGGCATCGAGGTCACGATGGAGGAAGGCGTGATCAAGGTGGTTTCGCCCATCGACGACACGCCGGCGCAGAAGGCGGGCATCCTCGCCAACGACTATATCGTCGAGCTCGACGGCAAGTCCGTGCAGGGCATCTCCATCGACGAGGCGGTGGCCAAGATGAAGGGGCCGGTGGGCACCAAGATCAAGCTCACCGTGATCCGCGAGGGCCAGCAGAAGCCGCTCTATTTCGAGCTCACACGCGACATCATCGCCCAGCAGGTGGTGAAGTCCTCGATGGAGGGAGACGTGGCGGTGCTGCGCCTCACGCGCTTTACCGAGCAGGCCTATCCGGGCATCCAGAAGGCGATAAAGGACCTTTACGCGCAGAACAAGGGCGTCGCCCCCAAGGGCATCATTCTCGACCTGCGCAACAACCCGGGCGGGCTGGTCGACCAGGCCGTGTATGTGGCGGACGCGTTCCTCAAGGAGGGCGCGGTGGTGCTCACGCGCGGACGCACGGATGCGGAATCCACCCGCTACGACGCCAAGCCCGACGATCTCGACGCCAAGCTCGCCGACGTGCCGCTTGTGGTGCTGATCAATGGCGGCTCGGCCTCGGCGGCCGAGATCGTGGCCGGGGCGCTGCAGGACCACAAGCGGGCGACGCTGATCGGCACGCGCTCCTTCGGCAAGGGCAGCGTGCAGTCGATCATCCACATGGGCGATAATGGCGGCATCCGGCTGACCACTGCGCGCTACTACACCCCGAACAACCGCTCGATCCAGGCGGCCGGAATCCAGCCCGACATCGTCATCACCGAGAACGTGCCGGATGACCTCAAGGGCCGCGACGAGATTCTCGGCGAGGCCGGACTCAACGGCCAGATCGGCGGCGGCACGGCGCCGGAGGCGACGACCGGATCGTCGGTCTATATCCCGCCCGACAAGAAGGACGACACGCAGCTGCAATATGCGATCCGGCTGATCGATGGGCTGGAGACGAACGCAGCCTTCCCGCCCAAGGCGGAGGGGTGAGATTGTCGGGGGCCCCAAGGCGGGCCCCCGAGCGTCTGCGCGGTGCCGCCCGGGGCCAGGCCGAGGATGACGCCGCTGAGAACGCGGCCACTGTGCTATCCAGTGATGGGGACAGGCGAATCGTGATTCGCCTCCAGCGGGGACAGGCCTCATGGCGGACGAGCTAAGCGCACCGTTGGGCCGCAAGCGGCGAAAGGCGGCTCTGCCGATCAAGCTGCAGCCGGACAAGCTGCCGCTCGCGCGTCTTGCGTTCGGCCTGGCGGGGCTGGTGATCCTCGGGGTGGCGGCCCGCATCGCCTTGGTCAACGACCCCAATGGCGGCCGCCCGGTGGCCGAAGTCAGCGTCAATTCCGCGCGAGGCAGCAATCCGGTGGCCGAGAGCGTGGGCACGCAGGGAGCCGGTTCAGCAACGATTACCGCAGGGCCCGAAATGCCGGCGTCGGGCATGGCGGTCTCGATGGTGGGCGACAACGTGCCGGACGGCGCCCCCAACGCAGACATGGCGCCTGCCCCGGTCGCCAACGCGCAGGGGCTCTTTCCCGATCTGCTCGAGGAGTCCGAGCATGGCGCGATCCCACGCATGTCGGCGACCGGACAAACCCCGTTCGAGGCGTACTCGCAGCCGGCGGCGGCAACCCCCGATACCGCCGGCGGCAAGCCGCTGATCGCGATCATCGTTACGGGGCTTGGGCTCAACGCGGCTGGCACGAATGCGGCGATCCAGAACCTGCCCGCTGCCGTGACGCTGGCTTTCGCCCCTTATGGCAAGGGGCTGAGCGCGGAAGCCAGCACCGCCCGCGCGACGGGCCACGAACTGCTGCTCGAGGTGCCGCTCGAGCCGTTCGATTATCCCGAGAGCGACCCCGGGCCCGACACGCTGCTGACCGGCCAGGCCCCGCGCGACAATCTCAGCAAGCTTTTCACCGTGATGGGCAAGTTTGGCGGCTATGTCGGCCTCATCAACCATATGGGCGCGCGCTTCACCGCCTCGACCGTCGATTTCGGACCGGTCATGGAAGAGCTCGGTTCGCGCGGACTGGGCTATGTCGATGATGGCTCGTCGAACCGGTCGGTCGCGCCGCAGCTCGCCGCCGCCAATGCGGTCGCGTTCGGAAAGGCCGACATGATGCTCGACGCGCAACCGGCGCGCCAGCCCATCCTCGACCAGCTCAAGGCGCTCGAGGAGCTGGCCCAGCAAAAGGGCAGCGCGATCGGAGTGATCTCGGCTCTGCCGGTGTCGCTGGAAACGCTGGGCGAATGGGCCAGGACAGCGGCGGACCGCGGCATCACGCTGGTGCCGGTGAGCGCGCTCATGAAAAAGAGCGCCTGATGGAGACGGCGCGGGAAAAAATGCCCTATCGCGACTGCGTGGGCGTGGCGGTGTTCAATGCCGACGGGCTGGTGCTGATCGGCCGGCGAAAGCCGGCGGATGATCCCGAGGTCTCCGAGGAATTCGGTTCGCCCTGGCAGATGCCGCAGGGCGGCATCGACAAGGGCGAGGAGCCCAGGGCGAGCGCGCTGCGCGAACTGTTCGAAGAGACCTCGGTCCGCTCGGTGGAGCTGATTGCGGAGGCGCCCGACTGGATCACCTACGACCTCCCCGACGCTGTCCTGGGCGTGGCCCTCAAGGGCAAATATCGCGGGCAGCGGCAACGATGGTTTGCCTTCCGTTTCACCGGCGAGGACAGCGAAATCAACGTGCTGGCGCCGGGCGACGGCAGCATGCCGGCGGAGTTCGACGCCTGGCGCTGGGCCGATCTCGAAGGCCTGCCGAGTTTGGTCGTGCCGTTCAAGCGCGATGCGTATCGGCAGGTCGTGGCGGCGTTCCGGGACATTCCGGCGCGGCTCAGGCAGAAATGAAGACTATCGGCCTCATCGGCGGCATGAGCTGGGAGTCGACTGCCCACTACTATGCCGTTCTGAACCGCGAGACGGCGGCGCGACTGGGCGGGCTGCATTCGGCGCCGGTGATCGTGCATTCGGTGGATTTCGCGCCGATCGAGGAGATGCAGCGGCATGGCGACTGGGCCGCCGCCGGCGCAGAGCTGGCGCGCATTGCGCAGGGGCTGGAGAAGCAGGGCGCCGGCGTGATCGGACTTGCGACCAACACCATGCATATCTGTGCCGACGAGATCGCCGCGGCGATTTCCGTGCCGTTCCTGCATATCGCCGACCCGACGGCCGAAGCCCTGCTCGCCGATGGGATCGGCAGGGCCGGGCTTCTGGGCACGCGCTTCACAATGGAAAAGCGATTCTATATCGAGCGGCTCGAACGCGCCGGGCTCGAGGTGCTCGTGCCGGATGTGGGGATCACCAATCTCAATGGCATCATCTACGAAGAGCTGGTCAAGGGAATCGTGCGCGAGGACTCGCGACGCACCTATGTGGAGGCGATCGGCCGGCTCAAGGCGCGCGGCGCCGAGGCGGTGATCCTGGGCTGCACCGAGATCGGCATGCTGATCGATGACAGCGTGAGCCCGATCCCGACCTACGACACGACGCAGCTGCACGCCAGGGCGCTGGTGGCCGCTGCGCTCGCATAGCGGCCCGGCAGCACGCGATCCGTCCTATGCCGCCCGTTGCCGGCGCGGAACATCGCTGCCGACATTGAAGACCTCGACGATGCGATCGAGTTCGTTCGCCTGGGCCTCGGTCTGCTCGATGGCGGCATTGGTCTCTTCGACGAGGGCGGCATTGTGCTGAGTCATCTCGTCGAGCTGGCGGACGGCGGCGGTCACCTCCTCGATGGCCGAGGCCTGGTCGCGGCTCGCCGTGGCAATGCCTTCGATCAGGGCGCTCGATTCCTTGGCGGCCTCGAGCATGGCGACGAGCTTCTGGGCGGCCTCGGCGACGAGGCGGGTGCCGCCCGTGACCTCGGTGCCGGACTGCTCGATAAGGCCTTTGACCTCCGATGACGCCTGCGCCGCCGACTGGGCGAGCCGTCGCACTTCGACAGCCACCACGGCGAAGCCCTTGCCGGCCTCGCCGGCGCGGGCCGCCTCGACGCTGGCGTTGAGCGCGAGCAGGTTGGTCTGGAAGGCGATATCGTCAATGAGCCCGATGATGTTGGAAATCCGCGCCGAGGAGGCGGTGATACGCTCCATCGCCTCGGTGGCGCGGCCCATCACCTGGCCGCCCTCGGTGGCCGTGATACTGACGGCGCGCGCCTTGGCGCTCGCCGCCTCGGCGCGCTTGGCGTTGTCATGCACGGTGACGGCGAGCTGCTCCATGGCGGCCGACGTCTCCTCGATGGTGGCCGACTGCTTTGTGGTGCGCGAACTCAGATCGTTGGCGCCCGAGAGCATTTCGCCGGTCGCCGTCTTGAGCTGGCGCGAAGTGTCGCGGAGGCTGCGGACCACCTGGCTCAGGGTGTCGCAGACATTGTTGGTATCGTCGCGGAGCTGGCCGAAGGCGCCTTCATATTCTCCGGTGACGCGACGGGTGAGATCGGTGTGGGCGAGCGCGGAGAGCACTTCGCCCGTCTCGGACAGGCCGCGATCGACGGTTTCGACGAGATTGTTGACGCTGCGGGCGAGGCTGTTGAGCTCGGCATCCGGGAACTGGGCGGGAACGCGACGGGAGAAGTCGCCGGCCACCGCGGCATCGACGACTTCGCCGAAGGCGCGCTGCAGCTGCTGCATCATCTGCGCCCGTTCCTCCTGCCGGCGCTGCTCGGCAGCGCGTTCGTCGTCGGTCATCTGTGCGACACGGCGGGCATTGGCGCGGAAGACCTCGACAGCCCGCGCCATTTCGCCGAGCTCATCAGTCTTGTCGAGGCAGCTCACTTCGACATCGAGATCGCCCGCCGCGAGGGCGTTCATGCCGCCGGTCAGGCGCGTGATCGGGCGGGTGACGGAGCGGGCAAAGAGCAGCCCGAGCAGGGCAACGACGACAAGCAGGCCCCCGCCGATCGCCAGCATCATGGTGTTCAGCGTCGCAACGGGCCCGAAGATCTCGGACTTGTTCATCACGGCGACCACGGCCCAGCTCTGCGAGGCGGTGACATCGGCCGGAGCGGCCGATGCGATGACCTCGGCGCCGCGGAAATTCGAGGCATAGGTGTCGCCCGGGATGCCCGTCACCGCCTGCTTGATGGTGTCGTCGAATATTGTGGGCTGAAGAACGTCGTTTTCTTCGGTGAAGTCGGAATTGGACCGGGCCAGACCGTCAAGGCCGACAATGATGGTGTCTCCGGTTCGGCCCAGACCCTGGCGATAGGAAATGATCTTGGTGAAAGGTTCCGAGGAGATGGAGATGGCGAGCACGCCTTGCTCGGCGCCCGTCGAGTCGTAGACGGGAGTGGCCATGAAGGCGAGCGGCATGCCGCCCGCAGGCGCATAGGGGGCAAAATCCACGAAGACGAAATCGTTGTTGGACTTGCCGTTCAAAGCCTGCCTGAAGGCGGCGCCAAGCGGGGAGTTCGCGTATTTGCCGCCACTGTCTTGGCCGAAGCTGGTGGCGAAGTCGTCGCCCTTCAGGGTCGAATAGACCAGGTGGCCATCGAGATCGAACAGGTAGAGGTCGTGGTAGCCCTGCGTCCTGAGCTGTTCGCGATAGATGGGCTGATAGTGCGTGTGGTTGACATTGTAGGCGGGCGTCAGCCCTTCGACCTTATCGATATCGATCCGTTTGTCGGCATCGCCGCTGAGGAATGCCTGTTGGAGGGTCGTCGCCGCGTCGGTGCCGAGGCTGGGATTGTCGAGGCCACGCCAGGCCTTGGCGAAATTGGTGATGGCAAAGAGCGTGTTGTCGCTCTTGGCGGTCTTGATGAGGTCGCTCTCGATGCTCTGGATATAGACGGAGAGCTGGTTGGCGCGCTCGAAGGCGATGGTGTCGAGATTCTGCCGCGCCTGCGTCTCGAGGGCGCTCGAGGCCAGAACATAGGAGACGATGCCGACGCCGGCGCCCACGACAATGGCCGATCCCACCAGGGCAAGCGGCAGTTTCTGCGACAGCTTGAGCGACGGCAGCAGTTTCATCGACTTTCCCCCGATGGCGCAGAAAGGGCGGCCGCGCCATCGGAAGAGCCTAGATCAGTAGGGCTAACGATCGGTTACACCCTTAGTCCAGGCGGGCTGGATCAGAATTCCTGCCAGTCTTTGTCGAGGGCGGCATTGCCTTCGGAGAGATACGATCTTGCCGCGCTCTTGACCCGCTCGCGGGGGCTTCGGGTGTCGCGCGGCGCTATACGGACCCCGTGTTCGGGGGCTTCGGCGATGGTGAAGATGTCGACGATGCGGTCCAGCTCGACTGCCTGGGCTTCCGTCTGCTCGATGGCGGCATTGGTCTGCTCGACCAGGGCGGCATTGTGCTGGGTCATCTCGTCGAGGGTGCGGACAGCCACGTTAACCTCCTCGATGGCGGCAGCCTGTTCGCGGCTTTCGCGGGCGATGCCATTGAGCAGCTCGCGATTCTTGCGGGCCCCCTCGAGCATCACTTCGAGTTTCTGGGCGGCCTCGGCGACGAGCCTGCTGCCGCCCGAAACTTCGGTGCCCGACTGTTCGATCAGCGCCTTGACCTCCGAGGATGCCTCGGCTGCCGACTGGGCGAGGCGGCGGACTTCCACCGCGACTACGGCGAAGCCCTTGCCGGCCTCGCCGGCCCGGGCCGCCTCGACCGAGGCATTGAGGGCGAGCAGGTTGGTCTGGAAGGCGATGTCGTCGATGAGCCCGATGATGTTGGAGATCTTGCCCGAGGAGGCGGTAATGCGCTCCATCGCCTCGTTGGCGGCCACCATGACACGGCCGCCGGCCTCGGCGGTGGCGGTCACCTCCTCGGCGCTGAGGCTCGCCTCCTGGGCGCGATTGGCGTTCTGCGCCACGGTGGAGGCGAGCTGCTCCATGGTGGCGGAGGTTTCTTCGATGGTCGCGGCCTGTTTGGTGGTGCGCTCGCTCAAATCGTTGGCGCCGGCCAGAATTTCCGACGTTGCGGTCTTGAGCGTGCGCGAGGTGCCGCGAAGCTGGCGGACAACTTCGGCAAGCTTGTCGCCGACGCGGTTGGTGTCGTCCTTGAGCCGCGCGAGGGCGCCGGCGTACTGACCCTTCATGCGGCGCGTGAGGTCGGCATCGGCAAGGGCGGCAAGCACCTCGGCGGTTTCGCCGATGCCGCGATCGACCGTCTCCACGAGGTTGTTGACGCTCTGGGCGAGCGTGTTGAGCTCGGGGTCGGCATAGCGGGCCGGGATGCGACGGGAGAAGTCGCCCAGGATGGCGGCGCCCACCACCTCGCTCAGGTCGGCGTTGAGCGCGGTGGTCTGCTCGACGCGCTCGACATTGACGGCCGCGGCGGCGTCGGCCTTGCGCGTCAGCTCAACCCGGCTGCGCAGCGCGTCGCGGAAGACGCCGACGACGCGGCTCATTTCCGCGAGCTCGGCGATCGCCTGCCGCCGGCCGGTCTCGACATCGAGATCGCCGTCGGCGAGCCGGGCAAGATCGTGGGTCGCGGCGGCAAGCGGACGCGAGACGTAGCGGCGGGAGAGCACGACCATGGCCGCAACGAGAAGCAGCGTTGCGCCGAGGCCGCCCCAGTTGGCGATGTCGGCGGAGCGCGCCACGGCGAGGGAGCGGGCGGTAAGCTCGCCGTTATAGGCCTCGATGGCGTCGCTTGCGGCCGACATCCTGCTCTCGAGCGCCTTGAACTTCTCGTCGAAGCCCGGGAGAGCCGCCTTGGCGGCCTCGACATCGCCGGCTGCGGCCTTGTCGACAACTCCGCCCGCGGCGGCGATGTACTCCTCGAGCGGCCCCGCCAGCCCGTCAATGGCGGCGCGCACCTCTTCGGGCAGGTCGAGCGGCTTTTGCGCATCGATCGCGGCGCGGAAATCCTTGGCGTATTCCTCAAGCTCGGTGCGGGCGTCGCGGACCATCGCGCCATCGCCGCTGACCAGCGCATACATGGCGCGGAACACCACGCCGCGCAGCGTGTCATGATACATGTCGGCGGTGACCTGATTGCGCATTGAGGACATCAGCGTCGCCGAATCCCGGCTCGAGTCCTTGAAGTCGGAGGAGACCCAGAGGCTGCTCGCCGAGACGCCGAGCCCGACAAGCAGAACCACGCCCGCAAGCAGCAGCGCGATAGTGCCAAAGCGCAGGGAAAAACCGCGGGGCTTGCGAGCCCCCTCGCCGGACGCGACCGGCATAGTCGTATTCATCGAAATTCTCCGACCCCAAGTGACGCTGCCGCTTCTGCGGCGAGACACACTCCGGTCGGGGCTGGAGCGGAAATGCTCCTGCGGTTGGCAATTTGACCGTTAGGCCATCAGCCCCAGACGCGCGAGTGCATTCCCAAGCCGGACGATGCCAGATCGTGCTTAATGGCCGGTAAAGGCGCGACCGGAACGGGCGGGCGCGACAGGCGATCGGCTTGCAGAGGGAGGAAGGGGCCGGCGCCGGTCAGTGAGCGGCGGGCTGCGTGGCGGCCTCGCTGAGCAGGTTGCGCCAGGCATTGACCTCGTTCTGGATGCGATCCTGCTCCTGGGCCGTCGTCGCCGCCTGAAGGGCCGTCAGCCCGGAGGCGATGAGGGCTTCGATCTCGGAGCGATTGAACTCGGTCACCGGACGGGCGTCTTCGGCCAGAATGGTGAGGCCGGATGGCGCCACGTCGGCGAAGCCGCCGCGCACATAGTAGACGCGCGCGACATTGTTCGTGCCGGTGACGGTGATGAAGCCCGGCTTGAGCGTCGACATCAGCGGAGCATGCTCGCCCATGACGGTGAAGTAGCCGTCGGCGCCCGGCACGGTTACCGACAGCGCCTGCTCGGAGACGACCAGCCGCTCGGGGGAGACGATTTCGATCTTGACGCCGTCAGCCATGTTTTGATCGGTGAATGGTGGATGATGAATGGCGAACGATCGTCACCTTCACACCCGGACCAATCGGTTCACCGCTCCTCCATTCACCGTTCACTGTTGACCATTCGCGCCGCGGGCGGCCTCACGCTGCCTGCGCCAGCTTCTGCGCCTTCTGCACGGCGTCCTCGATGGTGCCAACCATGTAGAACGCCGCTTCAGGCAGATGGTCGTAATCGCCATTCACCAGGCCGGCGAAGCCCTTGATGGTGTCCTCGAGGGCCACGAAGATGCCGGGCGTGCCGGTGAACGCCTCGGCCACCGAGAAGGGCTGGCTCATGAAGCGCTCGATCTTGCGGGCGCGCGCCACGGTGAGCTTGTCCTCTTCGGAGAGCTCGTCCATGCCGAGGATCGCGATGATGTCCTGCAGCGCCTTGTAGCGCTGCAGAATTTCCTGCACGCGGCGCGCCGTGTTGTAGTGCTCTTCGCCCACGATCGCGGCATCGAGCATGCGCGAGGTGGAGTCGAGGGGATCGACCGCCGGGTAGATGCCCTTCTCCGAGATGGCGCGATTGAGCACCGTCGTCGCATCGAGGTGCGCGAACGAGGTTGCCGGCGCCGGGTCGGTCAGGTCGTCGGCAGGCACATAGATGGCCTGCACCGAGGTGATCGAACCCTTCTGCGTGGTGGTAATGCGTTCCTGCAAGGCGCCCATGTCGGTGGCGAGAGTGGGCTGGTAGCCCACGGCCGACGGGATGCGGCCGAGCAGAGCCGACACTTCCGAGCCCGCCTGGGTGAAGCGGAAGATGTTGTCGATGAAGAACAGCACGTCCTGGCCCTGGTCGCGGAAGTGCTCGGCCACCGTGAGGCCGGACAGCGCAACGCGGGCGCGGGCGCCGGGGGGCTCATTCATCTGGCCGTAAACCAGGGCGCATTTGGAGCCGGCCGCCGAGCCGCCATGCTCCTTGGGGTCTTTGTTCACGCCCGATTCGATCATCTCGTGGTAGAGGTCGTTGCCCTCGCGCGTGCGCTCGCCCACGCCGGCGAACACCGAATAGCCGCCATGCGCCTTGGCGACATTGTTGATGAGCTCCTGGATGAGCACGGTCTTGCCCACGCCGGCCCCGCCGAACAGGCCGATCTTGCCGCCGCGGGCATAGGGGGCGAGCAGATCGACGACCTTGATGCCGGTGACGAGAATCTGCGCCTCGGACGCCTGCTCCACGAAGGCCGGTGCGTCCTGATGGATGGCGCGGCGGCCCGCGGTCTTGATCGGGCCGGCTTCGTCGACCGGCTCGCCGATGACGTTCATGATGCGGCCCAGCGTTTCGTCGCCCACCGGAACGGAAATCGGATTGCCGGTATCGACCACCTCGGCGCCTCGCACGAGGCCTTCGGTGGTGTCCATGGCGATGGTCCGCACGGAGTTCTCGCCCAGGTGCTGGGCAACTTCCAGCACCAGGCGGTTGCCGTTGTTGACGGTTTCCAGAGAATTCAAAATGGCCGGGAGGTGACCGTCGAAGGTGACGTCCACCACCGCGCCGATCACCTGGCTCACGCGCCCCACGGGCTTGCTGCTCACCGGAGCGGTCGTTGCTTTTGCCATGTCCTACCTTCCTGTCCCGAGCCCTGAGGCTCGCATCTGATGTGGCCGGCGCGGGTCATCGCGCCAGGTTGCTGCGATGTCAGAGCGCCTCGGCGCCCGAAATAATTTCGATGAGTTCCTTGGTGATCTGCGCCTGACGCTGGCGGTTGTAATCGAGCGTCAGCCGCTTGATCATGTCGCCGGCATTGCGGGTGGCGTTATCCATTGCGCTCATCTGCGCGCCGAAGAACGATGCATTGTTTTCGAGCAGCGCGCGGAACACCTGCACCGAGATGTTGCGCGGCAGGAGGTCGTTGAGGATGGCCTCTTCGTCGGGCTCGTAATCGTAGGTGATTCCGCCGGGCGCCTCGGCCGCTGCGGCATCGAACTTCGCAGGGATCAGCTGCAGGGCGGTCGGGACCTGGCTGATCACCGACCTGAACGTGGCGAAAAAGAGCGTCGCCACGTCGAATTCGCCCGCCTCGTACATTTCGAGAATCTTGCGGCCGACCTGCTGGGCGTTGGCATAGCCAAGCTGGCGCACTTCGCGGAACGACACCGTGCCCACGATGCGGTCGGAAAAGACCCGCTTGAGAATGTCATTGCCCTTGCGGCCGACGGTCAGGATCTTGACCGTCTTGCCCTCGGAGATGAGCCGGTTCGCCGTTTCGCGCGCGAGCCGGGCGATGGAGGAGTTGAAGCCGCCCGCAAGGCCGCGCTCACCGGTGGCGACGACCAGCAGATGCACCTGGTCCCTGCCGGTGCCGGCGAGCAGCGCCGGCGCATCGGGACGGCCGGCATAGGCGGCGCCCAGCGAGGCGAGCACCGCCGTCATCCGTTCGGCATAGGGCCGCGCGGCGAGCGCGGCTTCCTGGGCCCGCCGGAGCTTGGCCGCAGCCACCATCTGCATGGCCTTGGTGATCTTCTGGGTCGATTTGACCGAGGCGATCCGGTTCTTGAGGTCCTTTAGCGAGGGCATCGCGGAGCGGGCGTCCTATCAGGCCGTGAAGGTCTTCTTGAAGGCTTCGATGGCCGATTTGAGCTGGGCGCGAAGATCGTCGCTCAGCGACTTTTCGGTCGCAATCTTGGTCAGCAGGTCCTGGTGGCGCGAACGGAGCGCGCCCAGCAGCCCCTTTTCGAAGGCGCCCACCTGATTGACCTGGAGATCGTCGAGGTAGCCCTGGCCGCCGGCGAAGATGACCGCGATCTCTTCCTCGGGCTTGAGCGGGGAGAACTGCGGCTGCTTCAAGAGCTCGGTGAGGCGTGCGCCGCGGTTGAGCAGGCGCTGGGTCGCCGCGTCGAGATCGGAGCCGAACTGGGCGAAGGCCGCCATCTCGCGATACTGGCTGAGCTCGCCCTTGAGCGAGCCGGCCACCTGCTTCATGGCCTTGATCTGGGCGTTGCCGCCGACGCGCGACACCGAAATGCCGACGTTCACGGCCGGCCGGATGCCCTGGAAGAAGAGGTTGGTCTCAAGGAAGATCTGCCCGTCGGTGATCGAAATCACGTTGGTGGGGATGTAGGCCGACACGTCGTTGGCCTGCGTCTCGATCACCGGCAGCGCCGTGAGCGAGCCCAGACCGTGATCCTCGTTGAGCTTGGCGGCGCGCTCGAGCAGGCGCGAGTGGAGGTAGAACACGTCGCCCGGGTAAGCCTCGCGGCCCGGCGGCCGGCGCAGCAGCAGCGACATCTGGCGGTAGGCCACCGCCTGCTTGGTGAGGTCGTCATAGGCGATCACGGCGTGCATGCCGTTGTCGCGGAAATATTCGCCGATGGCGCAACCGGTAAAAGGCGCAAGGAACTGCATGGGCGCCGGATCGGAGGCAGTGGCGGCGATGATGATCGAATAGTCGAGCGCGCCATTGTCCTCGAGGACCTTGACGAACTGCGCCACGGTCGAACGCTTCTGGCCGACGGCAACATAGATGCAGTAGAGCTTGTCGGTCTCGGAGGCGCCCGACTGGTGGGCCGGCTTCTGGTTGAGGAAGGTATCGAGGATCACGGCGGTCTTGCCGGTCTGACGGTCGCCGATGATGAGCTCGCGCTGGCCGCGGCCGATCGGGATGAGCGCGTCGATGGCCTTGAGGCCGGTGGACATCGGCTCGTGCACGGATTTGCGCGGCAGGATGCCCGGCGCCTTGACGTCGACGCGGCGGCGTTCGGTGAACTGGATCGGACCCTTTCCGTCGATGGGGTTGCCCAGCGCATCCACGACGCGGCCGAGCAGGCCCTTGCCGACCGGGGTGTCGACGATCGAGCCGGTGCGCTTGACGGTGTCGCCTTCCTTGATGCCGCGGTCGGCGCCGAAAATCACGACGCCGACATTGTCGGTCTCGAGGTTGAGGGCCATGCCCTTGATGCCGCCGGGGAATTCCACGAGCTCGCCGGCCTGGACGTTATCGAGGCCATAGACGCGCGCGATGCCGTCGCCGACGCTGAGGACCTGGCCGACTTCGGAAACTTCGGCTTCCTGCCCGAAATTCCGGATCTGCTCCTTGAGGATGCCAGAGATTTCCGCGGCTTTGATGTCCATTATCCGACCTCTTTCATGGCGATCTTGATCGCCGTCAGCTTGGTTTTGAGGGAGCTGTCGATCATCTGCGAGCCGACTTTGACCTGCAGGCCGCCGATCAGCGAGGGATCGACATGCTCGGTGAGGGTGACGGTCTTGCCGATCTTCTGCTTGAGGGTCTCGGCGAGGGATTTGCGCTGCGCCTGGCTGAGTGGGGCAGCGGAGGTGACGTCGGCGCTGATCTCGCCGCGCTCGCGGGCGGCAAGGGCCTTAAACTCGCGCACGATGGGGCTGAGGGCGAACAGCCGGCCGTTGCGCGCGACAACGCGCAGGAAGTTGGCCACGATCCGGTCGACCTTCGCCTTATCGAGGATGGCCTCGAGGGCGGCCGATTTCTCGTCGGCGCTGATCACCGGGGAGCGCAGGAAGCGCCGGAAATCGGCGCTTTCGCCGGCAAGCGCCTGGATGGCATCGAGGCCGCTTTCGACGGCATCGAGGGCGCCTTCCGAACGGGCAAGGTCAAACAGCGCCGCCGCGTAAGGCCGAGCGATTTGAGTCAGCACCGAAATCTGTTCTGCCAATGCCGCTCCCACCCCTGTCGCTGGTGGCGTCCAAACCCGCGGAAAACCGGGCGATTGCCGACGCTGTTGATAGCCCGGGGCGACCCACCGGCCCCGAAAGCCGCGCCCCCTCTATCATGCACGCGAAGCGCCGCGCAAGGCGCGACAGCGCTAGATTTTCGGGTGCTTTGTCGCATGCGAGACACAGGACAGGATCGAATCTTGACCACTGCGATATCGCCGCGATAATTCTGCAATGAAGACAATCATCTTCACGCCCAACGCGGCCCGACAACTCGACGCCCTGCAGAAGGACGTGCAGGACCAGATCCTGGCAGATCTCGGTGCCTACGCGACGAGCGGTGAAGGGGACGTCAAAAGGCTCAAGGGTCGCCTGGGCTATCGGCTGCGCAGCGGCCGCTACCGGGTGCTGTTCAACGAGGATCAGACGACGGTGCTCGCCATCTATATCGGCAAACGCGAGACAACGACTTATCGGTGAGGCGAATGGGTATTCAGACCTTCACAACGCCTGGCGGCGAAGAGATGGTGATCCTGCCGCGCAGCGAGTACGACGCACTGGTCGAGGCCGCCGAGGAGGGGGCCGAGGACGCCGCCGATATTGCCGCCTACGACGCGGCGGTGGCCGACCAAGCGGGGCGGGAGCCCCTCCCCTTCGAGCTGTCGCAATTGATTCTCAAGGGCAATGGATTGCTGAAGTCGATCCGACTCTGGCGCGATATAGGGCAGGTCAAGCTGGCCTACGACATTGGAACCTCCCAGGGCTTCATTTCCGATCTGGAGAACCACCGTCGGAAGATCACACCTGAAATCGCAGCACGGCTGGCCAAGGCGCTCGACGTTCCCGAGCACTGGCTCATCCGGGGTTCGGCTGGCTCAGCGGAGCCCTAGTAGAAGCTCACCGGATCGATATCGACCTGGACCTTGAGGCTGCCCTTCACGCGGTCGGCGGAATTGAGCCAGAAGCGGACATAGCCCGAGAGGTCGAAATCGCGCGGACTCTGGGCCAGAAGGCGCACGCGATGGCGGCCGCGCACCATGGCGACGGGCGCGTCAGCGGGACCAAATAGCCTCAGATTCTCGGCCTGCGGGGCGGCGCCGAGCAGGCGGCGGGCGTAGCCGATCGCTTCCTCATGCTCGGCGGCCGAGACGATCAGCGCGGCGAGGCGGCCAAAGGGCGGCAGCCCGCCCTGGCGCCGGACATCGAGCTCATGGGCGTAGAAGGCCTCGCGGTCCTGCCTGACCATCGCTTCCATGACCGGGTGGGTCGGGTGATAGGTCTGCAGGAAGGCGCGGCCGTGGCGTGAGGCGCGGCCGGCGCGGCCGGTCACCTGGGTCAAAATCTGGAAGGTCTTTTCGGCGGCGCGGGGGTCGCCATGGGCGAGGCCGAGATCGGCGTCCAGCACGCCCACCAGGGTCAGTTTCTCGAAATGGTGGCCCTTGGCGACGAGCTGGGTGCCGATGACGAGGTCGTATTGGCCGCGCTCGATCTCGGCGAAGCGATCGCGCAGCTGGGTGTTGGAGCCCATGTCGGAACTGAGGATGACGGTGCGGGCATCGGGGAAGCGGAAGGCCGCCTCCTCGGCGATGCGCTCGATGCCGGGGCCGATGGGGATCAGCGAATCGGCGGCTCCGCAGGCGGGGCAGGCGGCCGGGCGCTTCTGCTCGTGGCCGCAGTGATGGCACATCAGCACGCCGCGGAAGCGGTGCTCGACCAGCCAGGCATCGCAGTGGGGGCACTGGAACTGATGGCCGCAGGCGCGGCAGAGGGTCAGCGGGGCATAGCCGCGGCGGTTGAGGAACAGCAGCGCCTGCTCGCCGCGGTCGAGCGTGGCGAAGATCTCGCGGGCAAGGCGCGGGGCGATCCACTGGCCCCTGTCGGGCGGCTCCTCGCGCATGTCGATGGCGGTGACATCGGGCAGCGCCGCCTCGGCGAAGCGCGAGGTGAGCCGCACATGGCGGTAGCGCCCCTGATTGGCGTTGTTGCGCGATTCGACCGACGGCGTGGCCGAACTCAGGATGACGCGGGCATTGGCAAAGCGGGCGCGCACCACCGCCATGTCGCGGGCGTGGTAGTTGATGCCGTCGGACTGCTTGAAGGCGCCGTCGTGCTCTTCGTCGAGAACGATGAGCCCGAGCTCGTGGAAGGGCAGGAACAGCGCCGAGCGGGCGCCCACCACGGCGCGGACCTCGCCGGAATGGACGCCGCGCCAGGTGCGGGTGCGCTGGGCGGGCGTCATGTCGGAATGCCACTCGGCGGGGCGCGCGCCGAAGCGGCGGGCGAAGCGCTCGAGGAATGTGTGGGTGAGCGCGATCTCGGGCAGGAGGATCAGCGCCTGCCGTCCGGCCCGCAGCGTATCGGCGACGGCCTCGAAGAAGACCTCGGTCTTGCCCCCGCCGGTGACGCCGTCCAGCAGGGCCACGCCAAAGCCGAGCGGATCGAGCTGGCGGATCTGGGCCAGCGCG
>DASZSH010000172.1:0-10454 GCA_035548755.1 Devosia sp.
CTTTTCGTGCAGCACCACCCTCGCCAGCAGCCGCGTCGGACTCTGGGGCGCAAGGATCAGCTCCACGCGCCGCGGGGCGCCGAGCCGTCGGTGCGCCTCGGGCGGCATTTCGCTCAATATGCACAGGCCCGCCGTCGAGGACGACACCCCGGCGAGGCTTGGCCGCCACGCCGCCGAGACCGCGCTGCGCGCCTTCCCCAACCCCGGCCTGTCATGATCGAGGATGGCCCACTCCGGCCGGCGGGTGAGGTAGCTGTCCAGGTGCTGCCGCACATCGGCGGCGTCGTAGGACTCGTAGCGATAGGCAAGGAGCGCCTCGTCGCGCCCGCGCAGCGCCAGACCCGACGGGGCCGCGATCTCGACGATGTCGCCCGTCGCCGGCGCGATCGAAATGCGCCAGCCCGCGATCTCGAGGGGGCCCTCCGCCCGCACGGCTTCTCCCGCCAACGGGTCGGGCGCGGTTTCGGCGAGCGCCGCAGCCGCGCGTGCCTGATCGCCGGCGTTGAGCGCATGCACGGCGCTATCGAGATAGCGGCGCTGCTCGGCCCACGATTCCTGCGTGAAGGCGAAGCGCGGGTCCTTGCCGCGCGCGCTCTCGAAGTCCGGCCTGTCCCAGGCGGTCTCGTCGCGCAGGAATGTCTTGATGTCGACGCCCCAGGTATGTTCCGGCACCAGCGCGAGCATGCGCCCGAAGCTCTCGCGTTCGGCCGTAAGGCCCTCTTTTGCGAATGTTCCGTAGAGCCGCTGCAGCGCAAGGAAGCGGCTGACCTTCTGGGGGTCCGTGCCGACCCCGTGTATCCAGGAGTCGCCGATCTCGTCCTCGACGACGGGGAACCGCTCGCGCTGCGCCCACAGCAGCTCGCCAAACCGGTCGAGCGTCGAGGCGACGATCCTCGCCCCCGGATGCTGCGCCTCGAGGCGCCGATAGATTTCGACGGTCTGCGAAATCGTCTGCGGCCCGGCATTGTCGTTGGTGTGGGCGAAGCTCAGCCCGTATGGCTGCCCCTCCGGAAAGTAGGTGCCGCCATAGGAGTCCTGGTAGAGGACCAGCACCTCTTCGCCGCCATCGGCGCGCCAGCGGAAGACGGCGGGAACCTCCGGCACCGGCGAAGCCTCGTTGACGCCCAGGTGGAGGAACCTGACCCCGGCCTCCGCCAGCAGTGGAACGATGCTCCGGGTATGGCCGGGAACGTCCGTCATCTTGGCAGCAATCGTGCTGCGCCCGAACCTTTGATCGAGGTCGCGGCTGAACGACAGTCCCGCGCGGAACAGGTCCGCCGACATCAGCTCGGAATGCGTGGTGAAGGGGAGCGCGTGCCAGCCGATGAGCCCGCGTTCGATCGCGCGTTCGAGGCGCGACGCATCGGCGGGCGCCGCGCTCGCCAGATAGTCGGCGATCAGCCATGCGCCGGTGGTCCAGATGAATTTGGGGCGCTTGGGATCCTCGCCGTAGAAGTGCTCGGCCGTTTCGAGCGCCTGCGGGATGAAGTGATCGTGATACTCGCGCCGCACCTGGCGGGCGAGATTGCTGAACCCGATGTCGAGGTGCGTCTTGAACACCAGATGGATGGTCCGGTCCGTCATCGCTCCCCCTCGCCCGGCTGCCGGCAGGCACGAAACTCCCGAACATGGCCTTGCCGCAAGCGCCAGTTGCGGGAAAGTCGCTGGGGCCAGTGACCGAAAGGACCGGCCGCTGGTCCCTTCCTTCCGCATGCAAATGGCCCTTGCACTGGAACCAGAAGCCGGGGATGCTGCAGCCGGGAGGGCCGCCAGATGAAACAGTCGTTCCCGCTCGACTCCGTAGCGCTCGACCGCAGCCTGCCGGTGCCGCTGCACCGGCAGCTCTACGGCCGGCTCAGAGGCATGATCGAGGAGCGCGTGCTTGCGCCGGGGCACGCGCTGCCCTCCACGCGATCGCTCGCGCAGGAGCTGGGCGTGGCGCGCAACACCGTCGTCAGCGTGTACGAGCAGCTCTCGACCGAGGGGTACATCTCCGGGCGGGCCGGCGTGCCGCCCACCATCGTCGACCTGCCCGAAAGCAACGTGCCCAGGCACGGCGAGGCCGCGCCGGGCCGCCGCCGCCTGATGTCCGCGCGCGGGCAGCTGATGCTGCGACAGCCCGCGCACCATGGCGCCGCCGGACACCTTGCCTTCCATCCCGGCATGCCCGACCCCGAGAGCTTTCCCTTCAATACCTGGAGCCGCCTGCTGGCGCGCCGGGCCAAGCTCGCCCGCCACGATCTTTTCGGCACCTACTATGTGAGCGGCTATCCCCCGCTGCAGCGGGCCATCGCGGGATACCTCAAGGTGGCGCGCGGCGTGCGCTGCCGGCCGGAACAGATCATCGTCACCACCGGAGCCCAGGCGGCGCTCGATCTCCTGGCGCGCGTGCTTCTCGATACGGGCGACTCGGCCTGGGTGGAGGAACCGGGCTACTATGGCGCGCAGGCCGCCTTCGTTGCCGCCGGCGCGCAACTGGTGCCGCTGCATGTGGACGACCAGGGCTGGCGCCTGACGCCGCCGCTGAATGCGACGCCGCGCGTCATCTATGTCACGCCGGCCTGCCAGCACCCCCTGGGCGCAACGATGCTGATGGAGCAGCGCCTGCGCCTGCTCGAGCTGGCCGAACGGCTCGACGCCTTCGTTGTCGAGGACGATTTCGACGGCGAATATCGGTTCGTCGGCCGCCCCGTCCAGGCCATGCAGGGCAGCGACCGGTCCGATCGCGTCATCTATATCGGAACCTTCGCCAAGCTGCTGTTCCCCGCCCTGCGGCTTGGCTTCATGGTGCTGCCGGAATTTCTTGTCCCCGATATCTCCGCGGTGCTCAGCATCACCGGCCAGTTTGCCCCTCTCCTGCTTCAGGCGGCCCTGGCGGACTTCATCGACGAAGGCCACATGAGCATGCACCTCAAGCGCATGCGGCGCATCTACGCCGCCCGCCGCCAGAGCTTTCGCACGCACGCCCAGCGTGAGCTGGGGGAATGGATGACCCTGCGTCCGGCCGACGCGGGCATCCAGTTCGTGGGCGAGCTCCGCCCTGGCCTGAGCGACACGGCAATTGCCGCCTCGGCACGGCGGCGCGGCCTCAATATTTCGCCGCTCTCGATGCACTATCGCCACGAAAAGCCGTCATCCGGCCTTGTGCTCGGCTATGCGGCGATCAACGAGACAAACATGCAGGCCGCCTTCCGCTCCCTGCGCGAGGCGTTCGTCGAGGCGGTCTCTCCCGGGCAGGCAGGAAAGGCCTGAGCTACTCAAGGTCCCGCGGGTCGACCTTGAGGAAGCCGCCCGACTGCCGTTCCCAGAGCCGGGAATAGTGTCCGCCACGGGCCAGAAGCTGCGCATGGGTGCCCTGCTCGACGATCTGGCCGCGATCGAGAACGATGAGCCGGTCCATCGCCGCAACCGTGGACAGCCGATGCGCAATGGCAATCACGGTCTTGCCCTGCATCAGCGTCTGGAGCTGTTCCTGGATGGCCGCTTCGACCTCGGAGTCGAGGGCCGACGTCGCCTCATCGAGCACGAGGATCGGGGCGTTCTTGAGCAGCACCCGCGCAATGGCGATGCGCTGGCGCTGTCCACCGCTGAGCTTGACCCCTCGTTCCCCGACATGGGCATCGTAGCCGGTGCGGCCGTTCTGGTCGGTGAGGCCGGCGATGACATCGGCAACTCTCGCCTGCTCGGCCGCCGCGATCATCATCTCGTCGGTGGCGTCGGGCCGCCCGTACTTGATGTTTTCGCGGATGGAGCGGTGCAGCAGAGAGGTATCCTGGCTGACCAGGCCAATCGCCGCCCGCACCGATTCCTGCGTCACCTCGCGGACGTCCTGTCCGTCGATCCGGATGGCGCCGGCCTCCACATCGAACAGGCGCAACATCAGGTTGACCAGGGTCGACTTGCCGGCCCCCGAGCGCCCGACGAGCCCGACCTTCTCGCCCGCCTCGATGCGCAGGTTGAAGTTCTCGATGACGGTCCCCTGCCGGCCCCGCCAGTAGTTGAAACTCACATCGTCGAAGACGATCTCGCCTGCGCGCACCACAAGGTCCGGAGCGCCGGGAGCGTCGGTGAGCGCGATTGGCCTGGCGATTGTCTCCATGGAATCGCGGACATTGCCGAGCTGACGGAAGATGTTGGAACCGCGCTCGAGCAGCCAGCCGGACATATTCATCACCTGGAGCGCAAACGGAACGGCCGTGGCGACTGCCGTTGTCGAAAGCGAGTTCCTGTCCCACCCTGCCAGGGCCAGCCACGCGATGGCGACGACGAGGCCCGTGTTGAGGACGTACAGCGCGGACCACATATAGGTGAACTCGCGCATGAGCTTGCGATACTGCACCGTCTGCTCGACAACCGAGTCCGACACGTACTTGTCCTCATGCGCTGCGGACGAGAACGTCTTGAGGGTCTGGATGTTGGTGTAACTGTCGACGATGCGCCCGGTCATGACCGAACGCGATTCCGAAACTACGGCCGATTGCCTCGCAATCCTCGGCATGACTGCGGCGAACAGCGCGCCGTAGAGCCCAATCCAGATGACGATAGGAACGAGCAGGACCGGGTCGAGCCCGGCCAGCACCACGATTGCGATGGCGACAAAGACGATCGCGTACCAGACAGCATCGAGAATGCCGCTGACCGCCACCTCTATCGAATCGCCGCTTTGCAGAACCTTCGTCCCGACCCGGCCGGCAAAGTCGTTCTGGAAGAAGGTCCAGCTCTGACGGATGACGTGAAAATGGCTCTGCCAACGGATGCGGCTGATGAAGGCGGGTTCAATCGCGTGATTGTTCATCAGCTTGTCGAGAATGAATACGACAGGTCGGGCGAGGCCGATCGTCAGGAGCATCGCGAGCAGCACCCCCCAGTTGCGCGAGAACATCGCGCCGCGGTCGGTCGAGGCAAGGAGCCCCACCACCACTCCGACGAAAACCGGCAGCATGGCGTCGCATAGCGAGCTGATTGCGACTGTCACGAGGCGAATGACGACAGCGGTCCGGAACTGACGGACGAAATAGGCGATGAAGGCCCAGGTGCCGGCCGGAGGTTGCCGGTTGGCGGCGAGTTCGACCGGCGAATAGTGGCGATCGAACCAGTCGATAATGGCATTGAACATGAAAGTCTCGCTTTCCCGGCCCAGGGCGAGCTATCGCGGGGCCGCGATTTGACGGAAGCGCGGGTCGGCTCGCGAACGACGAACAACCCTTGCGGGCGACATGGCCGATGTCAGCGAAGCCGTAATGCCGGCGGTTCAGGAGCGTCTCGCCCGGCGCCTTCGGCGGTGGAGCGGCAGAGAGTGCGGTGACGGCACGCGGGCAAAGCTCGGCGCATCAACCAGCGGGGCACCAGTATCGTGTCTCATCGAGATATCCTTCTCGCATGAGGAGGCCCGGATTGGCTGATCGAGATATCGACCAGCGCCTCGGAAAGTCAATCGGGTACCGGCGGCCTCAGTGCCCAAAATAGATCGGATTGCTGATGGCGCGGCGGATCGCCTGCTGTCGCATGATCGGAACGAGCTCGTCGACCATCGGCGCCTCCGGAAGCGCCGCTTCCGCGATCCGGTAGAGGCGCTCGTAGCTCGCCGCGGCGACGAGCTCGGCGCGAATGAAGGTCTGGACGCGTCCCGGAGACTTCAGCGTCGTCGACCAGTCGTCGCCGTCGATGATCTCGCTTTCGATCTCGCCGCTGGCGTCGATCCAGACCAGCCGGTCGCCCGCAGCGCCGCGCACTTCGGCACGCACTTCCCGCGCCGTTTCCACCAGGCTGCCCATCGGATGTCCATCCGCCGTGATCGCCAGATGCGGGCCTTTTGGATCTTCCGTGATATATCCGTGACCGAGCTTCATGGCTTTGAGCACCGCCGCCTCCGACAGCTCTTCGAGCCACAATACGGTGGTCGGCCGCGCCAGCACGAACGGCCCCTCCGGCCTGAGCTCGGCGGGCTGATGATAGTCGCTGCCGCCAATCGCCGACACGCGCAGGCCCGCGGCCAGCCGGTGCTGATACCGAGCCAGGGAAATCCAGTTCCACTCGATCCAGGTTGACTGCCACACCTCCATGCAGTCGGCGCGCGGAAACTCGAAGCTCCACGGAATCGTCGGCTTGTCGTGGTTGACCGAAAGGATGCCGCCACGCGCATGGACGTGATCGACCAGCAGATGCACATCGCCCGGCCGCGTGATGCGGTAGTCGATCATGCCCTCGACGCCGAAGGCGTTGGCATGGCCCTCGGTGGTCGTCACTTCCATCGCCCGCACGAACACCAGCTCGGGCGAAGACGCCGGATAGAAGTAGCGCCGCTGGCTTGTGGTGTTGTGATCGGCCACCGCGAGGAAATCGAGCCCGGCCTGCCGCGCCGCCGCGTGCAGCGTTTCGGGCGATCCGGCCGCATCGGAATGGAAGGTGTGGCAGTGCAGATCGCCGCGATACCAGCCGGCGCCCTTGCGCACGGGCTCTGGCCGCACCGGCTGCGGCCTGACTGGCCGCGCTGCGGAATCGAGCCCGATCCGGATGCCCAGCGTCGTGCCCTCGGCCGGGATCGCGCAAAGTCCGATCAGCAGGCGCCACTGGCCCGGCTGGATGGGCCCCCACAGATAACCCGGCGAAGCATCGTCGGTTGCCGTGAAGAAGGTCTCATGAAAGTCCGGGGACCACCCCCTGAGACCCGTCGCGCTGGGAAAGTCGGTCGCGGTAGGATCGAGCAGGCCGAAATGCAGTTCGCACCGGTCGTGCTCGACCGCGAGCGCGACGTCGATGCGCGTCGTTCCCTCCGGCACCTCGAAGGTTGCATAACGATAGAAGTTTGCAGCCTTGTCCTGCGGCGTCAGCCTGAGCTCGATGACCTGATCCATGCCTTCTTATGCATCGGCCCGGGGGCGGCACCAAGGTCCACTCCGGCGAGCGCGGGGCGGACCAGTGCCGGCCGGCGCCGCTTCGGCATGCGCATCTGGTCCGGCCCGATTGGCGGCCACTGGTCCTTGTTGCCGCGTGCGCCGCCCCTGTACGTTTCGGCCATATTGCAGCGTTAGCCCAGGAACGGCCATGCCGGTGCGCCTCGCCATTAACCCCATCACCTGGAGCAACGACGACGACCCATCGCTCGGCGCCGACATTCCCCTCGATACCTGTCTCAGCCAGACGCGCCAGGCGGGCTACGCCGGGACCGAGTTCGGGTTCAAGTTCCCGCGCACGACCCCTGAGCTGACGGCCGTGCTGCGCCGGCACGACCTCGATCTGGTGTCGGCCTGGTATGACGGGCGCATTCTCGAAAAGGACGTCGAGGCCGAGTACGACGCCATTCTTCCCCATCTGACAATGCTCAAGGACCAGGGCTGCAAGCTGGTGGTCTATGCCGACACCTCGCGCGGGCGTCACGGCGGCATTTTTCAGCCGGTCTCGCAGCGCCCGCGGCTCGCCGAGGACGAATGGCGGCCCTATGGGCGCAAGATCACCGCGCTCGCCGAGAAGTTCGCCGATTTCGGCGTGCGGCTGGCCTTCCACCACCATATGGGCACGATCGTGGAGACCGACGCCGAGGTCGACCGCCTGATGGCGACCACCGGCGAGGCGGTCGGCCTGCTCTTCGACACCGGACATTGCGTTTACGCGCACGGCGACCCGCAAGCCCTTCTCGAACGTCACATTCGACGCGTTACACACGTTCATTGCAAGGATATACGCCTGCCAGTGCTGCAAAAAGCCTGGGCCGGAGACTGGAGCTTCATGGCCGCCGTCCTTGCCGGCGTCTTCACCGTGCCCGGCGACGGCTCGATCGACTACCTGCCGCTCCTCCAGCGCCTTTGTACGGCCGCATACGATGGCTGGCTTGTCGTCGAGGCGGAGCAGGATCCGGCCAAGGCCGATCCCCTCACCTATGCCAGCCTCGGCTATCGCAATCTCCTCAAGCTTGCGCGACAGGCGGGCATGCAGGTACTCGAGAAGGCGCCCGCCGGACTTGCCTCTGCGTGAGGGCGGACGGCAGATAGCTTTGGCAACCAACATGCAGAAGCTGACCATCGGGATCATCGGATGTGGCCTCATCACCCAGGTCGAGCACTTGCCCAACCTGCTCGCCCTGCCCGACCAGTTCGAGGTCGTCGGCGTGGCCGACCCCTCCGCGAGGGTGCGCGCGGCGCTGGAGTCGCGCTATGGAGTGGCCAGCTTCGCCACGGCTGAAGCGCTTTTCGACCGCCGCCCCGACTGCGTGGTGATCGCCACTCCCGACGCCTACCACGTCGATCTTGCGCTCGCGGCCCTTGAACGCGGTATCAATGTCTTCGTCGAGAAGCCGCTGTGCTATCGGCCGGCCGACGCAGGCCGCATCGCCGACGCCCGCGACAAGGCCGGCAAGGTCGTGCAGGTCGGCTACATGAAGCGCTTCGACCCCGCCTTCGCGGCGCTGCGCGGCCTGCTGGAGCAGCAGCGCACGCCGCTGCGCGCCGTAAACGTGGAAGTGCTCGACCCAGATTTCTGGCCCTTCGTGGCGCATCGCACCGTGCATGTCGCCGACGACGTACCGGCCGAGGCGATTGCCGAGAACGATCGCAAGCGCACCGAGCAGATCAGCACGGCGCTCGGCCTCGCCCCCTCGCGCGAGGGGCTCAGAGGTTTCGCCGGCCCGCTCTGTTCGAGTCTGGTGCATGACGTCAATCTCGTCGCGGGAGCGCTGGCGGCCATGAACATGTCGCTGGGAAATGCGGTTGCCGCAGCGCTCCACAATGGCGACAGCGGCGTCGCCGCCATTGCCCGCGTGCAAGGCAGCGGCGCCCCCGTGGCGCTCTCCTGGCACGCTATCCCCGGCCTTGCCCATTACAGCGAGCGGCTGACCTTCGCCTTCGAAGACGCGGTCTTCGAGCTCTCCTTCCCATCGCCCTATCTCAACCATTTTCCCACGCAGCTTGTCGAACGCCGCTCCAGCGGACTGGCCTACAGCCAGACGCTGCACCGCCCTTCCTATGCCGAGGCCTTCCTCGAGGAGATGCGCGCCTTTCATGCCGCCGTCGCGGGCGATGGTCCAAGGCTCAACACCGTCGAGGATGCCGGCGCCGACATGCGGCTGCTCGCCGAGCTTGGCCGGCTCGCCCTGGGCGCCCCGGCCCGCCGATGAACATCCGCGCCATCGCGACCGACTATGATGGCACCCTCGCCGAAAACGACGTGGCGCCGCCGAGCACCATCGCCGCGCTCGCGCGCTTCAGGCAGTCCGGCCGGCGGCTCATCCTCGTGACCGGAAGGCACCTGCCCGACCTCAAGGAGGTGTTCGGCGGCCTCCCCCTCTTCGACATCGTCGTCGCCGAGAACGGCGGGCTTCTCTATTTTCCTCGCACCGATGCGGTGCGGACCCTTGCGGCCCGGCCGCCACGCGCCTTTGTCGACCGCCTGAGGCAGCTTGGCGTCGACGAGCTCATGGTGGGCCAGACCATTGTTGCCACGCATGTGGGCCACCATGAAGCCGTCCGCCGCACCATCGCCCAGATGGCACCGGAGCTCGAGATCATCCTCAACACCGATGCTCTCATGGTGCTTCCCGCCGGCATCAACAAGGCCTCTGGCCTGAGGGCCGCCCTGGTGGAGCTGGATCTCGATCCATCGCTTGTCGCCGCCATCGGCGATGCCGAGAACGACATCGTCTTTCTCCGGCTGTGCGGGGTGTCGGTCGCGGTCGCCAATGCCCTTCCCGAGGTCAAATCCATCGCAAGCGTGGTGACCTCGGGAGCGCGCGGCGCCGGCGTGGAGGAATTCATCGCCTCCGTTCTGAGCGGGACCGGCGCATCGCGCTAAAGGTGGCGCGCGAAATGCGCCAGAACCCGCGCGCGCATCTGCGGCGTCTCCTCGTGATGGGCCAGCGGCTCCTCGAAGAAATCCAGCGCCCAGGCGGCGCCCGCCTGCTCATACATCTGCCTCGCCTCGGCGAGCCCGCGCTCGACGCTGAGCCGGGGCGTCAGCTCGTCCAGCCCCCCCACGCAGATGAGCTGCGGCCGCGGCGCGACCAGTCCGGCGATCTGGCCGGTCGAAATGGCGTTCAATAGTCCCGGCACCAGCAGATAGATCGCATGATGGTCGTGCGCACCGAGCTCGATGAGAGTCGCGTAGTCGGCAAAACAGCAAAGATGCGCGATGGCCTTGAGGCGTGGATCGATCGCCGCCTGCCAGTAGCTCAGGGTCGAGCCGAGCGAAATGCCGAACCCGCCGATGCGCCCGGGATCGACATCCGCGCGCGAGGAAAGATAGCTGAGCGCGGCCATCTCCTGCTCGAGCATCCGGCCAATCAGCGAGCGCCCGTACCAGATCAGCGCCTTGGCCATCGCGCTCTCGGTCCGCGCGCTCTGGCTGCCGAAGCTGGGCATATCGAGGCAGAATGCGACATATCCGTTCTGCGCCAGCAGCGGCCCCCAGGGGCTGAGCAGATATTCCCGGCCATCGAGCAGTTCGCTCGCGCCGATGTCGTGCCG
>DASZSH010000173.1:0-24220 GCA_035548755.1 Devosia sp.
GTGGACGCACGCGGCATCCAGCCCTTCTATACGGGCATCCTCGCACGCATGACCGAGATGGACCTCAAGATCGGCATCGAGAACGACGTGTTCCTGTTCACCGCCACGCCGAAAACCGGCGCGGCAGGCGGCGAGCCCGACAAGGCGGCCGCCTGAGGGCGCCTAGGAGGCTTCCGCCTTCCATTGCGGGTCGTTGAACTCGCGCGTGGTGTTGACGCGCGGAAAGGGCATATCCGGCACAGGCACTTCGAGAAACCGGCACAGCGGCTCCCAGCCCTGCTTGACGTCGAAGACGAGAAGCCGCTCCGGGGGGACCGTCGCCTTCACTTCCTCGATGTGATCCAGAAAGACGCGGACAGCGTGCTCGCGGTCGGCCATCCTGCCGCCGAAGATCTGCTGGTTGATGAGCCGGTTGACCAGGAGCGCGATCGCCCGGCCATGGGCGTCGGGGTGTTCGTGACGGTTGAGGGTGAAGGGCACGATGGTATTCGAAAAGCTCGTGAACCACTCGTCCGGATCGCGAACGGTAAGCACGACCTTCGCCTTCGGGTAGTACGCGGCAAGCTCTCTCCAGACGCGAGCGCCTGGCCAATCGACCTGCGAGCGATAGCCGCGGAATATCGTATTCCAATCGCCGCTGCCGCCCCAAGACACCGCGTCCCAGGCAGGCAGGAGCTCGGGATGCGCGCCAACTTCATGCATGTGATGGCAGGGACCGAAGCCGAGGTGTTGCAGGGCCAGTTGCAGAGAATTCGTGCCGGTTCGACCGAAACCCGGCCCAATCACTTCCAGCGTCATGACAATAGCCTCGCATAAATTCATTTGAATAATTGAATAGATCTAGACATCGAGTAGTATAGCGGAGAATTACATTGTATGAATATTTTGAAATGTTCCAGCCGGAACTTTCAGGCGGCGCCTGCCACGGCCCGCAAGTCGGCGCTCAGCGCCCACATCGCGACGGTCTCGGCGCGACCCCCTTGCCAATTTGCGGCAGCCGCGGCCCTTGAGAACGATCCGAAGTTTATCAAAGTGCTAACCAATTCGTAGGGAGATTGGCGCCACAATTGCGCCGCTTCCAGCTCTGGGCGTTTTCCGGGACACAAGCTGCCATGAAGTCTTGCCTGATTGTCGATGATTCCAGCGTTGTCCGGAAAGTTGCCCGGCGCATTCTCGAGGACATCGACTACATCGTCGATGAGGCCGAGGATGGTCAGGAGGCCTTCGATAAGTGCCGCCAGGAAATGCCCGATGCCATCCTGCTCGACTGGCAGATGCCGGTGATGGGGGGGCTCGAGTTCCTCAAGCTCCTGCGGGCCTATGTGGGCGGCACGGCGCCGCATGTGGTGTTTTGCGTCACCGAGAACGACATCGGCCAGATTGCGCTGGCCCTCAAGGCCGGCGCGTCGGACTACATGATGAAGCCCTTCAACCGGGATATTCTCGAGGCCAAGTTCCTGCCGCAGCGCGGGGAGCTGGCCGAAGCCGGCTAAATCCTTCCGCCAACGCCAAAATCGTCGGGAACCGTTGCGGTTTCAGCGAATTGGGCCCAGGCGAGCCAGGCGCCAGCGGGTCTTATCAAGGCCGGTTTTCGACCTATATAAGCCTCAAATCCGTCGGTGTGCCCAAGCGGATGCCGGCGGTATTTCCCGCCGCGCATACGCGGGGGACAGAAAGGGGTGCTCGATGGCCCAATCCAATCTACCCGTCCTCTCGGCTGAGGGAGGACTCTCCCGTTACCTCCAGGAAATCCGCAAGTTTCCTATGCTGGAGCCGGACGAGGAGTTCATGCTCGCCAAGCGCTACAAGGAGCATGAAGATCCCGAGGCGGCCCAGAAACTCATCACCTCCCATCTGCGGCTCGTGGCCAAGATTGCCATGGGCTATCGTGGCTATGGCCTGCCCATTTCCGAGGTCATCTCGGAGGGCAATGTGGGGCTCATGCATGCCGTGAAGCGGTTCGAGCCCGACAAGGGCTTTCGGCTCGCCACCTATGCGATGTGGTGGATCCGCGCCGCGATCCAGGAATATGTGCTGCGCTCGTGGAGCCTTGTGAAGATCGGCACGACTGCCGCCCAGAAGCGCCTGTTCTTCAATCTGCGCAAGGTAAAGGGGCAGATCGCCGCCTTCGACGATGGCAACCTGAACCCTGAGCAGGTCAAGCAGATCGCCAACACCCTCCACGTTTCGGAGGAGGATGTTGTGTCGATGAACCAGCGGCTCACCGGCGACGCCTCGCTCAATGCGCCCATGCGCGCCGACGAGGGCTCGTCGGAGTGGCAGGACTGGCTCGTCGACGAAACGCCCGACCAGGAGACGCAGCTGGGCAACTCGCAGGAGTTCGAGGAGCGCATGGAGCTGCTGAGCGGCGCCATGAAGGAGCTCAACGAGCGCGAGAAGGCGATCTTCCAGGCCCGCCGGCTCAAGGATAATCCGGCGACGCTCGAGGAGCTGGCGCAGGAATACAATGTGAGCCGCGAACGCATCCGGCAGATCGAGGTGCGCGCGTTCGAAAAAGTGCAGGAAGCCGTGCAGCATGCCGCCCGGGAAAAAGCCCGGGCGCGCGAGCACGCGAGCGCGTAGCCTCACGGAAGCTGTCGCCTCAGGCCCGTGCGGTCGCGGCAGCTGCGACCGCGAAGAGATATTTGCGGTCGAGAATCAGCAGCCAGGGCGCCTTGCTGCGCGGCTCGGGCTCGATCGAGAACATGCCGTCGATCGCCACGTTGGACGTGCCAACACGCTCTCCTGGAGCCAGCCGCAGTCCATCGAGCGGGTATTGCAGCCCAGACGACCGGCGGAAGCGGATCGGCGCGAGCGGATAGACAGAGACGCGCTCGTTGACCTCGACCTCGAAGGCGAAGCTGCCGGTGAGCGACATGGCAAGATCGTGCTCGTCGACAAGAATGATGATGCGGTCGCGCGCGTAGCGCGTCACGGCATCGAGGGCGGCGAGCGTGTGGTCGAAGCGACGGCCGGTCATGCCGAGGGCAACGGTGACTGGCGCGTGGGTCGAGTAGAGCGCCTTTTCAAAATCGGTTGTGAGCTGCTCCTCGAGCCGGATCAGCCGCGTGCGGCCCAGCCAATCACCTGGACTGAGAAGCGAATCGAAATCGCCGATAATGGCTTCCGGGAGTAGCCCGGCCCGGGCGATCTCGTCGGCGCCGCCATCCGCGCCCACCAGGTGGCCCCCGGCGGCCTGCAGGTCGCGCAGCAACTGATGATCCACCGTGCCCCCGCCGACGATCACAAGCAGGCCCTCAAAGCTGAGTATCGGGGCGGAGGGGGCGCGCTCTTGCACGGCGGGGAAACTCGATCTAGATCAGGCTGTCTCGCTGGGGTGCTCCGGAGACGGAGCTGAGAAACACCCATTGAACCTGAACCAGGTCATGCTGGCGGAGGAAGTTCGAGATGGCAAGGGCGTCAAGGCGACCCGATACCATTTACGTTAACCCCCATCGCATGGCCGCAACCGACGGGATTACGGCATGCCTCGTTACGCCCTCCTCGCGCTTGCGGCTTTCCTGACGCTGGCGGCTCCAGCCGCGGCCGAAGACAAGCCGACGCTCACCATCTACACCTATGACGCTTTCGCGGCCGACTACGGCCCGGGCCCCGGCCTCAAGGCCGGCTTCGAAAAAACCTGCGGCTGCACGGTGAACTTCGTGGGCACCGACAGTTCGATCGGAGCGCTGCGGCGGGTGCAGCTCGAAGGCGCCTCGAGCAAGGCCGACATCGTGCTCGGCCTCGACACGTCCCTGAGCGGGGAGGCCCGCGCCACGGGCCTGTTCGCCCCGCATGGGCTGACGCCCGCGCACCTCACCCTGCCCTCGGCCTGGACCGACCCCGATTTCGTGCCGGTCGATTTCGGCTATTTCGCCTTCGTCTATGACACCAACAGGGTTCACACCCCGCCGACCTCATTCGAGGCGCTCGCGGCCGAGCCGCCGAGCTTCAAGATCGCGCTCGAGGATCCGCGCTCGGACACGCCCGGACTGGGGCTGGTGCTGTGGATCAAAGCCGCCTATGGCGACAAGGCTCCGGCGATCTGGGCGGCGCTCAAGCCGCATATCGTCACCATGGCGCGCAGCTGGTCGGACGCGTACGGCCTTTTCCTCAAGGGCGATGCCGACATGGCGCTGAGCTATACGACCTCGCCGGCCTATCACGAAATCGCCGAAAACAAGCCCAACTACGCCTACGCCACGTTCAGCGAGGGGCACTACCCGCAAATCGAGATTGCGGGATTGCTCAAATCGTCGCCGCACGCCGAGCTCGCGCGCCAGTTCCTCGCCTGGCTCGACACGCAGCCCGCGCAGGCGATCATTCCCACCACCAACTGGATGTACCCGGCCGCCGACATCGGCGGAGCGCTGCCCAAGCAGTTCCCGGCGCCGCCGCAAAAGGTCCTGGGGCTCGATGAAGGAACGATCACCGAGAACAAGTCGGCCTGGATCGAGGAAGCTCTTGCTGCGATCCGCTGATCTCGGGCGGCCCGAGCGACCGTTCCGGTTGCTCGCCGGAACGGCGTTCGCGGCTGCCATCGGGCTGCTGATCGTCGCTCTGTTCTGGGCAATCCTTTCGGCTGCCAGAGCGAGAGCGGGCGGCGAGGTCCACCTCGATGTGGGATATGTCCTCTACATCACGACGCTCCAGGCGGGACTGTCCACGGCGCTTTCGCTCGCCGTGGGGATTGCGCTTGCCTGGGCATTGAACCGCCTGCGGTTTCCCGGCCGGGAGGTCGTGGTTGGTCTGTTCGCGTCGGCCATCGTGACGCCCGGGCTGGTGGTCGCCTTCGGACTCATCGATGTGTGGGGCCGCGCCGGCTGGCTTGGCGGGCTGGGGGTCCCCATCTTCGGGCTTGGGGGCGTCGTCGGCGCACACCTGGTGCTCGACGGCGCTTTCGCGGCGCGTATCCTGCTGGGCCGTCTCGATGCTATCCCCGAGGCGCGGCTCAAGACAGGCCAGAGCCTCGGACTCAATGCCTGGAGGAGGTTCGGCGTCATCGACTGGCCGGCTATTCGCGGGTCCCTGCCCGGCCTCGCTGCAATCATCTTTCTTCTGGCTTTCACGAGTTTTCCCATCGTGCTGCTGCTCGGCGGCGGGCCCAGCGTGCCGACGCTCGAGGTCGCCATCTATTCGGCGGTGCGGCTCGACTTCGACCTCAATGCCGCTGTGACGCTCGCGCTCATCCAGATCGGCTTATGCGCCGTCATCATCGTGGCCAGCTCGGCGCTGGCGCCCGTGGCAACGAGCGTGGCGCGCAGCGGGCAGCCGCGCTGGCAGGATGCCGGAGCGGCTCGCGCCGCCCAGTGGATCGTGCTGGCGTTCGCGCTGTTCGGCTTCGGCGCGCCGCTTGCGGCGGTGATCGCCGACGGCGCGGTCTCGGTGCCCGACGTGCTCGCCGAATCGTCGTTCTGGTCAAGCATGTGCACGAGCCTGTGGATTGCGCTCGGCTCGTCGGTGCTGTCGCTGATCGTTGCGCTGGCAGTGGCGGCGGCGAGCGCGGCCGCGCCGGGTCGCGCCCTGCGCACGCTGGTGGCGGTCCCGGCCTATGCCTACCTTGCGGTGCCCGCGGTGGCCCTTTCGCTGGGGGCCTTCCTCCTCGTGCGCGACTCCGGGCTCCAGCCCGAAACTACCGCCCCGCTGGTGGTGGTGCTTGCCAACGCACTGCTCGCCCTGCCCTTTGCGGTCGCCACGCTGGGCCCGCCGTTCGAAGCGATCGCGCGCAGCCGCGGCCGCCTCATCCGGGCGCTTTCGCTGGGAGGTGTGCGGCAGTTCACCTTGATCGAGTGGCCGCTCGTCGCCCGAGACGCAGGGCTCGCCTTTGCGCTCAGCTTCTGCTTCTCGCTCGGCGACCTAGGCGTCATCGCGCTGTTCGGCACGCAGAATTTTGCAACCCTTCCGTTGCAGATGGTGCGGGCGCTGGGTGCCTATCGCAGTCACGAGGCGGCCGCGATCGCAGCCCTGATGCTGGTGCTGACCATCGGCGCGTTCGTCGCGATTCCCAAACTGTTCGGCAGGCTCGGCGATGCTGGCGCTTGAAGATGTGACCTTCGCCCACCCGGGCGCGCCGGCGGGCTACCGCCTGACGATGACGGCGGCCGCCGGCGAAGTGACCGCGGTGCGCGGCCGGAGCGGCGCCGGCAAGTCCACCTTGCTCGATCTCGTCGCGGGATTTCTTGCGCCCAGCGCGGGCCGCATCATCGTCGACGGGCGCGATGTCACGCCGCTCCGTCCCGAACAACGGCCGGTCTCGATCCTGTTCCAGTCCGAAACGCTGTTCGAGCATCTGACGGCCGCGCGCAACGTGGCGCTCGGGCTGCCCGGCCGGGCCGATGCGGAAAAGATCGCGGCGGCGCTCGAGGAAGTCGGGCTCGGAGGGATCGGGCCGCAGCGGGCATCGACGCTTTCAGGCGGTCAGAAGCAGCGCGTGGCGCTTGCGCGGACGCTGCTGCGCGCCAAGCCGGTGCTCCTGCTCGACGAACCGTTCTCGGCACTCGATGACGACACGCGGGCCTCAGCCCGAACGCTGGTTCAGTCGCTGACGCGACGACATGGGTGGGCCACCGTGCTGGTCACGCACCATGCCGACGACATCGCTGCGATCGCCGGACGCGTTTACGCGCTCGAGGGCGGCGTGCTCAGGGCCGGCTGAGGATCAGCCGGCGCTCGTGGGAGATTTGGCCCAGGCGGCAAAGACGTCGCTGAAGAGCTTCTGCGCCTTGTCGTCCTTCTCGAGTGTGATGATCGCCCGCTTGCCCGAGGCGTAGATCAGGGCGAGATCCATCCACTTGCGCGAGGTCAGCAGGTTGATGTTGGCGGTCGAATCCTCCGGAGCTGCGCTCAGGGCGAAGAGGAAGGAGTTGCCCACCACGCGCGCCGAGGCGCCCACGAGCGGAGTGCCCTGCACCAACTCCTCGTCTTTGAGCAGAACGCCCGGCAGGCCTGCGATCGAACCGCCAATAAAGCTGTCGGAGACCGAGAAGTTGATCTCCATGAGGTGGCTTGCCGGCAGGCTCGGATCGGAGTTCTTGCGGATCAGCAGGTCGACCGAGAGATTGCGGGCCGGGATGTTGGCTTTGCCGATGAGAGTGGGCAGGCCATTCTCGTCGGTGCCCTTCTTCCAGTCCACCGTGCCTGAGAACGGCACGGCGCCCGTAGTACCATTGTCGGAGGCCTCGAGAAGCAGAGACTGGCTGCCCGCGACGCTTGCCGGATCGATGGCGGCGACCGTCGCATCCTGCGCCGCGGCCGGCGTTTCAGTCGACGAGCCGAGGCGTTCTTCGGTCTTGCCATCGGCGGCGGCGGGCGATTGCAGCGCCAGCGGGGCGACCGACTCAGTGCTGGCCGCGGGCGGGGGCGCGTCGGCGCCTGGCAGGCGCTCGTTCGCCTTGAGCTGGTTGGACGGCTCGGCGGTGGCGACTGGCGTCTCAGTGTTGCCCGGGCCGGTCGCGCCCGCAGGGGCCGGCGTGGCGTCGGTCGCGGCAGTGGCGACGACCGGCGTGCCTTTGCCGAACATGGCGTCGAGATTGATGAAGCCCTCCTGCCAGGCCCAGAAGCCGGCGCCGCCGGCTCCCACGAGGAGAGCGAGGAAGATGATCACGAAGATGGTCACCGCGCCCAGGCCGCCACGCTCCGACTGCGACCGGGGCATTCCGTCGGGGAAGGCGCGGCTGCTCGCGCGACGAGGCGTGGCGAACTCCTTGGCCGGACGCGGTGCCTTGAGGTCGCGCGGCTCGCTCTTGAAGTTCGGCATATCCGGCGCGCGGCCGTTGAAGAATCCGTTCTTGCGCGCGGGCGCCACCATCGGCTCGTCGTCGAGCTCGACCTCGCTGTCGGCGTATTGCGCGCGGGCATCGCCGCGGGCCTCGCGGTCGAGCGTGGCGATGGCGCGGTCGATCGCGCCCTGCGGATCCACAGGCTGCTCGACTTCAACTTCGCGGACGGCCGCCATGGCGGCGAGGTCGTCGGGCGGGCCGTACTCCAGCGGATCGACCTGGCGGGCGGCGACGGCCCCGTTGCCGCGGCGCGGCTCAATGGCCGGCGGACGACGGTTATCGGCGGCGACAGTCAGGTTCGGCGGGGCGGAACGGCCCTTTGCCGCCTCGGCCCTCGCAACGATCGACGGCAGCGGACGGCCCCCCTCTCGCGCCGGGCCGTTGCGCTTGGCCTCGGCTGCGGGCTTGGGCTGGTCCTTCAGCGGCGGCTCGGATCGGGCGACGAGAACCGGCTGCGACTTGGGCGGCCGGGACTTGAGCTCGGGGGCTTTGAACGCCGCGGCCGGTGCCGGAGCTGGGGCGCCGTCGCGCTCGGCAGCGGCGATGATATCTTCGATCGAAGTGGGAGAAGCGCCGTTGGCTTTAGCCGGCGCCTTGACCGCCGGGCGCGCGGATTCAGGCTTGGGGCGCACCGGCTCGGCCGCCGGCCGGGGCGCAGCCCTGGCGGGCTCAGCGGCGACCTTGGGAGCGGGCTTGGCGGCTTTCGCCTCGGCGGCAAAGACGGGCGGCAGCGTCGGCGGCGCAGGTTCGGCGCCAATCCCGGCGATGTTGGCCTCGCTCGCCTCCTGTTCGACCTGGCGAATGCAGTCCTCGAGCTGCAGGCGGTGGGTGGTGATGTCGCGCGCCGGCAGAGGGGGGTTGATGGCACGCAGTTGGCCCACAAGTGCCGCACGCGCCTTCTCATAAACGGCGCGCCGTGCGGCCCCGTTGTTTTCCGGCAAGGCTTCTACGGCCCGGCGCAACAGCTCTTTGTAGTCCGCCATTCGGTACGTTCACTCAATTTCGGCCGAGTTGTAGCCAAAAAACCTCAGTCTTGGAACGGGTCTTGCACGAGAATGGTGTCGAGACGCTCGGGACTGGTGGATAACATCGCCACCGGTGCTCCAATCAGCTCCTCGATGTACCTCACATACTTGACCGCCTGAGCTGGAAGTTCGGCCCAGCTCCGCGCCCCTGCTGTCGTTTCTGACCACCCCTCAAGCGATTCGTAGATCGGCTTGACTGCCGCCTGCGCCCTCATAGAGGCCGGAAGATAGTCAATTTTTTGGCCGTCGAGCTCATAGCCGACGCAAACCTTGATCTCCTCGAGACCGTCGAGAACATCGAGCTTGGTTAACGCGATACCATTTATCCCCGACGTTTTTACCGTCTGGCGCACCAGAACCGCATCGAACCACCCGCAGCGGCGCGGCCGTCCGGTGTTTACGCCAACTTCGCGGCCCACCGTAGCCAGATGCCTGCCGATCTCATCGTGGAGTTCGCATGGAAACGGGCCCTCTCCTACCCGGGTGGTATAGGCCTTGGTAATTCCCAGTACATATCCGATTGCGGTCGGCCCAAGTCCCGAGCCGGCGGCCGCCTGGCCGGCAACAGTGTTCGACGATGTGACGAAGGGATAGGTGCCATGGTCGTTATCGAGCAGGGCCCCCTGGGCGCCTTCAAAGAGGATACGCGCGCCGGCGCGGCGCTTTTCGTCGAGCAGGCGCCAGACCTGGCCGACATAGGGCAGAATCCCGCCCGCCACGTCCATCAGCTCGGCAAAGAGCGCGTCGGCGGACAGTTCGGCGAGGCCCATGCCGCGGCGCAGCGCATTGTGATGGGTCAGAAGCCGCTCGATCTTGGGCATGAGAGTCTCGGGCTCGGCCAGATCGCACACGCGGATGGCGCGGCGGCCGACCTTGTCTTCGTAGGCGGGGCCGATGCCGCGCTTGGTGGTGCCAATCTTGAGGCCCGAATTCGAGTTCTCGCGCATGGCGTCAAGCTCGCGGTGCAGACTCAGGATCAGCGGCGCGTTGTCGGCGACGCGAAGGATCTCGGGGGTGACTTTCACGCCCTGCCCGGCAAGCTTTTCGATTTCGCTCAGGAAGAAATGAGGATCAAAGACGACCCCATTGCCGATGACTGAGAACTTGCCGCGCACGACGCCCGAAGGCACGAGCGCGATCTTGTAGCTGACCCCGTCGACGACGAGGGTGTGACCTGCATTGTGGCCGCCCTGGTAGCGCACCACCACGTCGGCGCGCTCGCTCAACCAATCGACGATCTTGCCTTTGCCCTCGTCACCCCACTGGCTGCCGACGACGATCACATTTGCCATGTCCGGACTTGTCGCTCCCAGCCCGCGGGCCGGGTTTGACCCTTGGGCGAATGCTGATAAGGCCCTTGGCGGGGGTCCTGCAAGTCCAAGAAATGTCCCAGACCATAAGTACGGCGTCGATCGCCGACCGCGTGATGAACCGGCCCTACATGCTGCTGGTGCTGTGCAACCTCTTCTGGGGCGGCAATGTCGTCGCCGGCAAGGCGGCGGTGGGCAATATCGACCCTTATGCGCTGATGCTCTTGCGCTGGGCTGGGGCGGCACTGGTGCTGCTGCCCTTCGCGATCGGCCCGCTGAAAGAGGACTGGCCGACGATCCGCCGCTCCTGGTGGCTCTACCTCTTTTATGGCGTCGTCGGCTACGCAACCTTCAACGTGCTCGTTTACGTGGCGGCGCACTTCACCTCGGGCGTCAACAACGCGATCGACCAGGTGGCCATCAATATCCTCGTGATGCTGTTCAACTTCGTGCTGTTTCGCACCCGGGTAAAGGCGCTGCAGCTCATCGGAGTGGCGGTGACCATCGTAGGGGTGGCGATCACGGCGACGCATGGCGATCTGGCGCGCATTCTTAGCCTCGACATCAATTTCGGCGATCTGCTGGTGCTGCTCGCAAGCCTCTCCTACGCCATCTATTCCATCAGCCTGCGCTGGCGGCCCAGGAGCAACTGGCTGAGTTTCCTGTTCGCCAGCTTCATGGGCGCCGTGCTTGCCTCAATCGTGTTCCAGGCCGGGCTGGGCGGCGGATTCGGCCACTTCATTGCGGCGGTGCCTACGATCACCCCGCTGGGCTGGATCATCGTGGCCTATACGATCCTGTTTCCCTCGCTGGTGAGCCAGATGTTCTATGTGAGGGGGCTCGAACTCATCGGGGCCAACCGAGCGAGCCTCTTCATCAACCTCATTCCCCTGTTCGGAGCGCTCGGCTCCGTTGTGATCCTGGGCGAGCGGCTCGAGGTCTTTCACCTCATCGCTGGCGCGCTGATCGTTGCCGGTATCGCGCTCGCCGAGTGGAGCGCACGGCGCGGCTGAGGCAGACCGGCGCGGAGGCCTATGACGGCTACCGCGCCCGAGTCCCCATGCTCGTTCCGTTCTGGCCGGGGCGCTAGAAGGCCAGCGCCTTGGCCTGGCGGACGCCCGGCAGCGAGGCGATCTCCCGGAGCTGCCGCTCGTCAACCGATCCGTCGATGGAGAGCAGCGCGATAGCGTCGCCTCCGACCTCGGCGCGGCCGAGATTGAAGTTGGCGATGTTGATGCCGAGGTTGCCCAGCAGCGTGCCCAGACGCCCGATATGGCCGGGTTTGTCCTCGTTGGTGACATAGAGCATCGAAGGGGTAAGCTCGGCCTCCATGTTGATGCCCTTGACCTGGATGATCCGGGGCTTGCCGTTGGCGAAGATCGTTCCGGCCACTCCCCGCTCCTGCTTTTCGGTAATGACCGTCAGCCGCATATAGCCTTCATACGCGCCCTGCTGGTCACGGGTGATGATCTCGACATTGATGCCTCGATCCTTGGCGATCTGCGGGGCGGAGACCATGTTGACCTCCTGCATCTGCGGCTTGAGCACGCCGTTCAGCGCCGCGGCTGTCATCGGCTTGACGTTGAGGCCCGCGACATTGCCCTCGTACTCGATGCGAACGCCCGTGATGGGATCCTCGGTCAGTTGGCCCGCGAAGGATCCGAGCATTTCCGCCAACCGCACCCAGGGGGTGAGGCGGGGCGCCTCCTCGGCGGTGATCGATGGGAAGTTGAGCGCGTTGGTGATCTCACCGGTCATGAGGTAGGCCGAAATCTGTTCGGCGACCTGCAGGGCCACGTTCTCCTGCGCCTCGGTGGTTGAGGCGCCCAGATGCGGCGTGGCGATGAAGTTGGGGAGCTCGAACAGCGGATTGTTCTGCGCCGGCTCCTCCACGAACACGTCGAAGGCCGCGCCCGCAACCTTGCCCGATTTGAGCGCATCGTAGATCGCCTTTTCATCGACGAGGCCGCCACGGGCGCAATTGATGATGCGCACGCCGTCCTTCATCTTCGCAATGGCCTCGGCGTTGATGATGTTGCGGGTCGATTCGATCAGCGGAGTGTGCAGCGTGATGAAGTCGGCGCGACGGAAGAGCTCATCGAGCTCGACCTTTTCGACGCCCAGCGCCTGCGCCCGTTCCGGGGTCAGGAAGGGATCGTAGGCGATAACCTTCATCTTGAGGCCCTGGGCGCGGTCGGCGACGATCGAGCCGATATTGCCCGCGCCGATGATGCCGAGGGTCTTGTTGAAGACCTCGACGCCCATGAAGCGGTTCTTTTCCCACTTGCTGGCCTTGGTCGAGGCGTCGGCCTCGGGAATCTGGCGCGCGAGCGAGAGCATCAGGGAGATGGCGTGCTCGGCGGTGGTGATCGAGTTTCCGAAGGGCGTGTTCATCACGATGATGCCCTTCTTGGTCGCAGCAGGGATATCGACATTGTCGACGCCGATGCCGGCCCGGCCGATGACCTTTAGCTTCTTTGCCGCCGAGATGATCTTTTCGGTCACCTTGGTGGCCGAGCGGATGGCGAGGCCATCATACTCGCCGATGACTTCGTAGAGCTTGTCCTTGTCCTTGCCGAGATCGGGCAGGTAGTCGACATCGACGCCGTTGTCCTTGAAGATCTGCACCGCAGTCTTGCTGAGCTTGTCCGAAACGAGAACCTTGGGCATGGGAGCCTCCGGTGGAATGGGTTGTGAATGGCGAGTGGCAGTCGGCAATAGGCAGTTGGCAGTCGGAGGGCAGCCGGGCGACTGCCGATTGCCGACTGCCGATTGCCCCTAAGCGGCCGCCTTGAGCGCGGCTTTCTCGCTGGCGAAGGCCCAATCGAGCCAAGCGGTCAGCGCCTGAAGATCGGAAGCTTCCACGGTTGAGCCGGCCCATATCCTGAGGCCCGTAGGCGCGTCGCGATAGGCGCCGATGTCGTATGCGGCGCCCGCCTTGTCGAGGCGCGAAACGATGGCCTTGGCGAAAGCAGCCTGGCCGTCTTCGTCGAGCAGTTTGACCGCCTTGTCGACGATGATGAGGCAGACCGAGGTGTTGGAACGGGTTTCCGGTATCTGCGCCAGAAAGTCCACCCAGTCGGTCCTGGCGACCCAGTCGCTCAACACCTTGAAGTTGGCGTCGGCGCGCGCTTGCATGCCCCTGAGGCCACCCACCGACTTGCCCCACTCCATGGCATCGATCGCATCTTCGATGCACAGCATCGAGACGGTGTTGATCGTGGCGCCCTCGAAGATGTCCTCCATGAGCTTGCCGCCCTTGGTGAGGCGGAAGATCTTGGGGAGCGGGCGATCGGGCTTGTAAGTCTCGAGCCGCTCGACGGCGCGTGGCGAGAGGATGAGCACGCCATGCGCGGCCTCGCCGCCCAGAGCCTTCTGCCAGGAGAAGGTCACGACATCGAGCTTCGAGAAGTCGAGGTTCTGCGCGAAGGCGCCAGAGGTCGCGTCGCAGATGACGAGACCCTTGCGATCGGCCGGAATCCAGTCGGCGTTGGGCACGCGCACGCCAGAGGTCGTGCCGTTCCAGGTAAAGACCACGTCGTTGTCGAAATTGACCTGGCCGAGGTCGGGCAACAGGCCGTAGGGGGCCGTGAGAGTGCGCGCGTTGGGGAGCTTGAGCTGCTTGACGACATCGGTCACCCAGCCCTCACCGAAGCTTTCCCAGGCGAGCATGTCGACGCCGCGAGCACCCAGCGCCGACCACAGGAACATCTCGACGGCGCCGGTATCGGAGGCCGGCACAATGCCGATGCGGTAGTCGGCCGGCACCTCAAGCAGCTCGCGCGTGAGCGCGATGGCGCGCTCGATGCGGGCCTTGGCCGGCTTGGCGCGGTGCGAGCGGCCGACTAGCGCTGACTTCAGCACATCGGTCGTCCAGCCTGGACGCTTGGCACACGGACCCGAAGAAAAATTTGGATTGGCCGGTTTCACCGCCGGCGCGGTCAGGGGCATATCAGCCATGGCGACCCTCCCAGGTCGAAAGTCTTGCGTTAGGGCAAGATGTCCTGAGGCGGCTGATACGCCTGTTGCGATTTTCCGTCAATGCGTCTCCGCGAAGGCGGCGCCGGCCCTCCGGCGGCGCCCCGAACGGCGGCGAAGGCGCATGATTTTCCCGGCCGGCGCGAGGGGCGCCCCATCGCGGGCGCGACGACGGCCGGGGCGTTCCAGCATGCGGCCGACACCGCAGGTCGAGCGCCGACGGGCCCAGGATCAGGTGGCGAGGTTGCCCCGTCGCGCCAGATCGGCGACGACACGGTCGGCCATGTGAATGCAGCGCTCTCCGTCGAAGGGGAAGAGGGCGCCGACGGCCGAGGTCAGGCGATCCTCGATCGCGGCGCGCAGGAGCCGCCGGGCGCGGAACAGGCGGGTGTTGACGGTTTCGGGCCTGATGTCGAGTTGCGCCGCTGTTTCTTCGGCGCTCAGGCCCTCGACGTCGCGCAGAACGAAGACGAGGCGGAAGGCCTCGGGCAGCGCATCGACGGCCTGCTCGATGAGCTCGCGGATTTCCTGGCGGGACATGGCTGTCTCCGGGTCTGGATGGTTCTGCAACAGCGGGAACTGGATGATCTGGGCGCTGGACCCCTGTTCGGCTTCGATCTGCTCGATTCCGGTAGTCGGCCGGCGCCGGCGTACCCGGCCGAGGGCCTCGTTGATGACGATGCGGGTGAGCCAGGTGCCGAACTGCGCCTCGCCGCGGAAGGCGCTCAGATGGGTGAAGGCCTGCACATAGCCCGCCTGCACGACATCCTCGGCCTCGGTGTCGTTGCGGACGATGGAACGGGCGGCACGGAACAGCCGCTGGTTGTAGCGGCGGACGATTTCGCGGACGGCGAGTTCGTCGTGCGCCTGCGCGCGGAGAACGAGATCGGCCTCCAGCGCTTCCGTCAGATTCTCCGCCGCAGTGACATTCGCCTTGGACATTTCAATGCATCCATTTTGTCGGCTGTGCGGATCGCGCGAATCCTGTCTCGCGATCCGCTTTCTTGGTCTTCATGGAGTGATGACGAGAGTGCCCGTCATGCCGGGATGGAACTTGCAGTAGAACGGCACCTCACCTGCGGCGCCGATCGTCATGGTGGCCGAACTCCGGGCCGGCAGATCGAGGTCGAAGCTCTTGTCGCGCGCGGTCGCCGAGTGGTGAAGGATGTCGTCGTTCCGCCACACGATGGTATCGCCAGGATGGAGCGCCGGCGGCACCGGACCGAACTTCATCTTGTCGATCACGATGGTGTACTCGGCCGCGGCGGCGCCGAACGTGCCCGCTGCAAGGAGCATGGCCGTCATAACTGCAACCTTGAGGATGCGCATCTCACGTTCTCACTGGAACTTGGCCGCGACCATCTCGGCGTGCTTCTCGTGCTCGGTGAACAGGGTCAGCCCCTGCTGAAGCAGCGCCTTGAGCTCGGCATTCTGCGCTGCGGGGATCAACGTATCCTGAAGCGCGGAGTTGACTGTCTTGTGATAGGCGACCTCGTTGTCGATGTAAGCCTTGTCGAAGGCGGCGCCATCGAGTTTGTCGAGCTCGGCGAGCTTGTCGGCGGCCGCCTTGCTGAGCGCTTGGCTGGTGGGGTTATCCTCGGGCGTGACGTTGAGCTTCTTGACCAGGGCCAGGGCCTGGTCGTTGACCGCCTTATGATCCTCTTCCATCTGTTTGGCGAAAGCGATGATGTCGGCGTTCTGGCTCTTCTTGATCGCCTGTTCGGCGGCCGCGATGTCGATCTGCCCGGCGGTATAGGCGATGTGGGCGATCTGGGGATCGGTGGGGGCATCGGCCGCCCAGGCCATCCCGCCCAGGCCAAGCGCCAGCAGACCGGCGATCACGAGTTTGCGGATCATGATGTATCTCCTCTGGGACCGCGGGCGCGTTTTCGTCCGCATCCCATTGGATGCCGCGGCGGGCAGGAATATTCCCCAAGGGGGTGCGCGACCCCCGTTACTCCGCCGCCGCGGGGACGGGAGCCGCATCGTTACGACCGCGCAGCGCCTTGTGCGGCATGAGCACCAGGATAACGGCGCCCGCCGCCATCATCGCCGCGTTGGCGTAGAACAGCACGGAAAAAGGGAACGTATCGCTGACATGCGCGATGCCGCCGCCCGACTCGGCGCCGAGGGGGATGCCGAAGCCAAGGGCGATCGCGCCGAGCACGGCGACCCCAAGCGCGGCGCCGAGCGAGCGCAGAAAGGTCAGCATGCCGGTCGCAACGCCCAGGTGCTTTTGGTCGACGCCGTTCTGCACGCAGACGGTGGTCACCGGGAAGGTGGAGCCCAGGCCCAGTCCGGCGACGGCCAGTACAGCCTCGAATACGAGCAAGGAGGTTTGGGCCGCGAGCAACCCCAGGACGATCAGGGCGAGGACGCAGACGGCCGACCCGATGATCGCAATCCATTTCACACGCACCACGCGCAGGGTGAGCTGGCCGGAAATGGTCGCCCCGAACGTGGTGCCCAGCAGGAAGCCAAGCAGGGCGTATCCGGACCCGGCGGGCGACAGGCCGAGATGGGCCTGGCCATAGACCGGCAGATATACCGCAAGACCGACATTGACGGCAGCGACCATGAACATGGCAAAGCAGCCGGCCAGCACGATCGGGCTCGACAGTACTTCGACCGATACCAGCGGCTCGGGGGCGCGGCTCAGCCGGACGCCGAAGGCGACCCAGAGGACAAGCGAGACAACGCCCATGCCGACAATCAGCGGGGACGTCCAGGGATAGGTCGCGCCGCCCCAGTTGAGCATCAGCAGCAACAGGGCCGTCGCGACGACCAGCAGGATCGAACCGAGATAGTCGAGCCTGTGGGCGCGTGCGGCGGTGTGCAGCTTCTTGAGCGGGTTGTTGATGACAAGCATCGCCACTGCGCCCAGCGGCAGGTTGAGCCAGAAGATCAGCGACCAGTGCCATTCGGCCAGCGTGCCGCCAAGCAGCGGCCCGGCGATGCCGGCGACCGCCCACATGCCTGAAATCCACGCCGAGTAGCGGCCCCGTTCCTTGGGCGGCAGCATGTCGCCAATGATGATCTGCGAAAGGGCGAAGAGCCCGCCTCCGCCGATGCCCTGGACGGTGCGGCCCGCGATCAGCACGAAGATATTGGGCGAGAGGGCCGAGATCACCGAGCCGACAAGGAAGAGACCTAGGGCGGCGTAGAGCGTGAGACGGCGGCCGTAAATATCGGAAATCTTGCCGTAGAGCGGCGCGACCGCGGTCGAAGCCAGGAGGTAGGCGGTCACGATCCAGGGCAGATACTGCGGATCGCCCAGCTCCCCACCGATGGTCGGCATCGCTGGCGTCACGATCGACTGGTCGAGTGCGGCCAGGAACATCGCCGTGAGGATGCCGATCATGGTGATCGAGCGGTCGCGGTCGCTCAGCTCGATATGGGCCATCGCCTTGTCCATGGTCGACTTTCCGTTTGTGGGGCCTCGATTGCGGGGCAGCGGCCGGAGATCGCGCGGCAGCGTCCGAGGCGGACCCGCGATAGGACGGCACAACCTGCTATCGCCGCGTGGCTCTAGGCCGATGCAGTTCGGCGGTCAACCGGCACCTCATGCGCTCACTTGCTCTTGAGCGAAACGGGGGCGACAATCGGACGTTGCACGACCACGCCGGATCGAAAGGAGCCGATCATGCCGCGTCTGTTGGTTGCGTTGCTCGGAACAGCCATGCTGGCTGCATTGGCATTGCCTGCCCAGGCCCAGCCGCTCGTGATCACGGTGCCGGGCGGAACGCCCATCTATCCAGGCCTCGTGCTCCCGCCCGGGGGCTCCTACCCGCTGGTCACCGCACCCCCTCAGATCGGGGGGCGGTTCGATCCGGCCCAGGCGGCGCTCAACGCCATGGCGACGGTGCCCTGGGCGCGGCATGCAGGCGTCAGCCAGGCCCTGAGCCCGGCTCTGGTTGATACGCTGCTGCGAACCGGCGACAGCTTTGCCGAGCACTGGACGAAATGCCAGGCCCGCTTCGGGACGTTCAGTCTCGCCGACGACACCTATCTGGGCGCGGACGGCATCCCCCGCAACTGCCCTCTCTAGCGAGCCGGAAGCCGGTCAGTTCCAGTAGGGCTCGCCCTTGAAGCGGTGGGCTTCGAGGTAGTCCTCGTCGAGAGTAATCCCGAGGCCGGGCGCTGTCGAAATCTCCATGATGCCGTTGCGGATACGCAGCGGGTTCTGGGTTGCCCAGCGACTGTCGGTGGCGCGGCGGGTGCATTCGATCCGCGGGCAGTTGAAGATCGCGGCGGCGAGTTGCTGGCTGGCCATGTTGAGCAGAAGCCCGCTCACATTGTGCAGCGTGATGGGCGTCCGGTACATCGCGGCGAGATCGGCGATCGCCTTGACGCCGGTGATCCCCCCGGAATTGACGATATCGGGCTGCAGGCAATCCACCGCCTGCGTCTCGAGGAAGGGCTTGGCCTGTTCGGCGAGTTCGATGTTCTCGCCCGTCAGGATCGGCAGGCGGGTCGTGCGCCGCAGCGCGAGCCAGTTCTCCCCAAAGCCGGGCTGCAGCGGGTCCTCGTAGTAAAGCGGCCTGATCGGCTCGACCGCCTCGGCGACGGCGATCGCGCTTGGGGTATCGAGTTCGTTGTGGCAGTGGACGATGATGTCGATCTCCTCGCCCAAATGCTCGCGCGCCAGTTCGTACGAACGGCGCACCCTGCGGATGTCGGCCGGCGAGAGCGAGGGGACGTATTGCTGCATGTGGAGGCCGAGGCAGGAATGGATGTCGACCTTGTAGGCCGTGAAGCCGTGCGGATCGGCCTTGAGCTCGGCGGCGCGGTCGCGCCAGGCTACCGGGTCGGTGAAATCACCCTGCGGGCAGTGTGAATAGACTTGTATTGCAGCGCGAAACCGTCCGCCGAGAAGCTGGGCAACCGGCTGACCCAGGAGCTTTCCCGCCACATCCCACAGGGCCATGTCGATACCCGAAAGCACCTGCAAATGGGGCCGCCGCTGCGGAAAGGCCGTGAACATGTTGTGGTGATGCACGCGAATCGCGAGAGGGTCCTTGCCCAGCAGCTTGAGATGCTCCAGCCGCCCTCCCCCAAGCGCGTGAGTGTGGATGACCGCCCGAACCAGGTCGCCGTCGAGATCGCCGCATTCGCCGTAGCCGGAGATTCCTGCGTCGGTATCGACGCGAACAAGGCAAAATCCGTCAGCAAGCCGCATGGCCGAAATGCCGGTGATGGCGGCCTGGCCGGCGTGCTGCGCGGCCCCCCGTTCGAGCGTTAACGATTCATCCAAATCAGCCTCCCCTTTCCCCAACCGTATCATGCCCGCGCCTGGCAGTCGGTCCGAGACAACCTTAACCAGATTGCGAACAAAACGAGAATAAGCTCCACTTGCGGCCCCATCTCATTCTGATTCGACTGTGCGCGCAGAGACCGACTACCTCACCCGGCTCAATCCCGAACAGCGGCGCGCGGTCGAGCATGGCATTGGCCAGGGGGCGATTGGCGGGCCGCTGCTGGTGATCGCCGGAGCGGGCTCGGGCAAGACCAACACGCTTGCGCATCGGGTTGCTCACCTGATCGTTTCCGGCGCCGATCCGCGGCGGATTCTGCTCATGACGTTCTCGCGTCGGGCGGCGAGCGAGATGAGCCGTCGGGTCGAGCGCATCGCCGGCCAGGTGATGGGAACCAGTTCGGGCGCCGTAGCCGAGGCACTGAGCTGGGCGGGCACCTTTCACGGCATCGGCGCGCGACTGCTGCGCGAATATGCGGCTGCCATCGGACTCGACCCGCAATTCACGATCCACGATCGCGAGGATTCGGCAGATCTTCTGAACGTCGTGCGGCACGATCTCGGCCTCCACGACGCCAAGGCCCGCTTTCCGGCCAAGGGAACGTGCCTTGCGATCTATTCGCGCACGGTCAACGCTCAGGCCGAGCTCGCCGAGGTGCTGAAGGAGGCCTTCCCCTGGGCGGCGATGTGGGAGCAGCAGCTACGCGAGCTGTTTTCGCGGTATGTGGCGGCAAAGCAGGAACAGGGCGTCCTCGACTACGACGATCTGCTGCTCTACTGGGCAATGATGATGCGCGAGCCGGCAATTGCCGCCGATGTCGGCGCGCGCTTCGATCATATCCTGGTCGACGAGTATCAGGATACCAACCGCTTGCAGTCGTCGATCCTGCTGGCGCTCAAGCCCGACGGCCGCGGCGTCACCGTGGTGGGCGATGATGCCCAATCGATCTATTCGTTCCGCGCGGCGACAGTGCGCAATATCCTCGACTTTCCGGCAAGCTATTCGCCGCCGGCCGAAGTGGTGACGCTTGAGCGCAACTACCGCTCGACGACGGCGATCCTCGATGCTGCGAATGCCGTGATCGCCGAGGCCGAAGAACGCTTCAGCAAGACGCTGTGGACCGATCGCAAATCAACGGCAAAGCCGCGACTGGTCACAGTCCGGGATGAGGCGGCGCAGGCGCTCTATGTCGTTGAGGACGTACTGTCGATGCGCGAGGCGGGCGCGCGCCTGCGCGATCAGGCCGTGCTGTTCCGCAGCGCATCGCATTCGGGGCCCCTCGAGATCGAGCTCACGCGCCGAAACATCCCGTTCGTCAAGTATGGCGGGCTCAAATTCCTCGACTCGACGCACGTCAAGGACCTGCTGGCGGTTCTGCGCTGGGCCGAGAACCCGCGTGATCGGATCGCCGGTTTCCGCGTGCTGCAACTGCTGCCAGGCATCGGGCCGGGAACTGCCGGCAAGGTGCTCGACATCATGGACCGGGCGCCGCGGCCGATACCGGCGCTTGCGGCGCTCGACGCGCCCGCGCGAACCGAGGGCTGGGAGACGCTGGTCGCAGTCATTTCGGATATTGCCACGGCCGACCAATGGCCATCGGCGATGACTCTCGCCCGCAGGTGGTACGAGCCGCTCCTTGAGGCGCACCACGACGATGCCGCGGTTCGGCTCATGGACCTGCTGCAGCTCGAGCAGATTGCGGCCGGCTACCCCAGCCGCGAACGATTTCTCACGGAGCTCACGCTCGATCCCCCCGAGGCGAGCTCCGATCTGGCAGGTCCAGGCGGCAAGGATGAGGACTATCTGATCCTGTCGACGATACACTCCGCCAAGGGGCAGGAGTGGCGGCACGTGCATGTGCTCAACGCGGTGGATGGCTGTATCCCCTCCGACCTCGCGACCGGCACGGCGCGCGAACTCGAGGAGGAGCGACGGCTCCTTTATGTAGCGATGACGCGGGCGCGCGACCGGCTCCACCTGGTGATGCCGCAGCGCTTCTATGTCACGCAGCAGCACAGGCATGGCGACCGTCATCTTTACGCTCAGCGCACGCGCTTCATTACGCGCGCGATGCTGCCGCTCTACGACGACATTCTATGGCCGGCCCTGAAGCCGCTCGAGAGCGCCGGCCTCCTGCCCAAGGCCAATCGGGACATCAAGGCCGAGATGCGAGGCATGTGGGCAAAGTGACCAGCGCGGCCCGCTCAGTGATTAACCAGCGCTGCGGCCCGACCAAGCATGCCCGGGTCGGCGCTTTGCCAAACTATGTGGTTCTTCTGGCCCGGCTCGGCAACCTGCACTTCGGCGCGACGGCCGTCGCGGGCGAAGCCGCTCGCCAGGTTTATGGCTTCAAGCTCAGCGCTTTCCCGGCTGAAGAATGGGCCCTTGGCCTTGCCGTTGAGGTCGATCCACCACTTGTTGCGGGCGAAGATGACGATGAACATTGCGGTAGTCATGGAACGCGATCCTTGCGGTACGCCGCGGTACTAGAATACGCCTACAGCATAGAACGATGCCGCCGAACTTCCAAGATCGGTAAAATCGATCACGGTTTGATGACAAAATGCCCGTGACGGAGGCCGATCTGCCCCTCGCCAGCGCCCGCCGCATCTGGCTGAGGGCCCAGCGCCTGGACCGGCGCGAGCCGTTCGGCGCCGGACCCGAGGCGACCCGGCTTGCCGTCGAGCACCTGGGCTACGTGCAGATCGATACGATCAACGTCATAGAACGGTCGCATCACCACATCCTCTTTACCCGTATCCCCCGCTACCGGCGGGCCGATCTGATCCAGGCGCAGAGCGTGGACAAGAGCGTATTCGAGTACTGGACGCACGCCCTCGCCTATATTCCGACGCGCGACTTCCGCTATTTCTGGCCGCTGATGCGGCGGCACCGGCGCCAGCCCGAGCTCTGGGGCCAGTCGGTCGACCCCAGGGACTACCGACGCGTCATCCGAATGATCCGCGAAAGCGGCCCGATCACCATCCGTGACATCGATGACGAGATCCTGGTCGAAAAGGAGCATCTGTGGGCGAGCCGCAAGCCGAGCAAGGGGGCGCTACAGCTCGCCTTCTGGAATGGGGTCCTTACGATTTCCGCACGGAGCGGCATGCTCAAGACTTACGAGCTGATGGAACGGCACTTTGGCTGGAACCGGCCGCCTGCCGGCGCGACAGAGCGGCAGTTTATCGGCTACCTGCTCGATACCGCGCTTCGCGCCCAGGGCGTGGTCAGTATCGACTCGATCGCCCATGTTCGGCGAAACATCCGCAAGCCGCTGATGGCGGCAATCGAGGCTCGCGTTCGTCGAAAGCAGCTGGCGCCCGTCACAATCGCGGGGATCGCACATTGGGCGGAGCCGGAGACGCTGGAGACCATGCCGGCCGCCGCCGAGCCGCTCGTGCATATCCTTTCCCCGTTCGACCCGATGGTGATCCAGCGCAAGCGGCTGAAGCTGTTCTTCGGCTACGAGCACGTGTTCGAAGCATATGTTCCGCGCGACAAACGCCGCTTCGGCTATTTCACGCTGCCGGTGCTCTTTGGCGACGAGGTGGTCGCGGCGCTCGACCTCAAGACGGACCGCGCCGCCGGGAAGCTCCTGATACAGGCCTGGCACTGGGTCGGGCCGGGCCGGCCGCGAACCCACAAGCGCGCGATCGAGGATGAACTCGGGCGCTTCGAACGCTTCCAGCTCGGGCATTGATGCAGGGCCGGCGCAAAACAACAACGGCGCCCGCAGGGGCGCCGTTGTCAGAGGGGTGTCGCTCGCCTCGGCTCTACTGGAACCGATAGCGAACCGTGCCGCGAATCTCGTGCACAGTGTTGTCGTAGATGTACCACGGCACGTCGGGTGAGGTCGCGTAGTTGCTGATCTTGGGCATATAGAGCATGCGGTAGCCGAGATCGGCGACCCAACTGCCGGCATCGTAGGAAACGCCTGCCATGGCGGCGACCGTCGGGGTCCATCCCTGGCCATCGGGAACGGCAACATTGGCGGGCGTCACGCTGACCTGGTAGTAGGTCGCGCCGGCGCCGGCGCCGACATAGGCGCCCCAGCCGCCACCGGCGGCAGCGCCACCCGACAGCGGGAAATCGTAGTAAGCGTTGGCCAGCATCACCGCGCCGCGCAGATGCAGCGTGTTGGTGCCATCGGTCAGGCCGTCATTCTGCAGATAGTCGACCGTGCCGTCGAACCTGAGGCCGTTGCCCACCTCGTAGCCGACGCCTGCGCCGAGCGAATACCCGTAGCCGGGAGCGGTTGGGGGAACCGAGCATCCGCAGATGTCGAGATGCTCCTGGGTCCACAGCAGATTCGCCGCGGCCGAGCCGCGGAGGTAGAAGCCACCCTGCAGGCCGTAGTCGACCTCGGGCACCTGGATGTCAGGGTATTGCGGAAGGTCCGCCGCGCGGACCGGTGCGCCTATGAGGGCGGTGAACACCACCAGCAGCGCTGCCAAGAGAATACGCATGTCACTTAATCCTTGAGTTCGCCACGACGACACCCGTCGATCGAACCCAAGGCTAGACCAGTTTTCTTAAAGCACGCTTAACCCTAAGGGGTAACCCTAATGCGGGGTTAATGGCGTCGCTACAGGGGCACTTGGCCACGCCTGCGGGGCCATCGCCACGCCAACCGGCAACTGAAAAAGAACCCGCCTGAATTTTCTATCCGATGCCGGCCGCGTCCCTCGGTTACCGATGGCGCGATGCCGACCTCAGGCAACCTGCCTGATGGTTGCTGCGATCTGCTCCACGACGGCATCCACGAGCCCCGCATCGTCGCTTTCGGCCATGACGCGGATCACCGGCTCGGTGCCGGACTCGCGGATCACCAGCCGGCCTTCCTTGCCGAGGCGGTCGCGGCTTTCGGCGAT
>DASZSH010000174.1:0-18423 GCA_035548755.1 Devosia sp.
CCTGGGTCAGGAGCGGCATGGGCGCGCCGGGCATCTCCGCCGCCTCGATCGCCCGATCGGAAATCTCGGCGCCGCGGGACGCAGGGCGTCCCATAAAATACCCTCGGGGTGCCTTGCGTCCCGCGGCCCGTATCCCTTCCCCAACCGGAGGCCACAAAGCCGATGGACGATGAGGCTTGCCTTGATTTCGGACGCAGCGTAACCCACCGCCAGCCTAGGAAGGGACCTTAACCATGCCGCTCTCCCACGCCGATCTCGACGCCGCGCTGGCCTATGCGGACGCCCATATGGACCAGAGCCTGGGGCGGCTCAGGGAGTTCATCGGCATCAAGTCGATCTCGACGGACCCGGCCTATGCCGCCGAGTGCAAGCGCGCCGCCGACTGGCTCGTCAGCGAACTGGTGTCGGAAGGGTTCGCCGCCTCGGCGCGGCCGACCCCGGGGCATCCGGTCGTGCTCGCGCATGCGCCGCGGGCCGTGGGGCCCAGGGCGGTGTTCTACGCCCACTACGACGTGCAGCCGGTCGACCCGATCGAGCTATGGAACAGCGATCCCTTCGAACTCGCCCAGGTCAGGCAGCCCGATGGCGAGGTGCATCTGGTCGGGCGCGGCACCTCCGACGACAAGGGGCAGATGCTTACCTTCATCGAGGCATGCCGGGCGCTTCGCGCCACCACGGGGCGGCTGCCGATCAATGTCACGCTGTGCCTCGAGGGGGAGGAAGAATCGGGCGGCAAGAACCTGCCGTTCTTTCTGGAGTCGGTGCGCGACGAGCTCAGGGCCGACGTGGCGCTGATCTGCGATACCGACCTGCTCGATCCCGAGACGCCATCGGTGACCACGATGCTGCGCGGGCTCGTGGGCGAGGAGATTGTCATTACCGCCGCCAACAAGGATCTGCATTCGGGCATGTACGGCAATGCCGCGCGCAACCCGAACCAGGTGCTGGCCGAGATCATCGCGTCGCTGCGAAACCCGGACGGCTCGGTCGCTCTGGCCGGCTTTTACGACGACGTGAAGGAGGTGGACGCCACCACCATGGCGAGCTGGCAGACGCTGGGGTTCGACGGCGAGGCGTTCCTCCGCGACGTCGGGCTGTCGATCCCCGCGGGCGAGACCGACCGCTCGGTGCTCGAGCAGGTCTGGTCGCGTCCAACCTGCGAGATCAACGGCATGTGGGGCGGCTACACGGGCGAGGGCTTCAAGACCGTGATCCCCGCCAGGGCAGCGGCCAAGATCTCGTTCCGCCTCGTCGCCGACATGGACCCCGAGAAAATCCGGGCCGCCTTCCGCGCGCATGTGCGGGCGCGCATCCCGGCCGACTGTTCGGTCGAGTTCCATGAGCATGGAGGCGGCCGCGCGATTGCGGTGCCCACGACCGGCAAGTTCCTGCAGCAGGCGCGCGCGGCGCTGGCCGACGAATGGGGCCGGCAGGCGGCGCTGCGGGCGTCTGGCGGATCGATCCCTGTGGCTGGCGATTTCAAGCGCATCCTCGGGCTCGATGCGCTGCTCATCGGCTTTGCCAATGCCGACGACCGCATTCACTCGCCCAACGAGAAGTACAATCTCAAGAGCTTCCACAAGGGCATCCGCTCATGGATCCGCATCCTGTCGGCATTCGCGGGCTGAGCGGAAGACGGGGAGCGGCCGTTCCCTTTGGCGGCGGGCAGCAAAAAGGCCCGCCGGAGCGGGCCTTCGAAATTTCTCGCCGCGGGCTTTCGCGGTCAGCCCTGGCGCGCCTTGTAGCGCTTGTCGACCTTGTTGATGATGTAGACGCGGCCGCGCCGGCGCACCAGCTTGTTGGCGCGATGACGGCCCATCAAGGCCTTGAGGGAATTGCGGACTTTCATCGTGCAACCTTCCGACAAAAACAAAAAGAGGCGCCGCGCGCCCTCTGGAGTGGCCGGACGAATAGAGGCAAATGCCCCGCCTGTCAACGCTTCCGCAGGGCGTCCAGGGCAGTCTTTCGCGGCCGGGTGCGACGCCTTTCGCCGGGCAAATTAACGGGAGCGCAAGGAAGCGGCCGGAAAATGGCCGGCATGCAGGAGCAACCCATGCAGCAGCGCGCTTTACTGATCGAGCCCTCGGCCCACATGGCCGGGCTCGTGGCGGTGATGCTGCGATCGCTGGGCATAAAGACCATCGACACGGTCCAGACCCTGGCCCAGGCGGCGATGTCGCTGGGCCGGACTTCCTATGATCTGGTGATGCTGGACGGCGATGCGGGGGCCGCGGACGGGTTCGAGTTCATGCGGGCGCTGCGCAACAATGTCGACCACGCCAACCGGCACGTGCCCATCATCATGATGGCGTCGGCGCCGGGAGCTGCGATGATCACTGCCGCGCGCGACGCGGGCGTCAACGAGTTCCTGCGCAAGCCGTTCTCGTCCGAACACATCAGGATGCGGCTCGACTCGATCAATCGCGGCAATCGCGCGTTCGTGGAGGCCGAGGGCTATGCCGGCCCCGATCGCAGGCGCAAGCGCGTGGCGGTCAAGTCGCCCAGGCGCGCCTCCGACGGCGAGGGCAAGCCCGCGGCCTAGGCTCCTTCCGCGGTGGCCTGCATGCCCGGCATGTGGTCGATTTCCTCCCAGCGGATGCAGGCGACCAGCCGCCCCTCCCCCGCCGGTTCGAGGGGCGGGCGGATTTCCGAGCAGGACTTGATGGCGTACCGGCAGCGGGTGCGGAAGGCGCAGCCGGAAGGCGGGTTGATCGGCGAGGGAATTTCGCCGCGCAGCGCATCGATGTTCTTGTGCCGCGCCCGTTTGGGATCGGCGATCGGCACCGCCGTCAGCAGGGCCTTGGTGTAAGGGTGCTTGGGATCGTCATAGAGATCCTCGCCCCTCGCCAGCTCGACCATGCGGCCGAGATAGAGCACCATGATGCGATCGGACACGTGCCGCACGACCGAGAGATTGTGCGAGATGAAGATGAGCGTGAGCCCGAACTGCTCCTTGAGCTCGCTCAGCAGGTTCAGGATCTGCGCCTGAATGGAGACATCGAGCGCCGAAACCGGCTCGTCGCAGACGATGAGCTTGGGCTCGGTGATGAGCGCACGCGCGATGCCGATCCGCTGCGCCTGGCCGCCCGAGAACTCATGGGGGTAGCGGTTGATCATTTCGGGCTGGAGACCGACGGCCTCCATCATGTCCATGACGCGCTGGCGGCGCTGGGGGGCGTTGAGCTCGGGCAGCAATGTCTTGAGCGGATCGGAGATGATTTCGCCCACCGTCATGCGTGGATTGAGCGATGCGAGCGGGTCCTGGAAAATGATCTGAAGATCGCGGCGCTTACGCCGCATCGATTCCGGATCGAGCTTCAGCAGGTCCTGGCCGAGCCAGAGCACGCGGCCCTCATCGGGGCGCAGGAGCTGCAGGATGCAGCGACCGAGCGTCGACTTGCCGCAGCCGCTCTCGCCGACGATGCCAAGCGTCTCGCCGCGCCGGATGGAGAAGGAAATGTCCTGCAGCGCCCTCAGCTTCAGCTTGGGCTTGAACATGCCGCCACCGACCGTGAAGGTCTTGGAGAGATTCTCGATGCGCAGCAGCTCGTCGGCGGTATCGAGGTTCACGCGGCGGTCTCCTCTTCAGCGACGAGGGGCTTGGCATAGTGGCAGGCTTTGCGGCGGGCGCCCTCGCCGAAATCGAGCAGCAGCGGGGTCTCGGCAAAGCAGCGCTCGAAACGGAAGGCGCAGCGCGGATGGAAGGCGCAGCCGCGCGGCAGGTGCTCGAGGTTGGGCGGCGCGCCGCTTATCGAGTTGAGCCGCTCGGTCTTCTCCTCGACGTTGGGCGTGGAGTTGAGCAGACCCAGTGTATAGGGATGACGCGGATCGTAGAACAGCTCGTCGACCGTGCCCGTCTCCACCGCGCGGCCGGCGTACATCACCATCATGCGGTCGGCCAGGCCGGCAACGACGCCCAGATCGTGCGTGATGATGATCAGGGCGGTGCCGAACTCGGCCGTGAGCGACTTGAAGAGCTCGAGCATCTGCGCCTGTACCGTCACGTCGAGCGCAGTGGTGGGTTCGTCGGCGATCAGCAGCTTGGGCCGGCAGAGCAGCGCCATGGCAATCATGATGCGCTGGCGCATGCCGCCCGAGCACTCATGCGGGAAGCGGCTGAAGATGTTGCGTGCATCCGGGAGTTTGACGGCATCGAGCATGCGAATGGCTTCGGCTTCAGCCGCGGACCGGTTCATGCCCTTATGCAGCATCAGCACTTCGACCAGCTGCTCGCCGATCCTGATGTAGGGATTGAGCGACGTCATGGGATCCTGGAAGATCATGGCGATCTTCTCGGCCCGCACCTTGTTGAGCTCGAATTCCCTGAGGCCAAGCAGCTCCTGGCCCTCGAACCGAATGCTGCCGCTCGCAAAGCCGTTGGAGGCGAGCAGGCCGATGATCGAGAATGCCGTCTGCGTCTTGCCCGAACCGCTTTCGCCCACGATTGCGAGCGTCTCGCCCTGCCCGAGCGAGAACGACACTTTGTGGACCACCGTGACATCGCGGCCGGGCATATGGAAGCCGATGCTGAGATCGGTGACGTCGAGGAGATTCACTTAGCGGTCCTTGGGGTCGAGCGCGTCGCGCAGCCCGTCCCCGGCAAAGAAAAAGCTGAAGAGGATGACGACGAAGAAGGCGAGCGGGAAGCCGATCTGCCACAGCTCACCGTACTGCATGGTCTGCGCACCCTCAGAGATGAGCGCGCCGAGCGAGGTGTTGGGTTCCTGGATGCCGAGGCCCAGGAAGGAAATGAAGCTCTCGAGCAGGATGATCTCGGGGATAAGGAGCGTGGCATAGACGACGACGATGCCCAACAGGTTCGGCACGATGTGGCGGAACACCACGGCCAGCGGCTTGACGCCGGTTGCGATCGCGGCCTCGATAAATTCGCGGTTCTTGAGCGTCAGCGTCTGGCCGCGAACCACCCGGGCCATCCCCAGCCAGGAGATGAGGCCGATGCCCATGAACAGGACCACGAAAGAGCGGCCGAACATGATGAGCATCAGGATCAGGATGAAGAGGAACGGGATCGAATAGAAGATGTCGACGAAACGCATCATGGCGCTGTCGAGCCGGCCACCGAAGTAACCGGAAACCGCGCCGTAGAAAGTGCCGACCAGAACGGCCACGGCGGCGCCCAGAATGCCGACCGCGAGCGAAATCTGCGTACCCTGTATGACCCGCGAGTAGAGGTCGCGCCCGACTTCATCGGCGCCGAAGTAATGGCCGGTTGCGAGCGAGGGCTGCCCCTTCTGCGCCACCATTCCGATGATGCTCCAGTCGATCTTTTCGATCGACCAGGCGGCAAAGAGCGGGCCAACAAAGGTGAAGGCGACGATGAGCAGGAGGACGATGACGCTCGTCAGTGCCGCCTTGTTGCGCATGAAGCGGGCCGCGGCGTCGCGCCAGAGCGACCGGCCCTTGATCGGTGCGGCGGGCGCGAGCGCGGGCTCCGCCGCGGTATTGGTTTCCACTCTTGCATCAGCCAACATGGCCAGCGGCTCCTAGTAGCGGATCTTGGGGTCGATCCATGCGTAGAGCACATCGACCACAAGGTTGCCGGCGATGGTCAATGCTCCGAGAAGGATCGTGACCCCGAGGATGGTGGAATAGTCGCGGTTGAGGGCGCTGTTGACGAACCATTGCCCGATCCCGCCCGTCGAAAAGTAAAGGTCGACGACCACCGAGCCGGTGATCATGCCGACAAACACCGGCCCAAGGTAGGAAACGACAGGAAGCAGCGCCGGTTTCAGCGCATGCTTGAGGATCACCTGATGGCCTGGAAGACCCTTGGCGCGAGCGGTGCGGATGAAGTTGGAGTGGAGCACTTCGAGCATCGAGGAACGGGTGATGCGGGCGATATTGGCGAGGTAGGTCGCCGACAGCGCGATGACGGGCATCACGATGTAGTTCCACTTACCATCGTTCCAGCCGCCTCCCGGAAGCCAATGCAGCCAGAGCGTAAAAATGAGAACCAGGATTGGGGCCAGCACAAAGTTCGGAACAACCTGCGCACCGATGGTGATCCCGACTGCGAGATAGTCGGCCCATGAGTTCTGCCGAACGGCGGCGATCACCCCCATGCCGATGCCGATTGCAGCGGCGAAGACGAAAGCCCAGAAGCCATAGGTCAAGGTGACCGGGAAGCCCTGCGCGATGATCTCGTTCACGGTGCGGTCCTTGTACTTGAAGGACGGCCCGAAGTCGAAATGAGCAACGATGTTCCAGACATACTCGAGCAACTGCTGCCACTGCGGCTTATCGAGACCGTAGCGCGCGTAGATGTTGTTGAGCACGTCGCGCGGGAGATTCTTCTCGCCCGTGAACGGACTTCCGGGCGCGATTTTCATCAGCACGAAGGACATCACGATCAGCACCAGGAGAGTGGGGATCGCGATGGCCAGGCGCTTAAGAATGAACGATATCATAGAGCACGATTCCAGGCAGGACCGCCGAAATGGCCGAAGCCCCGCGCAAAGATTGCGCGCGGGGCTCCAATCTCAATCCCAGGCATCAGCCTGCGGTCTTGTAGAGGTCCTTGCCGTACCAGACCTGCTCGACATTATCGTACGGCCAGCCGCCGATATTGGTCTTCTGCAGGAACACCTTGGTGTAGAAGTAGATCGGGATGATCGGCACGTCCTTGGCGACCTGCTGCTCGACCTGCAGATACTGCTGGTTGGGGTCTTCGCTGGTGGCGGACTCCTTGAGCCACTTGTCGACGTCGGCATTGGAGTAGTGCGAGTCGTTCTGCGAGGAGTCGCTGGCCATCAGCCCTTCGAAGGTGGACGCCTCGTTGTAGTCGCCGCACCAAGCGTCGCGTGCGACCTCGTAGTCGGCCTGGTGGCGCTTGTCGAGCAGAGTGGCAAACTCCATGTCCTGGAGCTGCATGTCGACGCCAAGCTTCTCCTTGAGCATCTGGCTCACGACCGTGGCGATCTTCTTGTGGGCCTCGGACGTGTTGTAGATGTAGGTGAAGCTGACCGGCTTGTCCGGACCGTAGCCAGCATCGGCGAGCAACTGCTTGGCCTTGGCGTCGCGATCAGCCTGGCTCATCTTGGCGTAGTCGAGGTCAGGCGCCTTGAAGTCAGCGGTCGCCGGCGGCGTGAAGAAATAGGCCGGGATCTGACCGCCCTGCAGCACGTTGTTGACGATCACGTCGCGATCGATGGCGAGCGACAGGGCCTGACGCACGCGCACGTCCTTGAGGGCCTCGACCGGCTGTTTGTCGGTCATGTTGAAGGTGAAGTAGTAGGTGCAGAGCTGCGGCACCGAATGGGCCTCATTGGGATACTGCTGCTTCATCTGCGGGTACTGGCCGGCGGGAACGTCGGTCTGATCCACCTCGCCCGACAGATAGCGGGTCACGCCCTGATTTTCGTCGTTGATGGTGAGGAAGTTGAGAGTCTCGATGACGGTATGCGCATCGTCCCAGTACTTGTGGTTGCGCTTGAGCGTAACCCGTTCGCCCGGCTTGTTCTCGGCGAGAACATAGGCGCCGTTGCCGACAATGTTCTCCGGCTTGGTCCAGTCGTTGCCAAACTTCTCTACGACCGACTGCGGGATGGGGAAGAGGGTGGCGTGGGCGGTGGCGCGGACGAAATACGGGACCGACTTGTTGAGGTCGACCTCAAGGGTCTTGTCGTCGATCGCCTTGACGCCGAGCTGATCGGGCGGAAGCTTGCCGGCCACGATGTCGTCGGCGTTCTTCACACCTACGAGCCCGGGGAAATAGGAATAGTTGGACGCCGTCTTGGGATCGACGGCGCGCCGCCAGCTATAGACGAAGTCGCTGGCCTTGACCGGATCGCCGTTGGACCACACCGCATCGCGGAGATGGAAGGTGAAGACGGTGTTGTCCTTGTTGACGTCATAGCTCTCGGCGGCGCCGGGAACGGGGTTGCCCTTGGCATCCTCGTTGTAGAGGCCCTCGAACAGGTTGCCTACAACGTAGGAGGTATCGACGTCCTCGACGATGTCGGGGTCCAGCGAATTGATGTTGTCCAGCACGCGATAGTTGAAGGTCTGGTCAGCGGCCAGCTTGGTCCCATCGGGGACCTGCGCGGCGACGGCTGGCACGGTAAATGCAGTGCTGCCCATGAGGGCGAAGGCGACCGCGCCAGCCCCCAGAATGGCTCGGAGTTTCATTGTAATCCCATCTCCTATTTGACGTTTCCCGACTGCCCGGGATTCCAATGCCCCGGGACGCTTCTTTTGCGCCGGCGGATTTGTCCTGCCGGTCAAGATTGACCGAACCCTATATGGCAAAAGCGTCCACTGACAAGCAAAAGCATGACGTAAACGTCAACAACTGTTCGGAGCGTGCCAAGTCATTGGCGAAAAACGGTTTCCGCCGTTATCTCGGGTACGCCCCGGGGTTTGGTCCGGGTCCGCGGCTCCGGTCGCTTGCAACCTGATCATCAGAGACGCAGCAGTTGCGTCAGGCCGCGCGCTCAAGGATCGCCGCCACACCCTGCCCGCCCGCGGTACAAACCGAAATCAAGGCGCGCTCTTTCATCTCGGTCGCAAGCTGCTTGGCGGCGAGGCCGAGGATGCGCGCCCCGGTCGCCGCGAAGGGATGTCCGTAGGCGAGGCTGGAGCCTTTGGGATTGAGCCGGCCCCGATCGATGGACCCCATCGGCGTCTCACGCGCCAGAACGGTCCTGCAGTAATCGGCGTCTTCCCAGGCGCGTAGCGTGCAAAGGACCTGGGCGGCGAACGCTTCGTGAATCTCGTACAAGTCGAAATCCTGCAGCGTGAGGTTCGTCCGGCGCAGCATCTGCGAGACGGCAATGGTGGGAGCCATGAGCAGACCCTCACCATGGGCGTAGTCGTTGGCGGCGACCTGCCCATGAGTCAGCCAGGCAAGTATGGGAAGGCCGCGCGAACGAGCCCAGTCCTCGCTGGCGAGCAACACGGCCGCCGCTCCATCGGTGAGCGGTGTGGAGTTGGCCGCGGTAAGCGTACCCTTCCCCGAGGTTCTGTCGAATGCCGGTTTCATCGCCGCCATCTTCTCAAGACTCGTGTCCGGACGGACATTGTTGTCCTTGAGTACGCCGGCGCAGGGCACGATCAGGTCGTCGTGGAAGCCCTCCTCGATGGCCCGGGATGCGTTTTTGTGGCTTTGCAGCGCCAGCTCGTCCTGGTCCTGACGGCTGATGCCCCAGGTTCTCGCCATGAGTTCGCAGTGCTCTCCCATGCTGAGACCGGTCCGCGGCTCCTGCGTCGAGGGCGCGACGGGCGTGAGCTCGCCGAGGGTGAAGCCCTTGAGCGCGGCCAACTTTTCGCGTGTCGTCCTCGCACGGTTAAGATCAACAAGACGGTGCTGGAACTTCGTTCCGAAGACAACCGGAGAGTCCGACACAGTGTCTGTGCCGCAGGCTATGCCGCTCTCGATCTCGCCTGCGGCGATCTTGGCTCCGATGTTGAGGGCCGCCTGCAGGCTCGTACCGCAGGCGATCTGCAGGCTCGTGCCGGGCGTACGGGGCGAGAAGCCCGCATCGAGCGCCGCCTCGCGCGCAAGGTTGAAGTCGCGGCTATGCGAAAGGACCGCGCCGCCCTGGACCTCATCGACAATATCGCCCCTCAGTCCAAACTTGTCGGCGATACCGGCAAGCGCGGTGGAGAGCATCGACAGGTTCGTCTCGTCAGCATAGCCGGTGTAGGCGCGACAGAAGGGGATGCGCGCCGAGCCGACGATGGCGATCCTGCGAGACTCCGCCATATCAGGCTTTCCCTTCTCTGCGCGCGTTCATCGGGCCGCCCAGGAACGGCGCGAAGCCAGTACCGAGGATCACGCCGATGTCGGCGAGATCAGCATTGGCCACGATGCCCTCGCCGACCACAATTTCGGTGGTATCAACCAGGGGCTTCACCAGGTCGCGGCCGAGCGCAACGAGATCGCGCCCCTCCGGCACCGGCCCCTTCTGTGCCTTGCCGTCGACCCATTTGTAGAATCCTTCGCCGGTCTTGCGGCCGAGCTTGCCGCCGGCGACCAGCGCGGCAAAGCGAGAGTTCTCCGGCAGGGCCTGCCCGAGTTCGCGGGCCACGCTTGCGCCGACATCCAAGCCGACCGTGTCCATAAGCTCGATCGGCCCCATCGGCATACCGAAAGCAACCGCGGCGGCATCCAGCAATTCCTTGCTCTCGCCCCGCTCGACGCGCTCGACTGCGCCGAGCATGTAAGGCATCAAGACGCGATTGACGAGGAAGCCGGGCGCGGACTTGACAAGAACAGGACTCTTGCCGATCGCAAGTGCGAAGCTCGCACCCATCGCAACGTCGCGGTCGGTGTTGTAGGTGGAGCGGATCACCTCGACGAGCGGCAGCTGCGCCACCGGATTGAAGAAGTGGAGTCCGATCAGCCGGGACGGATCGCGCAGGCCCTCGGCTATCCGCTCGAGTTCGATGGATGAGGTGTTGGTGGCAAGAATGGCGTCGACCTTTGCCTTGTTCTCAATCGTGGCAAAGATCTTGCGCTTGATGTCGAGATCCTCGACGACGGCTTCGATGATGACGTCGGCGCGGGCGATGCCCTTTCCCTCGGGGTCCGCTTCCAGGCGGGCGACTGCGGAACTGACCGCCACGCGGTCCTTGAGGCGGCGCTTGAAGAGCGACTTCGCACGTTCCAGAGCCGGCGTGATACGCGCCATATCGAGGTCCTGAAGCGTCACGCCCAGGCCGCGAAGTGCGCACCAGGCGGCGATGTCGCCACCCATGACGCCGGCCCCGACGACATGGACGCGGACAAAACTCGGCTTGTCCCTGCCACGAAGGCCCTGCTTCTTGAGCGACTCCGAGAGAAAAAAGACGCGCCTGAGGTTGCGCGCGGTATCGGTCGCCATCAGCGGCACGAAGCGCTCGGCCTCGGCCTCCGTCATGGCGCGCCAGTTGTCGCCGTACCTTTCGAAGAGGTCGATCAGAGCGTGGGGCGCAGGATAGTGCTCGGGGCGAGCCTTCTTTGTGGTCTCCGCCCGCATGCGGGCCACGACCAGGCCGCGAAGCGGGCCCCAGGCCATCACGCGAGCAATGAGCGGCGCAGGCCCGGATCGGCGTTTTTGCAGTACCGCACGACGCGCCTCCCAGCGAAGCATGTCGCGGTGCCGCACGAGCTTGTCGACAAGTCCCATGCGGCGCGCGGCGGCCGCATTGATCATGCGGCCGGTGAGCATGGCCTGCATGGCGTCGACCGGCCCCGCCTGACGAATAGAACGTCCGGTGCCGCCGAAGCCCGGGAAAATACCGAGATTGACCTCGGGGAAGCCGACTCGTGTCCGGTCGTCGTTGACGGCGATCCTGTAGTGGCAAGCGAGCGCAAGCTCGAACCCTCCGCCGAGGCAGAAACCATGGATGGCGGCAACAACCGGCGCGTTCATGTTCTCGACGCGATCCATCACCGCGTGAGCGCGTTTGAGCGCCTCGGGCAGGATCCTGGGGTCGGACATCGAGTCGAATTCGCTCACGTCAGCGCCGGCGATGAACCCCGACTCCTTGCCGGACTGTATGACCAGGCCGATCACCTCGCCCGATGCAATGAGATCGTCGACGCGCAGCAGGGCGGTTTCGAGCTCGCTTATTGCAGCACGGCTCAGAGTGTTGACCGGCGCATCGGGCGTGTCGATGGTGAGCCAGCCTATGCCTTCGACATCGACTTCGAAGCGCCAGTTCGTCATGGCGGGCATTTGCGGTTGCGGCACGGCTGAACCTCTCACTCGGCGGCGCGACCGCTTTCGTGTCGGCGGCCGGAGAGCTGCCTGGCGGCGAGTTCGTCGGGGTCGAAATCATCCACCCTGATGACACGATCGGTCGCCTGGTCGGCAAGCCGAAGCACGGCGGCCTCGGATTCGGTCAGCACGCCGGCATCGACGGCGTCGGTGATCGCGTCGCGGTCGAGCCGCCGCTCGACGATACCTTTCTTGATCGCACGCACGAACTTGCTCTCGATTTCCTCGGCGCGGGTCACCTTGACGAGCGCGTCCTCGAGAACGCCAGTCACGTCCTTTGGGTCCATGCTGACATAGGTCCCGATGGTCAGCCGGTCGCGGAACGTGCCGGGCCGCAGTACGGCACGGGCCAGCCGGTAGGTCTCGCGATCGGACGCCGGCTTCTGGTGCCGGCCGAGCGGGAAGACCAGGATTCGCATCAGCCAGCGCAGCACCGGGTTGGGGAAGTTGGCAAATACGGCCGCGAAGCTCTGCTCGATGGCGTAGAGATGGTCGCGGGCGATGGCATCGACGAGCGGCACATCCTCCTTGATCCGGCCCTCGTCCTGGTAGCGCTTGAGGACAGCAGACAGCAGGTAGAGATCTGAAAGGATGTCGGCCAAGCGGCCCGCCAGCTGCTGCTTGCGCTTAAGGTCGCCCCCCAGGAACGCTACGGTCCAGTCACCAACCAGCGCGAAGCTCTGCGAGTATCGTGCGAGTTGCCGGTACCAGCGCGCCATCTCGTGGTTAACCGGCGTGGAGGCGAAGCGTCCCAAGGTGAGCCCATGCAGGAAGCTGCCGGCCATGTTGCGCAGCATGTAACTCACATGGCCGCCGAAGGCGCGGTCGAAGCGGGCGATGCCAATACGGCGATCGGGCTCCTGCACGGCCTCGATCTCACGGTAGAGATAGGGATGGGCCCGAAGCGCGCCCTGGGCGAAGGTGATGAGCGAGCGCGTGAGGATGTTAGCACCCTCCACGGTGATAGCGACCGGCGTTGTCATGTAGCCGGAGAACAGATAGTTCGAGGGGCCGTCCTGCACGGCGCGCCCGCCGTGAATATCAAGCGCATCGTTCATTCGATCGCGCATGGCGTCGGTTGTGCGGTATTTGAGGAGAGCCGAAATCACGGCGGGACGTTGGCCCTCATCAACCATCGATGCGGTGAGGCCCCGTGCGGCCTCGAACGTATAGGCTGAACGGACCAGCCGGCTCAACGGCGCCGCCACTCCCTCCATAATGCCGACGGCTATGCCGAACTGCCGGCGGATACGTGCATAGGCGGAAGTAACGCGCAGGGCGTGCTTGATGGACACGGTGCCGATCGCCGGCAGCGAAATCGCGCGGCCGGTGGAAAGGCATTCCATCAACATCCGCCACCCCTGGCCGGCATAGTCCAGTCCGCCGATCAGGAAATCCATCGGAATGAAGACATTGCGGCCCCGGATCGGCCCGTTCATGAACGCCGCCCGCGCGGGGTAGTGGCGGCGACCGATCTCGACCCCGGGAAAATCGGCGGGGATCAGGGCGAGGGTAATGCCAATGTTCTCAATGTCGCCGATCAGATGGTCGGGATCGTGCAGATGGAAGGCAAGGCCGATGAGGGTCGCAACCGGCGCGAGCGTGATGTAGCGCTTGTCCCAGCTCACCTTTACGCCGAGCGTCTTCTTGCCGTTGTACATGTCATAGGTGACGACCCCGACGTCGCGCATGCTCGCCGCATCCGAGCCGGCATAGGGGCCCGTCAGGGCGAAACACGGCACCTCGTCTCCAACCGCAAGGCGATGGAGGTACTGCTCCTTCTGAGCCGGTGTGCCATATTTCTCGAGCAGTTCGCCGGGCCCAAGTGAGTTGGGGACCATCACGGTGATGCCTGCGGCGACCGAGCGAGAGGCAATCTTGCTTACCACCTGGCTCTGGGCCTGGGCCGAAAAGCCGAGACCGCCATATTGCTTGCCGATCAGCATACCGAGGAAACCGTGAGCCTTGAGGTAGTCCCACACCTCTGGCGGCAGGTCGGCGCGGTTGTGCCGGACGTCCCAGTCGTCAATCATGGCACATACTTCGTTGACCGGCCCGTCCAGAAAGGCCTGCTCTTCGGCCGTCAGCGTCGGTTTGCGGATGCTGAGGAGCTTTTCCCAATCCGGACGGCCCGAGAAGAGCTCGGCATCCCAGCCGACCGTCCCGGCATCGAGCGCCTCCTGCTCGGTGCGCGAAACGCGTGGCAGAATGGATTTTACAAGGCCGTACGCCGGCGCCGCGACGACCAGCCTGCGAACCGCGGTAATCGCGAGGAGGCCCAGGATGGCCCCCGGAAGCACAGCAACAATCCACCCGGAAATATTGTCGGCAACGCCAAAGGGATCGTTCACCCCCCAGTGCAAGCGGCTGAGCAGCCCAACAACCAGGGCGCCGACGGCCCATTGCCATAGCGGCGAACGGCGCATCGCCAGGGTGAACGCCCCGACGATCCCGACCAGGACTGTCACGAGGGTCAGCACGGCCCGCCTCCGCTGCAGTCGCACTCACTGCATTTAGTCCTGCGACGCGCTGCTTCAAACAGCTATCGCATCGTGCAAACAGCATAAGTCAAAGATGACGCATACGTCAACATACTTCCCTATTCGGCAGCCCCAGGTTGCCGTTAGGGCGCTCGTTTGACGCATAGGTCAACCCGTGCTTAGCTCCCGCGAGAGCGGCGGGAGGAAGACGATGACGATGGAGGCCCACGCGGATCATCCGCGGCCCTGGATTGAGCACTACCCCCCGGGGATCACCTGGGACGTGGGGTTGAACGTGCGTCCGGTGCACGAGCAGGTGCTCGCGGCCTGCGACAAGGTTCCGGAAGCGGTGGCGCTCGACTTCCTCGGGGCGGCCATGCGGTTCGGGGAACTCGGCCGCGATATCCGTGCATTCGCGGGGGCGTTGCAGACCGAGTACGGCGTGAAAAAGGGCACGCGGGTCGCGATGCTGCTGCCGAACACGCCCTTTTACGTGGTGGCCTATTACGGGGTGCTGCTTGCCGGCGGAACGGTGGTCAACTGCAACCCGCTCTACACCGTCCATGAACTGACGCACATCACGGAGAATGCCGAGGCGGATCTGTTGGTGACGCTCGATCTCGCGCAGATTTATGAGAAAGCCGAGGCCTTGCAGAGCGCAGGGCATGTCAAGAAGATCATCGTCTGCCACTTCCCGCGGGCGCTTCCCATCGCCAAGCGCATCCTCTACTCGATCGCAAGGCGGAAGGATCTGGCTCGGATCGGCGCCTCCGGGACTGTTGCCTGGTTCCACGACCTGATCGCTCTCAATCGTTCCCCCTTGCCGGTCGAGATCGAGCCCAGCACGGACGTTGCCGTGCAACAGTACACCGGCGGCACAACGGGCCTGCCGAAGGGAGCAATGCTGAGCCACGCCAACATCGCCGCCAATATGAGCCAGATCGATGCATGGGGCTGCGGGCTGTTCTATCCTCCGAGCAAAGTCGTCGCTATTCTGCCGTTCTTCCATATCTTCGCGATGACCGTGTGCATGAATGTGCCGCTGTGCAACGGCGCCACGGTCGTGATGATGCCCCGTTTCGAGATGAAGGGATTCCTCGATCTCCTGCTGCGCACACGCCCCAACGTCCTGCCGGCAGTGCCCACGCTGATCCAGGCCATGAGCAAGCTCGATGCGACGCAGGCCAAAGCGCTCGAGTGCCTGGATGTGGTGATCTCGGGCGGAGCCGCGCTGCCCGGCGACGTGCGCGACAGTTTCGCGAAGGTGTCGAAAGCGATCCTCGCGGAGGGATATGGGCTCACCGAGGCCTCCCCCGTGGTCTGCTGCGCGGCGCTGCGGGTGCCGAGCAAGCCGATGTCGATCGGCCAGCCCCTCCCCGATACGGATATCCGCTTCATCGACGTCGATACGAAGCGCCCGGCGCCGCTCGGGCAGCGCGGCGAATTGCAGGTCAAGGGTCCCCAGGTGATGCTGGGATACTATGGCAACCCCGAAGCGAGCCGCGACGCCTTCATGGATGGATGGCTGCGCACCGGCGATGTCGGCTATCTCGACGAGGACGGCTATGTGTTCCTGGTCGATCGAATCAAGGATCTCATCATTTCCTCGGGCTTCAACATCTATCCGCGCACCATCGAGGAGGCGCTAGTCGCCCATCCGGCGGTCGATGAGGCCAACGTTATCGGCGTACGCGACGAATATCGCGGGGAGGCGGCGGTCGCTTTCGTGAAACTGCACGACGGCAAGTCCATAAGCGAAGCCGAATTGCGCAAGTTCATCAGCGAAAGGCTCAACAAGCTTGAAATGCCCCGCGAGATCATTTTCAAAGACCAGCTGCCCAAGACACTCATCGGCAAACTCAGCAAGAAGGAATTGCGTGAGGAGTACGAGGCGATGAAGGGGAAGAAGAGTGAACCGGCCTGAAAGCGAGACCCGTGATCTCTTTGCCATCGCCGATCTCGCGCGCGAGTTCGGCATTTCGACGCGCGCCATCCGCTTCTACGAATCCAAGGGGCTGCTCACGCCCGAACGTGTCGGCTCGACGCGCGTGTTCCGCCGGCGCGACCGGGCGCGGCTGATCCTGATCCTGCGCGGCAAGCGGCTGGGATTCTCGCTGCGCGACATCTCGGACTATCTCAGCCTCTATGATGCCGACCGAACACAGCGCGCGCAGGTGAGTCTGCTGGTGGAAATGGTGGACCAGCGGATGGCCCTCCTGGAGCAGCAACTGGGGGATCTGCAGACGACGCTGGCCGAGCTCAGAGAAATCCGCAAGCTCGCGACCGAGAGGCTGGCGCAATCCTAGGCGACCCCCCGCAGGGGCCGGGGCTGACGGCGCGCCAGCCAGTCCGAAAATTCGGCGGGCGGCATGGCCTCGCCGAACAGATAGCCCTGCAATACGTCGCAGCCGAGGGCTTCGAGGAAGCGATGCTGGTCGGCCGTTTCGACGCCCTCGGCGACCACCCGCAGCCTGAGGCTCTCACCGATGCGGATGACTGCGGTGACCAGCGCCTGAACCGCCTCGTTGTCCTCGATGTTGGACATGAAGGAGCGGTCGATCTTGAGCTCGCTCACCGGCAAGCGGGCCAGATGGCTGAGGCTCGAATAGCCGGTGCCGAAATCATCCATCGAGATCGTCACGCCGAGCGATCGCAGGGCTTCGGCATTGGCGATGGTGGTCGCCGATCCATCCGACATCATGACGCTCTCGGTGATCTCGAGCGTCAGCCGGTCGGGGCTGATGCCGCTCGCCGTGAGCGCGTCGGCCACCATGGCCGGGAAGTTGGCATTGCGGAACTGGATGGCCGAAACGTTCACCGCGACATGGGGCACGTCGTAGCCGAGTTCATCCCAGCGGCGCAGCTGCCGGCAGCCCTCGGCGATGGAAAACGCGCCGATCGCCTCGATCAGTCCGCAATCCTCGGCCAGCGGGATGAAGCGTGACGGCGGGATATCGCCAAGGGCCGGGTGCTGCCAGCGCGCCAGAGCCTCGACGCCGGCCAGCGCGCCGGTGCGCGCCTCGATCTGCGGTTGATAGGCGAGCCTGAGCTGATCGGTTACCACGGCCGCGCGCAGCAACGCACCCAGCAGCAGGCGATCCTGCGCCTTTCGGTTCATCTCGCGATCGAAGAAGCGGTACGTGCCGCGCCCCTCGCGCTTGGCGCAGTACATGGCGGTATCGGCGTTGCGCATGAGGGTTGCCGCATCCTGCCCGTCGTCGGGCGAGAGCGTGATGCCGATGCTGCATGAGGCGGGCAGAGAGACACCGTCGACCAAGACGGGCTCGCTCAGTTTCTCAAGCAGGACCTCGGCGACGGCGCGGGCGCGCGCTTCGTTGGCGCCATCAAGGACAATCACGAATTCGTCGCCGCCCTGGCGGCTGATGATGTCCTCCGGCCAAAGCACCCTGCGCAGCCGATCGGCGATCTGCTGCAGAAAGGCGTCTCCGATGGAGTGGCCGAGCGTGTCGTTGACGTCCTTGAAGTGGTCGATGTCGACAAAGAGCAGCGCCGCCCGCGGCGCCTCGGCATTGTCGAAACGCCGCTCCATTTCTTCACGCAGCTTGGCGCGGTTGGGGAGCCCGGTGAGCGCGTCGTAATAGGCGAGCCGGGCGATGCTCTGTTTGGCCTCGTACCGTTCGAACGCCAGTACGCAAAGCTGCACACAGGCATTGACGACCTGCTCGTGCCAGATGCCGGGGCCGCGCTTCTCGCGGAAGTAGAACGCAAACGTTCCGGCGACGCGACCATCGCGCATCTTTATGGGGCTCGACCAGCAGGCCCTGAGGCCAAGCGGGAGAGGCAGATGCTTGAAGTCCGCCCAGAGCGGATCCGTCTCGATGTCGGTGACAGTCACCGGTTCGCCGCGCCAGGCGCTGGTGCCGCAGGAGCCGGCCGAAGGACCGATCAAGAGCCCGTCGATCGCGGCCCCGTAGTGATCGGGCAGCGAAGGGGCGGCAAGGTGGCGGAGGCGGCGGTCGTCGTCGACACCCAGAACCGTGCAGACGATCTCGGGGAACATCGCCTCGACGCGCTCGCAGATCATGCGCATGATGCCCGTCAGCGGCATTTCCTCGGCAACCGCCTTGAGCACGTCGCGCTGCAGACTCTGGATCTGGCGCGACTCGGTGGTGTCCTCGAGATAGCCCACGATGTGCGCGAAGCTGCCATCCGGCGCAAGGATCGGCCGCAAGACCATGGTCAGCCAGATCTCGTCCCCC
>DASZSH010000175.1:0-2892 GCA_035548755.1 Devosia sp.
GGTCCAGGTCGGCCAGCAGCCCATCGCCTCATAGGCCTTCATCAGCCGCAGCGCCATCTCGTGCCGGTGGGGATCGGCCTTCACCGTCTCCGGCTTGAGGAGATCGAGGCCGCCGACGTTCATGGTCGAGGGGATGGCCACCCGGGCGCCGCCCTCGACCAGCCGCTCGGCGAAATGCACGCCGCTGTCGCCGTGATAGAGCCCGCCATCGATATGGGAGGAGGTGACCGGGATCAGCCGGTCGGCGCCGAGCATGGCGCCCATCTCGGCCAGGATGCGCATCGCCATGGCGGCCGCGTCGCTGCCGGCGGCGATGGCTCGTTCTTCGTCGGTCAATCGGACAGGCATGGAACTTGAACGGTTCGCGACAAGCCGCCGATCTTAGCGGCCGCTCCGAGCGCTGTGGAGAAAAACAAAGCCCCCTCCCCGGCGCTGCGAGGAGGGGGCTTTCGGTCAGGCGAAACGGTTCCTGTCGCGGTGCTGTCGATTATGCCAGCCCCTCGGCCTTGAGGGCGGCCTGGACCGCCGGGCGCTTGCCCACGCGCTCGCGGAAGGCGATCAGGTTCTTGTAGCCGGAGAGGTCGACATTGAGCGGCTTGGCCCAGTTGGTGACGGTGAAGAGGTAGGCGTCGGCCGCGGAGAAATTCTTGCCCAACAGATACTCGTTGGTGGCGAGATGCCGGTCGAGCAGGGCGAGGCGGAGATTGAGCCGCTCCAGCGCGATCGCGCGATAGGCCTCCGGTACCGCCGGGTTCCAGAGAGGGCTGAAGCCCTTGTGGATCTCGGAGCTGACGAAGTTGAGCCATTCCTGCGCGCGATAGCGGTCGAGCGTGCCGGCGGGCGGCACCAGCTTGGCGTCGGGCTTCTGGTCGGCGATGTACTGCAGCAGCACCGCGACCTCGGTCATCACCTGGCCGTTGTCGAGCTGCACGGTCGGCACGTAGCCCTTCGGGTTGATCTTGGTGAAGTCCTCGCCCTTCTCGGTCTTCTTCACCTTGAGGTCGACCTTGACGAGGTCGGCCGGAAGGCCGGCTTCGTGGAGCAGGATGTGGGGCGCCAGGGAGCAGGCGCCGGGGCTGTAATAAAGCTTCATGAGAACCTCGTTAGGATCGGGAAGTTTGGCGGCGGTCTTGGGCCGCCCTGGTATGTCGGGTCCGCGCGCGCCGCGCAAGATGGCACCTTTATGAAACGGGTCACCGCGGAGTGACTATATTTGACGGCATTCCCAGAACCGGCGACGATGACGCCCCCGGCGCGAATTGGCTGCGGCGCATCGCCCGGCTTCGCCGCCTCGTGCGCATTGGCGTTACCGATATGACCGAACCCGCGCCTCCTCCGGATCCCACCGACCCCGGCGATCCCTCCGCAGCCGCGCTGGTGGCCGCCTTGTCGCTGCGGTTGCCGCAGCTTCAGTCCCTGATCGCTTCGCATCCGCAATATCGGGAAGGCGATCTCCTTCCTTATCTGCTGCTGGCCGAATGCTATCGCTGGCTGACTGCGCATGTGGCGCAGGTCGCCGCGCACGATCCCGAGGCCGAGGCGATTCGTCAGCTCTGCGGCGAACTGTTCTCGATCATCTTCGAGCATGACGCCCTGGGCGCCGCCTTCGCCATCGAGATGCTCGAGGCCATGCTGGCCGGTGACGAGTTGGGACGATGATCCCGATCCGGAAGGAGCAACCATGGGCATGAAGGATCTCGAAGAGGCGCTGCGGCTGATCGAGGAGAACGAGGAGCTGGCCGATTTCGTGGGGCCTCGTGACGCCGCTCTCGTCGACAAGGCCGAACGCACGCTCGGGGTCCGGTTCCCGCCCAGCTATCGCCGCTTCCTGCTCGAGCTGGGCGCCGGCAATTTCGGCGCCTTCGAGGTCTATGGCGTCATCGACGAGGACTGGGACGAATCCTCGGTGCCGGACGGGATCTGGTACACCATGAACGAGCGCCAGGAGAGCGATCTTCCCGATCATCTCCTCGTCATCGCCTCCGCCGGCGACGGCCCGCTCTATTGCCTGAGGCTCGGCGACGAAAAGGAACCGCCGGTGATCTTCTATTCGGCCGGGCTCGACGAGGACGAGCAGGAGAGGGAGATCGCCGCGGAGAATTTCGGCGCCTTCCTGCTCGAAGGGGTTCGCGACGAGCTCGAGGCGTGAGCCGGTTCCGCTGCCTTGCGACGCTCGGTCGGCGACCTCGGTAGGTTTCTCCCGCCGGCATCCGGAATATCCCGGAGGAATGCGGTTCCAGAGTTCCGGAGACGCGACGCGTCGCCGGCTCGCGCCGCCGGAGAACCCGACCGGGAGGCCGGCGGTTTAACGCATTGTGAGCCAGTCTGTGCCATGGTTAACGGGTCTTGAAACCCGGCCCGTGCCGCGGATTCAGCGCCGGCCCTGCCGGTTTTCGTACCAGCCCAGCCTTGGTCGCCGATGGGACCTGATTCCCGGATCTCGACCTGCGCTAGCGGAGAGATCGGTCCTTCATGTCCTCTTCCGACGGCCCCTCCGAGAAACCCCCTCTTCAACCCTGGGGCCGGCTGCGCTGGGGTGCCGGTCTGGCCATCCCGGTTCTGGCCGCCACGCTGTTCGTCTCGATCCTGGTGCTGGCGGCGGTGGTCGCGATCATCACCTACCGCGACACCCTTCGTCATACCGAGAACGAGTGCCAGCGCGTGGTCGCGGTGGCGGCCGAGCATGTCGCGCGCATCGCCGAGGAAACGGATCGCAGCCTCCGGGTGGTGGCGCAGTGGATCGAACGCAATCCCGACGCCCCGCTCGACGCGCCGGACCTGGTCGCACTGGCCGAGATCATGACCCTGGATCCCGGCCAGACCCGCGCCATCGCCGTGATCGATTCGACCGGACAGGCGGTGAGGCTCGAGCCCGGCGGAACCGCCCGGCCC
>DASZSH010000176.1:0-4900 GCA_035548755.1 Devosia sp.
GTGCGAAGCCCGCGGCGGCTCCGGCGGCGGGCGCGAAGCCCGCGGCAGCGGCCAAGCCGGCCGGCGGCGACAAGAAGAAGTAAGACCCGAGGGCCCGGAGTCCCTGCCCGATGCGATTGCTGGTCGGGCTCGGCAATCCGGGCCCCTCTTACGCCGCGAACCGGCACAATATCGGCTTCATGGCGGTGGCTGCGATCAGCCACCGCCATGGCTTTTCTGCAGCCAGAAGCCGGTTCGACGGGTCCTTCCAGGAAGGCGAGATCGCGGGCGAGCGGGTGCTGGCCCTGCGTCCCACCACCTACATGAACGATTCCGGCCGCGCGGTCGCGGCGGCGAGCGGCTTCTTCAAGATCGACCCGGCCGACATCATCGTGCTGCATGACGAGATCGAGCTCGTCTTCGGCAAGCTCCGCGTGAAGCGCGGCGGCGGCGCGGCGGGCCATAACGGCCTGCGCTCGATCGACGCCGCCATCGGCCCGGACTATTGGCGGGTGCGGCTGGGCGTGGGCCATCCCGGCCATCGCGACCATGTGCGCCACCATGTGCTCTCGGATTTCACGGCCGAGGAGCGGCCGGTGGTGGAGAAGTTCTGCTTCGCCGTCGCCGACGCCCTGCCGCTCCTGCTGCGCGACCTGGCGAGGGGCGAGCCCAACAACTTCCTCAACAAGGTCAACAACACGCTGAACCCGCCCGCGCCCAAGCCGCCGCGAGAGAAGAAGGCGCCGGGCGAGGACACGGAAGGCACCGAGAACGGCAACGGTAAGGCGTCATGATCGCGTCCTACGATTCCCCTCCCCCTACCCCCTCCCGCAAGGGGAGGGGGCGAGGTCTTTCCTAGTTCCAGCCCCCCCTCCCCTTGCGGGAGGGGGTAGGGGGAGGGGTGAAGCTCCCTGCCCACCACCGAAACGCAACCGCCACCTATCAACGGATCCAGGTCTCATGGGCTTTACCTGCGGCATCGTCGGCCTGCCCAATGTCGGCAAATCGACGCTCTTCAACGCGCTGACCGCGACCCAGGCCGCGGAAGCCGCGAATTATCCCTTCTGCACCATCGAGCCCAATGTCGGCCGCGTCTCGGTGCCGGACCCCCGCCTCGACGTGCTGGCGAAGATCGCGGGCTCGGGCAAGATCATCCCGACCCAGCTCGAGTTCGTCGATATCGCGGGGCTGGTAAAGGGGGCGAGCAAGGGCGAAGGGCTCGGCAACCAGTTCCTCGGCAATATCCGCCAGGTCGACGCCATCGTGCATGTGCTGCGCTGCTTCGAGGGCGAGGTCACGCATGTGGAGGGTTCGGTCGATCCGATCCGCGATGCGGAGATCGTCGAGACCGAGCTGATGCTGGCCGACCTCGAGAGCCTCGAGAAGCGCGTCGACGCGGCGGCGAAGAAGGCCAAGGGCGGCGACAAGGAAGCGAAGGCGCTGGTCGATGCGGCCACGCCCGCGCTCGAGGTCTTGCGCGCCGGCAAGCCGGCCCGCACCGCCAAGGTCGCGAAGGAGCTCGAGACGGTCTTCAACCAGCTCCAGCTCCTGACCTCGAAGCCCGTGCTCTATGTCTGCAATGTCGACGAGAACGCCGCCGCCGAGGGCAACGCCTACTCGGCCAAGGTGGCCGCGAAAGCGAAAACCGAGGGCGCCGAGACGGTCGTGATCTCGGCCGCGATCGAGGCCGAGGTGGCGCAGCTCGAGCCGGCCGAGAAGCAGGAGTTCCTGGCGAGCCTCGGCCTCACCGAGCCCGGCCTCGCCCGCGTGATCCGCGCCGGCTACAAGCTGCTCGACCTCATCACCTTCTTCACGGTGGGGCCCAAGGAGGCGCGCGCCTGGACCGTGCATCGCGGCGCCCGGGCGCCCGAGGCTGCCGGGGTGATCCATACCGATTTCGAGCGCGGCTTCATCCGCGCCGAGACCATCGCCTATGACGATTACGTCGCCTGCAACGGCGAGCAAGGCGCCAAGGAAAAAGGACTGATGCGCGCGGAAGGGAAAGAGTATGTCGTCAAGGACGGCGACATCTTCCACTTCCGGTTCAACGTGTAGCGATCACGCGCGGCCGGCAGCGGTGGCGAAACAGCCGGCGGCGCCCGCAAGCGCCGCCGGCTTTTTTCGTGGTCACGCAAGACGTTCTCGCAGCCGCGCCGGCAGCAGCCAGTCGATGGCGAGCATGACCAGCAGCGAGGCTCCCACCAGCGGAAAGATCACGCCGATGGCGACCGCGATCGCCAGCACGCCCTTGGCGACGCGGTAATTCGCCGGCGGGCGCGGCGCGCCGAGCGAGCCTTGCGGGCGGCGCTTCCACCACATGACGAGGGCGGAGACCGACATCAGGACGATGGCGAGGCAGCCCGCCAGCATCAGGAACTGGTTGAAGCGGCCATATTCCTGTCCCTGATGGACGCTGATGCCCCATTCGATCGCCTTGGCGCCGACGCCCAGCGCCGCAAACCCGCCGTCGAAGAGCGGCTTGCCGGTATATTGATCGAGATGGACGACGCGCTCCTGCGCGACCCGGTCGGGGAAGACCGAAGCCGAATAGACGCCTTCGGGGCCCGAGGGCAGATCGACGCTGTAGCCCTTGGTCACGCCCAGCCTGTCGAAGATCGCCAGCGCCTTGTCGATGCCGATGGGAGCCATGCCCATGTCGGTCGATTCCGGCATCGGCGCGCTTTCCAGGCTCCAGTTGACCTGGTGCATCTCATGGCCCATCGGCAGCGGCGACTTGGGCACGCTCTGCCAATATTCCGGCGGATAGCCGAATCCGTTCGCGTCGACGAACTGGTTGATCTTGGCGCCCCAGAATCCCGACCAGGGAAGGCCGGTGAAGGCCAGGAAGAAGATCAGCAGCCCGACATAGGCGCCGCTCACCGCATGCAGGTCGCGCCAGAGCACGCGCTTGCCGGGCTTGAGGCGCATCGTCCAGACGCCGGCCAGCCGGTTGCGCGGCCACCAGAGATAGAAGCCGGTGATCACCAGCACGAGCGCCCAGCCGGCCACGATCTCGATGATGCGGTTCGTGAGCCAGCCGAAATATTCCAGGCTGTGGATCTTCTTGATCACGAACATCAGCTTGGACGCATCGGCGACCGTGCCCAGCACGGTGCCGCGGTAGGGATCGACATAGACCGAGATCGTGCCGCGGTCGGGCGTGGCGACGCCGACCTCGACGGACGATGCCGGCCCGACAGGCGGCACGTAACGCACCGCGGTGCCCGGTACCGCCGCCGTGGCCTTCTCGATCAGCTCGCCGGCCGCGAGCGGCGCGCTGTCCGCGGGCGCCACCGTCAGGTCGTGGCGGTAGATCAGCCCGTTGATCTCGTCCTTGAAAAGATAGAGCCCGCCCGTGGTGGCGAGCAGGATCATGAATGGCAGGACCAGCAGCCCGGCATAGAAATGCCAGCGCCAGACGGCGCGATAGAGCGCCGAGCTGGGTACAGCCGTGTCGTCCTCCATCCGGCGTGTCGGATAGCTCATGGTGTTTCCCCAAAGGCAATCGAGCGCAGGACGGTATCCGCCCTGCGGTTCCAGTTTCGGTTGATGCGAGAGCGGGCTTAAGCCCGGATCACGGCCCGCGGAGGACCTTGGGAAAAGCTGTCGGAGGGATAAAGCAGCCGGCCGCCGGCGGGCAGCAAGGTGCGATCGGCGAAGGCAGGCACAAAGCTGCGCGCCGCCGCCAACTCGAATTCGGAACTCCGGACGAACGCGACCGGAACGCAGCCGCCCATCGGGCAGGCGTGGCCGCAGATTCCGCAGTCGAACGGGTGATGGCCGGGGTTCTGGCCTTGCGGCGCCTCGCCGCCAGCCGGCCGGCAGAGCGAATCCAGGATGGCCCGCTGCAGCGGGTCCGCCTGTGCGATCTCCCATCTTGCGCCGGCGCCGGCCGAGAGCAGCGCGTTGAACAGCAGCAGATAGCAAAGCGACAGGCCGAGCCACAGCCTTCCGCTCCGTCTACGCCTGAACAAGCTCCCCCTCGTCATGTTCCAAGCATGGACACGATTCATCACGCCCGACAAGCGAGCAGGAGCTTCGACCGCGCGGCAAAGCCGCGCAGATCCCACGCCGGCTTCAGGCGGAGGCGCCCTTGTCCGCCGCCGTCGGATCGACCGGCAGCCGCACCGTGAAGCGGCTGCCCTTGCCGGGTTCGCTCTCGACCTCGATCGAGCCGCCGAGCCCCTCGATCAGGCGCCGGGTGAGCGCCAGCCCCAGCCCGATACCGTCGCTGCGGCGCGTCCAGACATTCTCGCTGCGCCAGAACGGCGTGAAGAGCTGGGCGAGCTCGTCCGGCGTCAGCCCGATGCCCTGATCGGCGACGGCCAGCGAGATCCAGTCCGGTCCCTGGGCCGCGGCCGTGACCCGCACGCGGCCGCCCTGCGGCGAGAACTTCACGGCATTGGAGACCAGGTTGACCACGATCTGCCGGAAGGCGCGTTCGCTGCAGATCATCCGGTCCGGCAGGCTGCCTCCATCCACATCGATGGCGATGCCGGCCGCCTGGGTCGTGCCCCGGATCATCGCGACGGCACTCAGCAGCGCCGCCTTGGGATCCATCGGCCGCCGTTCCAGCCGGTCCTTGCCGGATTCGATCGAGGCCATGTCGAGAAGCTGGTTGACGATGCTCAGGAGATGGCGCCCCGACTGGAGGATGTCGCCCACATAGATGCGGTATTTCTCCGAGACCGGCCCGAAGGCCTGGCGTTCGATCAGCTCCGAGAAGCCGATGATCGCATTGAGCGGCGTGCGCAGCTCATGGCTCATGTTGGCGAGGAACATGGTCTTGGCCTGGTTGGCCTCGTTCGCGCGGGCCAGCGATTCGCGCAAGCTCTCCTCGCTCGTCCTCAGCCGCCGATAGAAGGATCTGAGCTCGAGCGACAGGAACAGCACGACCAGCAGGACCAGCAGCAGCAGGCCC
>DASZSH010000177.1:0-6721 GCA_035548755.1 Devosia sp.
GCACCTGCTCAAATGCGTCGGCTGGCAGATCGCGCAGACCGGGCCCACCACCTTCGAGGTGCGCTACATCCCCGCCGATCCGGCCGAGCCCGGCGACGAGGCGACCCTGGCCGGCCTGATGCGGCAGTTCTACTTCGAGGCAGCCGAAGTGCGCTTCCGCCGCGTCGACAGCATTTCGACCACCCCAGCCGGCAAGCTCAGGGAATACGTCAACGAATGGCAGCCGCCGGGTCGCGAGGAACATGGAGCGGCTTGATGGACTTTGCGGCAGCTCAACGGGAATTCTTCTCGGTCCTGATGGAGAGCCAGTTTTGGCCGCCCGAAGAGATTCGACATCTCCAACGCCGCCGCCTTGAACGTCTGCTGCGGCATGCAAGAGATCACGTGCCCTTCTATGCCGCACGGCTTGATGGCCTGTTCGACGAAGCCGGTGGTGTCGACTGGAGCAGGTGGGGCGACGTTCCAATTGTTCGACGTGCTGATGTGCGCGACCGGGGCGACGACATGAAGTCGCTTGCGCTTCCAGTCGGTCACGGCGGCACGAGCAATGCCACGACCAGTGGTTCAACGGGCATTCCGATCACTGTCGAGACCTCCGCCCTATGCAGCATAGCAAGCAGAGCCGCCGTGTTCCGCGGCCAGAGCTGGCATGGGGTCGACTGGTCCAAGGACGTGCTCTTCTACATGGAGGAAGAGCCCGAGGCCGGCGTCTGGCCAAACGTGGAAGTCGGTCCTGCGTGGGGGCCCTCCTGGATGGCCGAGGCGACAGGACGGACGTTGCGTCTGAACGGCGATACACCGCCACAACACATCATCGACTACATTTCGGAGCACGATGAGGTTGGCTATCTGTCATGCCGGGCCAAAGTGGCTCAGGTCGTCGCCATTGAGGCGATGAGAACTGGAAGGCAGGCAAAGTTTGATGCCGTTCTGGCGTTCAGCACCGCCGCGCATGATGACGAGCGAGAGGACGTGGAACGGGCGTTTGGCGCGAGAATCTTGAACTTCTATAGCTCAAAGGAGGCTCATCTGATGGCCTACCAGTGCCCCACAGGGAGCCATCTGCATGTTGCTGAGGAGCTGGTCTTTTTGGAACTCCTTGATGACCAGGATCGCCCGGTGCCGAAGGGCTCGATCGGCCGCGTGGTGGTGACCAACCTGATGAACTGGGCGCAACCACTCATCCGCTACGACCATGGCGACCTGGCCGTTGAGGGGGACCAGTGCTCGTGCGGACGCACTTTGAGGGTTCTCGAAAGGATCGTCGGTCGGACCTCGGACATGTTCCGGTTCCCCGATGGGAGCGCCGTGGCCTTTGGCGTTCCGAGGAATTTCAAACCCAAGTTCAACATCAAGACATGGCAGATCGCACAGGTTGGACCGCTGGAGCTTGAGGTGCGCTACGCGCCGATTTCCGAAGAACAGCCATTTGACGAAGACGCAGTCGCGGCAGCTATGCGCGAAATGATGCGCCCCGATCTTCAGATACGTTTCCGGCGTACGGAAAGCTTCTTGCCCAGGACTGGCAAGAAATTCTCGGAATATGTAAACGAACTTCTGACGACGAGTTGACCGCCGTCAAGCCGGCGAGTTCATATTGCAGAAGTCGAAATTGCTTTCTCCGTCGTAAATCGGCGTTCCACCAAAATAGAGACAGGCTTCGGCGGACTGTTCGGGGTCAGTATACGTCGGGCCAGCCGGCGGCGTGTCGAACATCTGGCTTCCCGCTGCGGTGAAGAGATCGATGGCGCGGTTGGGCGGGTCGTCCTGGCGCTGGCGGTCGATGAGCGATTTGCCGTCGTCCGAGCCGCCGAAGTAGCCTTTGAGCCCCACCGTGAAGGTGTAGCTGCCATTGTTGTGCAGGCGCGCGTCGGCAGTGGCCGAAAGCGGCATGCCCAGGCCGTGGAACATGTATTCGGTGCCGCCATGCACCGACAGGTCGCCCAGCACGTAGCTGCCGCCCACGGTAAAGCGCCAGTCGGGCGTGGCATAATAGGCCAGGTCGCCGATCGCGAACACGCCGGTCTTGTCCAGCATGGCGGGGTCGACATAGTTGAGGTTGGCAAAGCCGCCCCAGGCTTCGAGGCTGAAATTGTCGAGATAGAGCTCGCCCTCGGGGCCGAAGGCGGCCAGCGTCGCCTGCGGGGAAACCACGATGCCGCCGGTGAGGCCGGCGAGATAGCGCTCGGGGTCGCGCGTAAAGGCATGCAGCGCCCCCGAATAGATGAAGCCGTTGGTCGAGGTCCAGGTGCCCATCACGTCGCCCTGGAGGCCGAAGCGGTCGCCCAGCGGCACGCTCAGCGAGCCCGCGCCGCGGATCAGCCCGCCCCCGGTCAGCAGGCCGGGGTCGAATTCCCATTTGCCGTTGATGCCCGAAACGGCCGGCAGCTGAGTGTCGGGCTGCACAATCGTGCCCTGGTCGACAATAAGGTCGGCGGCATCGACCGAAACGATCCAGCAGCATGCGCCGGCCGTGCCAAGCAGAACCGCAGTCAGCGTGCGTAAAGGCGACATTCCCCGAGCCCCATGACTTGCCGCGGCCCACAAGTGCCGACAACTGGAGTAAAATGCGGGCCGGTCGCCGGCACAAGCGGTCCCCGCCGGAATCCACGTCTTAAGTTGCACTTCTGCATCAGCGGTCGATTTTGGCACAACTGGCGGTTTGCAAATATTGCCGGTCGCGTCTGCGGAGAAGGACTCGGCCGGGCGCGCCGCGGGGGCAAATTTCACTGTGCGAGATTTGCCCAGGGCGAGGCCGGCCTTCGCGGTCAAAGGCCTCGCCCGTCGCTGCCCAGGCAGGCGGCGGCCCTGCCGCCCGTCCGCGCGGTCAGGAAATCCGGCCGCGGCGGATCGACTCGGCCAGCGGGGCGGGGCGTTCCGCCCTGGTGCGGATGCGCACCGGGGCGCCGGTCCTGCTTGCGGTCTCGAAGGCTTCCATCACTTCGAGCACGTGCAGGGCAAGCTCGCCGCTGGCGCGGTGCGGGCGGCCGCTCAGAATGGCGTGCGCCATGTCGGCCACGCCCAGCGAGCGGTAGTTGGCGTCGGCATAGGGCAGCTTCACTGGAACGTCGTCCCACTGTTCGGCGCGCGGCTTGGCCACGCGCACCGGGCCGCCGAACATGTTGGGGTCGGGCACCTGCATGGCGCCCTCCGAGCCGTAGAGCTCGATGGGCTGGTGCATATGCTTGGGCACATCGAAGCTTAGCGTCACGGTGATCAGGGCGCCCGAGACGAACTGCAGCGTGCCGGTCACGTGGGTGAAGACCCTGACCGGCATCATCTGGCCCTTTTTGGGCTCGGAGCGGATGGGGCGCGATTTGAGCGGGGTGAGGCTCGCCGCCTGTACCTGCCGCACCGGGCCGAGCAGGTTGACCAGGTCGGTGATGTAATAGGGGCCCATGTCGAGCACCGGGCCGCCGCCGATATCGTAGTAGAAGGCCGGGTCGGGGTGCCAGTATTCGTGCCCGGGCACGCCGAAGAACGCCGTTCCGCCGATGATGGCGCCAAGCCGGCCGCTGTCGATGACGGCGCGGGCCGTCTGGTGGCCGCCGCCCAGAAAGGTGTCGGGGGCCGAGCCCACGCGCACGCCCTTCCTTCGGGCCGCCGCAAGCAGCGATTTGCCTTCGGCGAAGGTGACACCGAGCGGCTTTTCGCCATAGATGTGCTTGCCGGCGGCCACCGCCTTGAGGCCCACCGCCACATGGGCGCGGGGGATCGTGAGGTTGACCACGATGTCGATGGCGGGGTCGGCCAGGAGGTCGTCGACGGATCGGGGCGTCACGCCGAATTCGGCCGCCTTGCGGGCCGCCACATCGGGCTTGAGGTCGGCGATGCCGCGGATGTCCAGCACCGGGAAATCGCGCATCGCCCGCAGGTACTGGCTCGAAATGTTCCCCGCCCCGATAATGCCCACGCCCAGGCGCTGCCGCGCAGCCATGCCGTCCCTCCGCTCTCTTTTCTGGTGCGGCGCGGCTCCGGCCGGAGGCGCCGCGGTTGGGCGGGGACTTTAGCGGCTCATGCTGAACAGGAAAGGGGCCGCTCACAGGATTTCGTGCTAGAGCCTGGGCCATGCCGCCGCTGCCGCCGACCTTCGACTATCGCCCGCCCACCGAGCCGTGGGTGGATATCGTCTACGAGGACGACCGGCTGATCGTGTGCGACAAGCCCAGCGGGCTGCTCACGGTGGCGGGCAAGGATCCTTCGCTCGCAGACTGTCTCGAAGCGCGTGTACAGGCGCTTTACCCGCAGTATTACGCGGCTAAGGTCGTGCACCGGCTCGACAAGGATACCTCGGGGCTCATCCTCATGGCCTTCGACAAGCCGGCGCTGGGGGCTCTGGGCAGCCAGTTCGAGCACCGGCAGGTCGAGAAATACTATGTCGCGCGCGTGTGGGGCGAGGTCGAGGGGGAGAGCGGGCTCATCGATCTGCCGCTCGCCACCGACTGGGAGAACAAGCCGCGCCAGCGCGTCGATCGCGAGCGCGGGCGGCCGAGCCGGACGCGGTGGGAGGTGATCGCGCGCGAGGCGGGCGTCACGCGGCTGAGGCTCGTGCCGCTCACCGGGCGCACGCACCAGCTGCGCGTGCACATGCTGGCGCTCGGCCACCCCATTGTGGGCGACAGCTTTTATGCGCCCCAGGCGGTGCGAGATGCAGCCGATCGGCTGCAACTGCATGCAGAGATGCTGCAATTTATCCATCCGGGCGATCAGCGCCCCCTGCGCCTCCTCCGTCCCGCGCCATTTTGAGGCCGTCACAATCTCTCCCCGAAATCTCCGCTCGTCCGCCACGGCCGCTGGATAGGTTCGCCCTGGGGGTTGCAGCAGGAGTAATGCGTAATGCGCCGCAAAACCAAGCGAACCGAGGAGCTTAAGATCAACGTGCAGGCCGAACTGACCGATACGCTCGCCGAGGGCGTCGCCGCCGCGATGGCGGCGCATGAGCAGATGCTGGCCGGCGAGGAAACCGCTCCGGCCGACATGGCCGATCTCTTCCTCGAAGAACTCAACCGGCTGTGGGCCGAGGAGCCCTCCCCGAGCAGTGCCGAAGCGACGGCCTGAGGCCCGGCTTGCACTCAAAGCGTGGGTCGCGTATGCGTGACCCCACGCACCCGTAGCTCAGCTGGATAGAGCGTTGCCCTCCGAAGGCAAAGGCCGGACGTTCGAATCGTCTCGGGTGCGCCAATCATCTTGGCGGGTCTGAAAGGCCGCTGGCTGTTTCATCGCCGGGCAGGGCGGGCGCTATGCGCGGGGGAGGCGCAGGGCGTCGCTTTCGCCTTCGACGAGCTCCATCGGCCAGATGCGGTGCACGATGCCCTGCGGGTAAGTTTCGGCAAAGCCGGGCATGGAAGCGAGAAGGGATTCGCCCAGAGCAATGCCCAGCTCGCGCAGCGACATGCGGAAGCAGGTGAGCGTGGGCGAGAGGAAACGGGCGAGCGGCGACTCGCGAAAGCCGATCACGGCCAGGTCGCGGCCCGGCGTCAGGCCCGCTTCCGCCAGGCGGCGGTAAAGGCCGATGGCCATCATCTCATAGTGGAGCACCACCGCGGTCGGACGGTCGGGCAGCGAGAGCAACTCATGGCCGATCTGGTAGCCGCCCTGTTCGGAGGAGGCGGCGCGAATGACGATCGCCGGATCGTATGGGATGCCGTGGCGGAGGAGCGCCGCGCGGTAGCCTTCGAGGTAAACGAAGCCCAGATTGATGTCGTTGCTGGGGACACCCGCGGCGATGCGGCGATGGCCGCGCGCCACGAGCCGGTCCACGGCGCGGCCGGCAACCCCTTCGAAATCGAGGTCGAGCCAGGGGTGGTCGCCCGCCGTAGTCTGCGAGCGGCCGAGCGCGATGAAGGGAATGCGTGCGGAATCAAGCAGTTCGATGCGCCGGTCGCGGCGGTGCGTGGCCGAAATGATGAGGGCGTCCACCAGGCGGCGGGCGACGATGCGCTGCAGATACTGCGCGGGGTCCTCGTCGCTGGGGCAGGGCAGAACCACCAGGTCGAGGTTGTGGCGGCCCAGCACGGTCTGCACGCCTTCGAACACGCCGAGAAAGAAGTTGTCGGAGTTGCCGGCCGTGTCGGCGCCGGATTCGATCATGAAACCAATGGTTTGCGTGGTGCCCTGACGAAGCGAGCGGCCGGACTGGTTGGCCACGTAGCCCAGTTCGGCGGCGGCCTCGAGCACGCGCCTGCGGGTCTGCTCGGAGACATCGGGGCGGCCGTTGAGGGCGCGCGAGACGGTGCCGATCGAGATGTCCAGATGCTGCGCGAGGCGCTTGATGCCCATCATGTGCGGCTGCCCTCGGGATGCAGTTGGCGCTTTAATCAAGGTCTGTGAAGCCCTTGTACAGCGCCGAATTCGTCATGCACAGTTGACACGTAAACGTTTTCGGGTACGGTCGTAAACGTTTACGGCATCTACCGGCCGAACGGGCGGCCAAAAGCGCCGCTTCAGTCGGGGGGATGGCTGGGAGATTTGTCGGCCGGCACGCCGGAAAGGCGGCTGGGGGAGGAGTTGCGGGTGGTGTACCGGGCCGTTCTGGCGGGTTGCGGCAACATGGCCAAGGGATGGCTCAGGGCGCTCAACGAGGCGCCCGAGCTCAGGGGCCGGGTCGAGCTCGTGGGGCTTGTGGACATCAATCCGGCGGCGGCGGAGGCGCTCAGGCAGGAGTTCGCGCTCACAGGCGCCAAGACCGGGGGCGATCTCGAGCAGATGCTCGCCCAGACCA
>DASZSH010000178.1:0-10459 GCA_035548755.1 Devosia sp.
CGGCCTTCTCGTCGCCCGTGAGCTCGCGCTGCGTGGCGTCGCTGCCGATGACGAGCTGGCGCGACATGCTCTGCTGGATGCTGGGTGCGGCGAGTGCGGTGCTGGCGGTCATCGGTCAGCTCACACTGCGCTCGACAGCCAATCGCGCACGATCAGCGCGGCCTGCTTGGGGTTGTCCTGCACGAGCTGTCCGACCGTCTTCATGGTCTGGGCCTGCGCCGCGCCGAGATTGCGCGCGTCCTTCATCCATGCCGGAACCATGGCGGGAGGGGCGCTGTCCTCGACGTGCTCGCCGCCGGGCGCCGTCATGGCAGCGGCGGCCGGGACCAGGACCGGGCCTCCGACCTCCGCCGACACAGGCAGCGCCAGGGGCGGCGTTTCGGGCGACAGCACGCGCTTGAGCAGCGGCCGCATCACGAAGAAGACGAGGGCGAGCGCGATGATGAGGGTCACCAGCATCTCGGCGCCGCTGATCAGGTCGTCGCGGGTGAAGTCGAAGAGCCCGGGCCCCGGCGTGCCGACCGCGGTTGGCGTCGGTCCCTGCGCGAACTGCAGGTTGGCGACGGTGATCTGGTCTCCCCGCTTGTCGTCGAAGCCGATCGCCGACTGCACCAGCGCCTTGATCTGGTCGAGCGTCGCCTGGTCGCGTGGGGCATAGCTCGAATTGCCCTGCGCGTCGGTGGTGTAGGTGCCATCGACGAGCACGGCGACCGACAGGCGCTTGATCGCGCCCGGATCGGTCATCTCCGTCTGGCTGACATTGGAGATCTCGTAGTTGGTGGTCTCCTCGTTGGTCGAGCCCTGCTCGGATGCGCCGCCAGGCGCCGATGCCGCGGTGGTTGCGCCGGGCAGCTGCGTGGACGTGCTGACCTGCCCGGCGGCAGCTCCATCGGTCGAATTGTTGGCGACATCCTTGGTCTGCGTCGAGCGCACGACCTGGCCGTTGGGATCGAACGTCTGCGCCGTCTTGGTGACCCGCGTGAGGTCGAGATCGGCGCTCACCTCGACGCGGGCCCGCCCTTCGCCGACGATATTGGCAAGCAGGCTCTCGATGCTGGTGCGGAGCCGGTTCTCGAGCGCCACCTTGCGCTCGTCGGCTTCGCCGGCGAGCACAGTGGAATCCTCGCCGTCGCCGACGCCGGCGGCGAGCAGATTGCCGGCATCGTCGGCGATCGTCACCCGATTGGGGGTGAGGCCTTCCACGGCCGACGCCACAAGATGCTGGATGGCGCGGATTTCCTCGTTGCTGAGCTGGCCGCGCACCGACACCACGATGGAGGCGGTGGGATCCTTCTTGTCACGGGAGAACAGGGCGCGCTCGGGCAAAACGAGGTGAACCCGGGTCGACTTGATGCGCGCGAGCGAGGAAATCGTGCGCGCCAGCTCTCCCTCCAGCGCCCGCACATTGTTGATGTTCTGCACGAAGCTCGTCGCGCCCAGCGTGTTCTGCTGGTCGAAAATCTCGTAGCCGACCTGACCCTTGGTGGGCAGGCCGTTCTCGGCAAGCTGCATGCGGATAGTGGTGATCTGGTCGCGCGGCACCAGGATCGTGTCCCCGTCGCCGCGGATTTCATTGGGGATGTTCTGCTTCTGCAGCTCGTCGACGATGGCCTGCGAGTCCTCCAGGCTGAGCCCGGTGTAGAGCGGCGCCATCTGGGGCGTCGAGGCGCGCATGATGAGGAATGCGAAGAAGCCGAGCATGAGCACAGCGACCACGGCCATCGCCGCAACACGCTGCAATCCCAGCCTGTTGAAGAGCTGAAGAAGTCCGTTCACCGTAGACCCCACACGCGCAGGCGACTTTCTGCGCGAACCATGGGCAACTATTGCCTAGCGGATGGTAAAGAAGGTCTTAACGGGCTGTCGCAGAATGCGAATGAGCGGCAGGTTCTGCCGGGCGAGGTGAATGCGGCGCTAACAGATCCGCCCGCCGCCGACTTGCGCCGGGCGGGGGACGCTTCTCCTCGCGATCGCCTCAGCTCTCGCGGTAGTGCTGAATCCAGGTCGTGCGGAGCCCGGCCAGGCCGTGCTTGTCGATGGCCGCCTGCCAGTTGAGGAATTCATCGACGCTCAGCGTATAGCGGGCGCATGCTTCCTCGAGGGACAGCAGACCGCCGCGGACCGCGGCAACCACTTCAGCCTTGCGTCGGATCACCCAGCGCCGCGTGGTCTTGGGCGGCAGATCGGCGATGGTAAGGGGACTGCCATCGGGGCCGATCACGTACTTCACGCGGGGGCGCATTTGGACGGTCATTTTACTCACTGACTCAACCTGACCTTGATCGAGCCTACGTGATCGCGCTTAAAATTTGCCTAAGCTAACCTCTACAAGGCGTTAAAACGTGCTGCCCCAGCCATCAGGAAAACGTTAGGAATCAGCAGTTTGAGCGAGAGGATGGCGATCCCCGGCGGGCCGCGGAATGGGGCGGCGGCGTGGCAGGGTAAACGCGGCCCTAAGAGGCCGGCGTCTGCACGACGGACGTTACGCCCGAGAGGTTGAGGCGCGAATTTCCGACCAGCAGGACGGGCTCGGAACCGGTGAAATCGACCCCCGTGACGACGCCGGTGGTCTGGGTCGAGACATTGATCTGCTTGCCCTCGGCCGTCACCGCCTGCATCGAGATCGAATAGGTGCCGGGCGGCCGGGCGTTGCCCTGGTTGTCCTTGCCATCCCAGGTGAAGGTCCCCGAGCCTGCCTGCAGGGCGTCCTGCTCGGTATAGACGGAATTGCCGTCGGCATCCTTGATGGTGACCGTGACCGTGGCGGCGTCCTCGAGCGAGAAGTTCCACTGCGCCTTGTTGTTGACGAGCTCGGCGCGAACGCCCGATGCCGTCACAGTCTTGCCGATATAGCCCACCGCATTGGAGTTGGTGGTGTTGGCGTTCGAGGTCACCAGCGAGGCGAGGAAGTCGTTGGTCTTGAGCTGCTGTTCGACGCCGGAGAACTCCACGAGCTGCTGCGTGAACTGGTTGGTGTCGAGCGGATCGAGCGGGTTCTGGTTCTTGAGCTGCGTGGTGAGCAGCTGCAGGAACGTGTCGAAATTGTCCGCAATGGTGGTGCGGTCGATGACGCTCGATGACGACGATGAACTGGACCCGACGCCGCTGACGGTCATGGCGCTCTCCTAGACGAAGATGTTGACGCCGCCGGCCGAGGCGACGCCGCGATAGAGGGTGACGGATGGGGCTGCCGCGATGCCCTCGTCCTCGGCGAGGTCCGGACTGGACGAGACGCGCGTCGGCGTCCCGCTGCCGCCCGAGGGCCGCTGGAAGTTCCCCGTCATGCCGGCGAAGGGGTTCTGCCTGAGCGAAAATTCGAGGTTGGTCTTTGCGCCATCAAGGCCCGCCTGGCTGAGCGCCTTCTCAAGCGTGCCGCGGTCCCGCTGGAACATGTCGAGCGTCTCCGACTTCTCGACCGTGAGGCGCGCATTGATGGCGCCCGTCGCATCCACGTGCATCTTCACATCGATGCGCCCGAGTTCGGGAGGATCGAGCCGGATCGAAAAGCGCGATGTCCCCTGATGCATCTGCCGGATCATCTCGAAGGCGACCTGCCCCATATTGATGGGATTGACCGTCGCCTGATACGCCGCCGGGATCAGCCGCGGCGGGGCCTGAACGAGAGGGGCGGCCGCGCCGGCCGCCGTCGCCGGGGGCGGGACCTGCGCGGTATCGCCGGCCGGCCCGGAGTCGTCGCGCGTGCCGATCGCGGCGACGATCCTGGCGTCGGCGGCGGGCGCGGCATCGTCCGGGCGCGGCATGGCGGTTGCTGGCGCCGCGCCGGCCTTTGCGCCGGAAGCTGCCGGATGAGCCCCGCCTGCCGGCCCGTCCATCCCGGCCGGCACCGGAAGCGCCGGCGCCCCGATGGTTGCGCTCGGAGCCTGGGTCTGGCCTTTGCCGCTGGCGGCAGCGGGGACGGCCCTCGCCGACGGCCGCCGCGCATCCAGCAGCGACTGCACGGCCTTGTCGAGAATGCTCGCATCGCTGTCGCCGGGGGCGGCGAGTTGCGCGAGGAGCTGGGGGTTCGCCTCGGCGCTCTCGAGCTGCTGGCCAAGAGCGGCGAGCTTCTGGGCGAGATCGGGCGAGGCCTGGGCGACACTCCGGCTCGCGGCGGCGAGCGCGTCGGCAAGCCGGGCGATGCCGGGAAGGGGCGCACTGGGGTCGGCGTCCGACGCTGCGGACGTGCCGGGGGCAGCGGACCCGTCAGCCTCCGGCCGCGGGGCGGTCTTGCCGCCGAGGGCGGCGATGTATTGCCCCAACTGCTCGGCGGTGAGGGGACCGGCCGACTTTGCCGAGGAGGCGGCCCCGGACGCGGCCGAAGATCCGCCCCCGTTCGCGATCGACGTCAGGGGATCGAGCCCGGCGCTGCCCTCGGGCATCGCCGTCCCGGCGGGAGCGGCACCGGAGATGAGCGCCGCGATCGCGTCCACCGTCCGGCCCAGAGCCTCGAGCAGCTCCGGATCGGGCGTTTCGCCCGTGTCGAGCTCGTCCTTAAGGTCCTTGAGCTGCCTGGTCAGTTGCTCAAGGAGCGACTTGCCCTCGCCGGACGACCGCGCCGCAAGGGCGGCCTTGGGATCGAGCGCGGTGGCGAGGGGAATTGGAAGCGCCGGTGCCGCATCTGCACTCGCTGCGGCCGGCTCGCCGGCAGGCGGCACCGTGGCGGCGGCCCCCGCCAGCAACTGGTCGATCAGGGCGGCAAGAAAGCCCGCCGGGCCGGCGCCATCCGGCTGCGTGCTCGCGGCAGCACCGCTCCCGGCCGGGGCGGAGGATCCGCTCGCAGCCGGCGTGGGTGAGAAGCTGATGGTCAGATGCGACGTCAGGTTGGCCTCGGACACAATGATCCGCAAGGAGCAATGCAAACTTGATGCCAGCCCGAAGGTCCCGGATTTTCCTCGGATTTCGCGGCTTCCGACGAGGGTGGGCCCAGGCCCGGCCGGCAATTCTTGCCGCCCCGGCGCTTTCCGCCTATACCCGCGCCCGTTCACTGGGGCCTTGACCCCCAACTGGATGCATATCGATGGATCTCAATTCGCTCGACCTGCCCAAGCGGCCCGAGGATACGCGCGTTGTCGTCGCCATGTCCGGCGGGGTCGACAGCTCCGTGGTCGCGGGACTCCTTGCCCGCGAGGGTTACGACGTCGTGGGCGTCACCCTGCAGCTTTACGATCATGGCGAAGCGACGCACCGCCGGGGGGCCTGCTGCGCCGGCCAGGACATTCACGATGCGCGGCGCGTGGCGGCCAGCCTTGGCATTCCCCACTACGTGCTCGACTACGAGGATCGCTTCCGCAACGCAGTCATCGAGCCCTTCGCCAATGCCTATCGGCAGGGCGAGACGCCGGTGCCCTGCATTGCCTGCAACCAGTCGGTGAAGTTTGTCGACCTCATGGAGGTCGCGCAGGAGCTGGGGGCCGACGTGCTCGCGACCGGCCACTACGTGCAGTCGCGCCTCGAGGGCGGGCGACGCCGGCTCTTCCGGCCCGTCGACGTGTCGCGCGACCAATCCTACTTCCTCTTTGCCACCACGCAGGAGCAGCTCGATTTCCTGCGCTTTCCGCTCGGCGGCCTGACCAAGCCCAGGGTGCGCGAGCTGGCGCGCGAACTTGGCCTCGAGGTCGCCGACAAGCACGACAGCCAGGACATCTGCTTTGTCCCGCAGGGCCGCTACGCCGACGTCATCCGCCGCATGCATCCCGAAGCGCTTGCGGCGGGCGACATCGTCCATCTCGATGGCCGGGTGCTCGGCCGCCATGACGGCATCGTCAACTACACGGTGGGGCAGCGCAAGGGCCTGGGCCTTGCGTCGGACGCCCCGCTCTACGTGGTGAAGCTCGATCACCGGCAGGGCCGGGTCATCGTCGGTCCGCGCGAGGCGCTGATGACCCGGACGGTGCGCCTGCGGGACGTCAACTGGCTGGGCGAGCCCGCGCAGCTTCGCGCCGCCGGCGGCAACGGCCTGCCGGTCGAGGTGAAGGTCCGCTCGACCCGCCCGCCCCAGCAGGGCGCGGTCCGCCTGCAGGGCGGAGATATGTTCGTCACGCTGTTTGCTGGCGAGCACGGCATCGCGCCTGGCCAGGCGTGCGTCCTTTATGCCGACGACAGCGAAACCAGCCAGGTGCTCGGCGGCGGCTTCATCGCCGAAGCGATCCCCGAGGCGCTCGTCGCCTGAGGGTTCTGTTGCCTGCAATTTGATCGATCCGTTTACCGATTTCTCGGAGCTTGATGGTCTCAATCGAGAGATCATCGGAGCGCAAACCGCATGTTTCGGGTGGACGACCGCTACATCGAAAACTCAGGCCGCATCCGCGGAATCAGGGACGATCATCGCGGACTCGCGCTCAGGCTGCAGCAGACGGATATGCGCGGTGAGGGCGACGAATTTCGCCTCTTCCGGCGCGGCCGCGAATATGTGCTTTTTGCCACGGCGACGCGCTCGCGCACCGGCACCGGTGAACTGACGTTCCATATCGAGCATGGCAACCTTGCCGACGACGGGGCGGGGCTGCTGTCTGGCCTTGGACGCCAGATGATGCTCGCCGATGTCGTGGACAGCTTTCGCGCCTACGGCACGCTGATCCTCGCCCATGAGCCCAACCAGGTCCAGGTGCTGGTGCGCTCGACGAGCGAAAGCTCCGCCACCTACAAGGACCTGTTGGCCGCGCTCGTCGGCCTGCGCAAGCGCCACCCCGCCCTTCTCGAGGAGCTCTACGCCACCTTCGAATCCGGGCGCCCGCTCGGCAACGACCAGTACGCGACCCTGCTCAACGCGGTCCGGTCGCTCAACCTCCGGTCGCGCCGGCAGGCTTACCGCGCCGCGAGCGAGGTGATGCCGCATCTTGTGGTGGCGCTCAAAGGGCCCTTCGGCCGCCGCGCCCCGAACTTCGTGCGTCAGGCGCTGCGCCGGACGATCTGGGCCTTCCTTGCAATGCTTGCGCTGTTGCCATGGGCGCTTCCCTGGGCCTGGCAGTTTGTGAGCCGCGTCGCCGCCGGACAGCTTCTTGCCCAGAGCGAATTGGACCTGCTGGTCGAGCTTTTTGCCGGAGCCTTTTCGATGGCTCTCATCGGGACCACGGTCTACACCATCGCGGTGATGATCCGCCTCGCGCGGCGCGAGAGCACGCTCAACTACATCCGCACGGGCGTTGGCAGAGCCCCGGCCTGATCCGTCAGGGAATGGTGATCGGATCGGACGGGGCGGGCGTCTTCATGCGGATCGAGCGCGGATCGAAACTGCCCGTGGCGATGCCCAGCACGCCGGCGACCAGCACGAAGAGCAGAATGATGAGAACGACCGCCCGCGCCCCGTCAGCCGGCCGTTGGGCGTTGCGCGGACTCCTCATGCGGTCACCCCGCTCTGGCCTGCGATGAGCTTGACGGCAGCGATTCCCTGAGCGCCTCGTAGTTGCGCACGCCCAGCAGGCTGCCGGCGATAAAGAGCAGGGCCAAGGCCCCCAGCGCCAGCAGCAGGATGCGCGGCGGCGTGAGTTTCCATGGCGAGATTGGTTTTTCCGGGCTCATGGCCGGCACCTTGCCGCGAAGCCGTCAGCCCCGCAAGCCGCCCCGTTGCCGCTGGCGGGACGAAAAACCGTCTGCCGCCCCAAGGAACGGCGCGCCGCTGGCGTCTCACTCGCAAAGGTGCCAAGTCAAAGGTCTCCTGGGGTGAACGGGTCTCTGGTATTGACGCCGCAAACGGCCGAACTTCCACCGCGGTTGCAAACCGCCGCTGACAACGCCGCGCTGATCGCGCGGGCCAAGGCGGGCGACAGGCTCGCCTTCGGGCAATTGGTCGAAGACCACTACGACTTCATCTTCCGGACCGCCTGCAAGTGGAGCGGGAAGATCTCGGACGCCGAGGACATCGCCCAGGAGGTGTGCGTCAAGCTCGCCACGGCCCTGCACAGCTTCGACGGCCGCTCGGCCTTCACCAGCTGGCTTTATCGCGTGACGATCAACATGGTCCGCGACATGCAGCGCTCCCGCGGCCGGCGCGATCGCACCGTCGATGCATTCACCCTGGTCCATCCCGAGGATGATCCAGGCAGTCAGGAGGAGGCGACCACAGCCCGGGAACTTTGGACCGCGGTGAGCGAGCTACCCCAAAAGCAGCGCGAAGCGATCATGCTGGTTTACGCCGAGGATATGAGCCACGCCGAAGCCGCAGGGATCATGGGATGCAAGGAGGCGACTGTCTCCTGGCACATACACGAAGCCAAAAAGACCCTAAGGGGGCTTTTGTGATGACAGACGACAAGATGACCGACGAAACCCTCTCCAGCCTGCGGCGGCTGCGCCCGAGCGCGCCCTCGCCTGAGCGGAAGAAGCTTGCCCTCAATGCCGCCATGCTGGCCTTCGATGCCGCGCACGGCAGGACGCCTGCCGAACCGGCAAGGCGCGGCTGGCTGCGCCGCTGGACCGTCGGCGCGGGGCTTGCCGTCCCGCTTGGCACGGCCGTTGCGGCGCTGGTGCTGCTGCCGCTCGGCACGCAGTTGCTCACCGCCACCTCCCGTCACACGCAGGGAACGCCGCCCGAGCCACAGGTGAGCATTGCGAGCGGCGATCTCGATACCGGATCTGAGGTTGCAGCCAACGCCAACCCGTCCGCCCTGTCGGGCCGCTCCGAGCTCAAGGCGAAATCGGCGCCCGTGATGGTGAAGCCGTCGCCGCCGAAGGAAGCCGAGACCGACGCCCCGATCGATGCCGGCGCCGTGACGGCGCAGGCCGGGCCACTCAAGGATCAGCTTGCCGCACCCGTCCCGCCCGCGCCGGAGGCAGCCCGCTCGCTCGGCATCGCCGCCGCTCCCGCGACCAACGCGGGCATCGCTGCGCTGGGCGGCGGCTCCCCGCAGACCGGCACCGTTCCCATGCAGCCGGGCGACACCTTCCAGTCGTTCGACGAGAACCGCGTGAAGGTGACCAAGCAGGAGCCGGTCTCGACCTTCTCGATCGATGTCGATACCGCGTCCTATTCCTACGTCCGCGGGCTGCTCAAGGACGGCTATCTGCCCGACCCCAACGCGGTGCGCCTGGAGGAGCTGATCAACTACTTCCCCTATGCGTATCCGGCGCCTGCCTCGCTCGAGACGCCCTTCAAGGCGACGATGGCGATCGTGCCCACGCCCTGGAACGCGAAGACCAAGCTCCTCGAGATCGGCATCATGGGCTTTGTGCCGCCCGCCGCGGCGCGCAAGCCGATGAATCTCACCTTCCTCATCGATACCTCGGGGTCGATGGACGAGCCCAACAAGCTGCCGCTGCTCAAGCGTTCGTTCGGTCTTCTCGTGGACAGCCTTGCGCCCGACGACACGGTGTCGATCGTGACCTATGCGGGATCGGCCGGCGTCGCGCTGAGGCCGACAAAGGCAAGCGACCGCTCGACGATCCTGAGCGCTCTCGACCAGATGGTGGCCGAGGGCTCGACCGACGGCGTCGACGGCATCGCGCTCGCCTACCGGGTCAATGCCGAGGCCAGGGGGGAGGGCACCATCAACCGCGTGATCCTTGCCACCGACGGAGACTTCAACGTCGGCATCGATACGCCCGATGCGCTCAAGGCCTATATCAAGACAGAACGGGACAAGGGCATCGGCCTCAGCGTTCTGGGCTTCGGCCGGGGCAATCTCGACGACGCGCTGATGCAGGCGCTGGCCCAGAACGGCAACGGCAACGCCAGCTACATCGACAGCTTCCAGGAAGCCCAGAAGGTTCTGGTGGAGGAGGGCGGGGCCAACCTCGTGACCATCGCCAAGGACGTGAAGATCCAGGTTGAGTTCAACCCGGCCCAGGTGAGCGAATACCGTCTCATCGGCTACGAGACGCGCGCCCTCAACCGCGAGGACTTCAACAACGATGCGGTGGATGCCGGCGAGATCGGCGCGGGCCATACCGTGACGGCGATCTATGAGATCACCCCGGCCGGTTCGGGTGGCGAGCTCAATGACCCGCTGCGCTACGCGCCCCAGGCCGCCGCTCCTTCGGCGGTGAGCGACGAAGTGGGATTTCTCAAGATCCGCTACAAGACGCCCGATGGGGACGTGAGCAGGCTGATCGAAACCCCGATCACCGGCGCGCTCGAGGTCCCTTCTCTCGCCGCCGCCGGCCCCGACCAGCGCTTCGCCGCCGCCGTGGCCGCCTTCGGCCAGAAGCTCAAGGGCTCCAACTACGGCGAGGCCATGAGCTGGGACGCGATCCGCGATCTCGCCAACGGCGCCAGGGGCGAGGACCGCTACGGCTATCGCGCCGAATTCGTGCAGCTGATCGGGCTGGCCGCTCTGCTCGCCCCCGACGGGCCGACGCCGCGCGCTCCCGATGCCGAACCCGTTCCCGCCGCCCCGGCGCCGGACCCGGTGAACTGAAGCGCGGGTTTTGATGTTCTCCGCCCCGCGGGGGAGGTCCTCCCGCTCCTCCGCAGCCACTGCAGCCGGGCCCATGCGCCCGGCTTCTTTTTGCCGGCGCAGGCGGC